>JAVVEM010000094.1:0-3431 GCA_032250805.1 Bacteroidales bacterium
CTACCGCCAACGCCATCAGCTATACCGGCGCAGCCCCGGTCTTCCTCGATGTGGACCGCGACACGCTTGGCTTGTCGCCCGCAGCAGTGCGCCGGTGGCTCGAAGAAAATGCAGAACTCCGCGAAGTAGGGACAAGGGACAAGGGACAAGGGAAAAGGGAAAAGGGACCCTCCTCCGGACTCCGGACTCCGGCGGGCAGGCAAGGGACCCTCCTCCGTCCTTCGGACTCCGGCGGGCAGGCAAGGGAAAACCTGGAGTTCAATAAGGTGGCAGTAAATAAAAAAACTGGCTGTCGTATTGCTGCCTGCCTGCCGATGCATAGCTTCGGCCATCCGGTGAAGCTCGACGAACTCAAGGCGGTGCTCGACGAATACAACATCCCCATGATCGAAGATGCGGCCGAAAGCCTTGGCAGCTTTTATAAGGAACAACATACCGGCACCATGGGGGTTTCGGGAATCCTCAGCTTTAACGGCAATAAGGTGATCACCACCGGCGGGGGCGGCATGATCCTTACCAATGATGAACCCACCGCACGCCTGGCAAAACACCTTACCACCCAGGCCAAGGTGCCGCACGCCTGGGAATACCGCCACGACCATATCGGCTATAACTACCGCCTCACGAATATCGCGGCCGCCCTCGGTTGTGCTCAAATGGAAACACTCGACACCATGCTGCAGCGCAAGCGTGCCCTGGCCGGAAAATACCGTGAATTCTTCACCGGATCAGAATATGTCTTTTTCAGCGAACCGGAAGATTGCAGATCCAACTACTGGCTGAACGTTATCCTCGCGCAGGACAGGCAGCATCGCGATGAACTGCTCAGATACACCAACGACCATGGCGTGATGACTCGCCCTGCCTGGGAGCTGATGCATACCCTGCCGATGTTTATGGATTGCCGGAGGGATGGGTTGGAGAATAGCCGCTGGCTTGTTGACCGTATCGTGAATATTCCGAGCTCGGCAATAGAGTTATGAATTTAATTTTAACCACAAAGAACGCGAAGCCTGCGCGAAGGACACTAAGTTTGCGCTAAGGATGCAAAGTTTTATGAAATCGTTCCACGAAAATCAAATAAATGCTTCTCATTTATTTTAATTATACCCTGGCGATGATGCGCCGCAGTGGCATAATAGATGCCATAAACTTTTTCGGCAGGATAATGAAGAACCGGCGTTAAGAATTTTCGAAGCCCTGGAGAAAATTTAGCCGGTTCTTTATGGTTTTCATCCCGGGCACTCGGGATGAAAAATCCCTTCGAAAAAGTGCCCTTTCTTTGTTTTCCCTCGGCTCCCGCTCGGGACAGGCTGTTTCTTTGGGCAAGCAAAGAAATGAAAAGAAATATATTGGAGGCTTCGGTTTTCACCAAGATCCATGACTCAGTGGTTTCAACCATTAAAAAATAAAAGTATTACAGGGCAGGCTGTAATCACTATAAGATTCGTTACAAAGAATATTTGGCCATTCAAACAAAAAACACATAATAGATCATGATATCGAACCAGGAACTCCACAAGTTCATTAAAAAGCACGTTACGCACCGCGAGCACAGCCTGCTGCAGGCAGACCTGCAAAAATACCACAAGGAGCTGCGATCGGGAATCGATGGCAGAAACGTGCTGGTGATCGGCGGAGCCGGCAGCATCGGCTCAGCCTACATCAAAGCCCTGCTCCGCTTCAACATCAACAAGCTCGTTGTTGCCGACATCAACGAGAACGGCCTTACCGAGCTCGTCCGCGACCTGCGCAGCTCATCGGAATACAATATCCCCCAAACCTTCATCACCTACCCGGTAAACTTCGGCGATGCGGTATTCGAAAAACTCTTCCGACACCACGGCCCTTTCCATATCGTGGCCAACTTCGCCGCCCATAAACATGTGCGCAGCGAAAAGGATATCTTCAGCATCCAGGCTATGATCGAAAATAATGTGCTGAAAGCCCGCTGCCTTCTCGACCTGCTGCTGGAATCGCCTCCTGAGCATTTCTTCTGCGTAAGCACCGACAAGGCCGCCAACCCCGTAAACATCATGGGCGCCAGCAAGAAACTTATGGAAGAGCTGATCATGGCCTATTCCGGAAAGCTCAATATCACTACGGCACGCTTTGCGAATGTGGCCTTCAGCAATGGCAGCCTGCCCCTGGGCTTCCTCGAGCGCCTGAGCAAAAACCAGCCCTGGTCCTGCCCTCTCGGCATCAGGCGATTTTTCGTCAGCCCGCAGGAAAGCGGCGAGCTCTGCCTCATGGCCTCGGTCATGGGCGAGTCGGGCGACATCTTTTACCCGAAGCTGGATGCAGAGAAAGACATGATCGCCTTCGACCGGATCGCGCGCGATCTGCTTGATTTTATGGGTATGGAAGCAGAGGTTTGTGCTACTGAGAAAGAGGCAAAGGAAAAAATTACGGCTACCGGTGACCGGTTACCGGTTACCGGAAAGCAAAAAAAAGCCAAAGGGGGAGATTCCAATAGGTGGCCTGTGTATTTCTTTAAATCGGATACCAGCGGTGAAAAACCCTACGAGGAGTTTTATACCGATGATGAGCTTAGGGATGAAGAAACATTTATCAAGCTCGGTGTGATCAAAAATTCGAAGAAAAGAGATATTTCCGAGATCGATGATATCTTCAGCAGGCTCAGCGAGCTGTTTAACAGCAAAATAGTGACCAAAGAGGCGGTGGTGAAGATACTGCAATCCTATCTTACAAATTTTGAGCACATCGAAACCGGAAAAGGATTGGATTCGAAGATGTGATCCGGGGGCACTAAGTCACGAACTCACGAAGTCACGAACACACGAGCACACGAGGGCACGAACACAGATGAATATCGAACACTGAACATGGAAGTTTACCTGCCTACGGCAGGAATAATGAACACTGAACATGGAACAAGGAATATCGAAGTATCTTAATTCATATTCTTTTTAGCGGTTTTTATGCTTTGCATGAAAATACTGATCAATTCATTGTTCTCTTTTAACAGATTCCGTTCCAATATAGCAAGAGAATAAAGATTGGATTTATCAACAATTCTCAAACCGGAACTTGTTTCGCGAAGCTCCTTAAGTGCTATCATCAGCTTGTGTACAAAGTCGCGCCTCGACTCTCCACTTTGTGCTTCAGCATAGTTCAGGGCCGCTGAAGAAGCAGACCGGATCAATTGATTTGCAAAATATTGCCCTGCAATGGTTTTGGGCAACTTTTCTGCCAGCTTGATTATGCTGACAGAAAAATTGATCATCCGCTCATCTAAATCGTATTTTTTCATGATAGTAATTTTAAAAGGGTTTATATCTATTAGTACCCAAATTCTCAAAATGTCTCACTATTTTGAAAAGTTTTTCAGGAAAATTAACTGTAACATTCCTTGTTCCCTGCCTGCATCGCCTTCGCGTAGCTTCGGCGGAGCAAGGCCGGTTTACCCG
>JAVVEM010000011.1:0-80234 GCA_032250805.1 Bacteroidales bacterium
CCGAGTTAAGGAAAACATTAAGGCTGAAAAAGGAACTCCAGTTTTACTCGTTACGTGATTCTGGTATAATACAGAAGATACGCGATGGACGGACACCAAAACAGGTTATGGAAGCCGCTGACCACTCATCAATAGAGATCACAAACAAATATGTTAAGATCGCCCGGAAAGAATCCGACAGGGATATTATTAACAAGAGTAGTGCGTTTTAGATATAAACGGGTTTTGGTCCGATATACCTTTTATTGATCAAGTAAGCGCAGAAATAAAGCACCTCTTTCAGTTATTTTGTATTGCTGTTTTGGACTTTTGGGTTTATCAGGAATTGTCCA
Organism: Bacteroidales bacterium; assembly: GCA_032250805.1. GTDB lineage: Bacteria > Bacteroidota > Bacteroidia > Bacteroidales > B18-G4 > B18-G4. Next base: position 333 of record JAVVEM010000011.1, read on the forward strand.
TTCAATTAGCCCGCCCTCCCGAAGCTTATTAATTGTAGTATACAATTGACCTGAAATTGATTTCTGTCCTAATGCCGTTGAAAGTTCCTGCGTCGATGATGTTTGTTCCTGTACCATCCTTAATACTTTCCCATATAATGACTCCTGCTGCAACTCCTGCTGTAACTCCTGCTGCAACTCCTGCTGTCGCTCGTAATTCTTATTAGTGAAGGTCACTCTGAAGGCGATGCCAGGTTCTTTCCAGGAGAACTCAATTTCCGGATAGGCTTCTAGTTCTTCTTTGATAAGTTTTAAACCATTGCCCCATTGTTCAATAATGCCAAGGCGTTTGAATACAGGGGCTAAAACTTTGTTTCGTATGTCGGATTGGCCTGATTCCATATCATCGAAATCGACCGAAGGCATTAACTTTCCCGGACTGGTAACCTCAATTTTATCATCGAAAATGGCTATTTTTATGTCTTTTCCGGTCAAAGAATAATCTCTGTGGATCACTGCATTCCGGATCACCTCGCGGATAGCAATAATAGGATACTCCCACCTGTCGTTACGGTACACCCCGGTATAATCGGCCGAACTTTGGGAAATGTGTCGTAGTACAAATTGGTACGCCTGTTCAGCTTGTATGCTAACATTGGCATCTATGGTTTTTTGATCAATAAAATTGCCAGGTACCGTCCCTTTAAATCTTGCACATTCAATTTTAGCATATAGGAATCGTTGCTTTCGTAGTGGATCATCAGAAATCAAAATTAGGGCAATAGTTGGTAATTCTTTACCTTGTTCAGAACTGTACAAATCAAGCTTTGACAATACTGGTATTGTGATTTCTTCTCCGGTTTTCTCAGCGAAAAGTTTATTGAAGTTATCAAAATCAACCTGGTCGTATGGCTTACTAAATACAAGCTCGCTATCAAAGGAGATGTTCTGCTTTTGTCTTTCCAGTTAGGCTGAAGACCTACAAACTTATCCAGTGGTCCTGTTTTTGGGGAGTATTATACATGCCAGGTCATTTGCACCTTATCGCCTGGCTCGCAGAAATGCTGCAATTTGTTTTCCTCATCTCGTATTTTGTACTTTTGTGGTTTGAAATTTTTGTAATGATCTTATTTTAACTCAGCAGATACAGCAAATGAACGAAATTGAAAATATTGAACTTTCCTTTTTAAGCATTGATGATTACCAGGAACTGAAAGAGGCAATGATCGAGTCGTATACGGGTATGCCCAACTCGTATTGGAAGGAACACCACATTAAATCCCTTATCGGACGTTTCCCCGAAGGGCAGGTGGTAATCAAAGTGAATAAACAGATTGCCGGCTGTGCATTGTCTATCATTGTCGATTATGATAAGTTTGCCGATAAGCACACATATAAGGAAATTACCGGCAACTACACCTTTAGCACGCATACGCCTGATGGGAATGTGCTCTATGGTATCGACATTTTTATTAAACCCGAATTCAGGGGACTGCGTCTGGGCCGGCGACTTTATGATTACCGGAAGGAGCTCTGCGAAAGGCTAAACCTCAGAAGCGTGGCGTTTGGCGGCAGAATACCGAATTATCATAAATACGCCAATGAACTTACGCCTAAAGAATATATTGCAGGGGTAAGAAGAAAAGAAATCCATGACCCGGTGCTTAACTTTCAGGTATCCAATGATTTTCATCCTTCTAAAATTCTAAAAAACTATCTCGAAGGTGATGAGGCATCAAATGAGTATGCTGTACTGTTGGAGTGGGATAATATCTATTATGAAAAACAAAGCATTACGGCCGGCATTACAAAGAAGCTGGTGAGGCTTGGATTGATACAGTGGCAGATGCGGCCATATAAGGATATGGACGAATTGTTGCAACAGGCCGAATTCTTTGTCGATGCTGTGTCGGGATACCGTTCTGATTTTGCCTTGTTCCCTGAATTCTTCGATGCCCCCCTGATGGCCGAAAACAACCATCTGAGTGAGCCGGAGGCCATCAGGGAGCTTGCTAAACATACGGATACTGTGGTACAGCGGTTTTCCGAACTCGCCATTTCATATAATATCAATATTATTTCCGGCAGCCTTCCCGAAGTGCGAAACGACAGGCTTTATAACGTTGGATATCTTTGCAAACGAGATGGTACCATTGAACGCTATGAGAAACTGCATGTGACTCCTGATGAGATCAAAGTATGGGGAATGGAAAAGGGCAGCCGGGTGAAGGTGTTTGACACTGATTGCGGTAAGATCGGAATTCTTATTTGTTATGATGTCGAATTTCCTGAACTCAGCAGGATACTTGCCGATGAGGGGATGGATATCCTCTTTGTGCCTTTTCTTACCGATACACAGAACGGATATTCACGCGTGCGATACTGCGCACAGGCCAGGGCCATCGAGAATGAATGCTATGTTGCCATTGCAGGTTGCGTGGGCAATTTGCCCAAAGTTCACAACATGGATATACAATATGCCCAGTCTATGGTGTTTACCCCCTGCGATTTTGCTTTCCCTGCCAACGGGATAAAAGCCGAAGCTACTCCGAACACGGAAATGATCCTGATCGTCGACCTCGATATTGACCTGCTCCGCGAGCTTAATCAGTTTGGCAGTGTACGCAACCTGAGAGACCGCCGCAAGGATATATACGAGCTGACAAAAAAGGACAGCCCGGCATAACCTTCTTAACGGGTCCTGGATACAGGGCTTACCCGGGGGTTTATCCCCGTGATGGCAATATTACAAAGCCGGATGCATTCAGTGCTTTCTGAATGTTGTTGCTATAAATGCTGTGGTGTTCAGTTTGTTGCGGCATTCCATGCAGAAATGCGTTTCCTTCTGGTCAATGTCTTCCACATAGGTTGATGAACGCATTACGCACTGGGGTGCGTGGCAATGCAAAAGCCCGAATGTATGGCCAAGCTCATGGATAACTTCTTTCTGAAAACGTTCCAACAGCAGGTCCTCATCTTCGGGCAAACCGTAATGGGTATTGTTGAGCCTGAAAAGGGAAGCAATCCCGCTTTGGCCATCAAGTGTGGCCTGCCCGAAAATAAATGTAAGGATGGGCACAAAAATATCGACATTGAATAACCCAATCGTTTTTATTGCATTCGGGTAGGCCATGGCATCCACTTCTTTCAGGAGGTTGTTTCCATTGTATTGCCTGCGAACAATATCATAGGTCTCACTCAGATCGAAATGTGCCGCCCGGAAACGTACCGGCAGAAAAAATTCATTTCTTATGGCCCTCTCGATCTTTTCAAGAAAGCTCATCTCAAAATAACCGAAAGTGAGTATACATATGTATTGCTGATCCATTCAATTCTTATGTAAACGGCTCTGACTACCGGGCTTGAAGGGTGCTATAATGGCCTGCTTCAGGGTTTCAGATCATATTTTTTTATCTTGTTATACAGTGTTACCCTGTCGATCTCCAGTGCCTTTGCCGTACGCGAAATATTCCAGTTGTATTTGTCGAGTATCTGGTTGATAAATGATTTTTCGAATTCATTTAAACTCTCGACCGAACTGCCTGGTTTATCTTTTTCGATGGGAAGGTCTCTGATGTGGATCTTTTTACCATCACCAATAACAATGGCACGCTCAATCATATTCTCAAGTTCACGTATATTGCCCGGAAAAGAATACGATTCGAGGCGTTTCATGGCCGCCGCATCAATGCTTACCGGTGCTTTATTCATTGATTTGCAGTATTTTTTGATAAAATAATCAACCAGCAGTGGAATGTCGCCTGCGCGTTCACGCAGGGGCGGGACATGGATATTCACTACGTTAAGGCGGTAATACAGGTCTTCACGAAACTTGCCATCCTCAACCATGCCCTTGAGGTCGCGGTTTGTGGCACAGATAAGACGAAAGTCGGATGTGATTTCCTTGTTGCCCCCAACGCGTACAAAAGTTTTCGATTCAAGCACCCGCAGCAACTCGATCTGCATTTTCATTGAAATAGTGGCGATCTCATCCAGAAAAAGAGTGCCGCTGTCGGCCATTTCAAACCTTCCTTTACGGTTATAAAGAGCACCGGTGAAGGCACCCTTTTCGTGTCCGAATAATTCGCTTTCGAGCAGGCTTTCAGTGAGGGCTCCGCAATGAACACTGATCAAAGGGAAAAATTTACGGGTCGAATTATAATGTATGGCGCGGGCGATGAGTTCTTTGCCGGTGCCGCTTTCTCCGGTAATGATCACTGAGGAATTTGTCCGGGCAACACTCTCCACCTCTTCAAGCACCTTTTGCATGGCATCGCTGTTGCCGATGAGGTCTTCGACATTTTCGAGCGATAGGACTTTCCTTTTCAGGTCTTCGTTTTCTTCCGACAGTGACAACTGTTTGGAAGCATTACGGATAAGGTGACTCAGGTCGTCGGGGTCGAAGGGTTTGGTAACATAATCGAAAGCTCCGTCTTTAAGCGCTTTTACTGCCGTATCGACGGTAGCAAATGCAGTCATGACAATGACGATCGATTCCTTGTTCAATGCTTTGATCCGTCGTAACATTTCAAGGCCGTCCATTCCCGGCATCTTAAGATCAGCCAGGATAATGCCAAAATCTTCCGATTCTAATATTGTCAGTGCTTTCGATGCATCTTCGGCACATTTCACATAATACCCATCATCAGTGAACCAGCTGAATAAAGAATCCCTGACGGATTCTTCGTCATCAACTACCAGTATGGAAGTCTTCTTTGTCATATTGGTCAGTATTAAGTAGTGATCAATGGTAAAGTAATTATCATCGTAGTTCCTTTGCCGGGCGATGAAATTACATCGATTTTCCCCCTGTGGCTTGTAATGATGCCGTGTACGATCGATAAGCCCAGGCCGATGCCGCTAACGTCCTGCTTTACCGAATAAAAGGGCTCGAAAATATGCGGAAGGTCATCATCCGATATCCCGCTTCCGTTATCGATAACCTCAATCCTCAGCTCATCTTTCGACGGATTGGATGTACGGAAAATAATTTCTCCATTGCTTACGATGGCCTCCGATGCGTTGACCAAAAGGGCTACACAGGCTTGTTTGATCTGATTCGGACTGCAATGGATCAGATCTGACCCGGCATTGAATTCCTTTCTGAATTCGATATTGGCGATCTTTATCGGGTGTGCCATCAGTTCGTATGTTTCTTCAAGTATTGCGTGCGCATTGCCGGGCTTGAAGTCTTCCTGGTCCTTCCTCGCAAAATCAAGCAGGCTTTTTACAATGTCGCCGCATCGTTTGGTTTCATTCTCAATCATTTTTATATGCTTGAGCAGGGAATCGCGATTCGGGATTTCGGCTTTTGAAAAGCTTAGCTGCTTATGGATCAGTTTTGAATAGATGAGGATACCGGACAGGGGGTTGTTGATCTCATGAGCCACTGATGAAGATAGTTTTCCCAGCGAGGCCAGACGCTCGATGCGGATAATCTCATTTTGTATGGCGCCCAGCTCTTCCGATTTTTTCTGAACCTTGTATTCAAGCTGCTGCGACCAGTTTTTGAGCTCCTCATTGGCCGCCTGCAGCTTGTCGAGCATATCGTTAACTGAATGCGAAACAATTTTCATGTCTTCAACATGGCAGGGTTTAACATCAATCCTTTTGCTCAGGTCGCCTTTGGCTACAGATCTGCTGACCTGGATAAGCGCTTTCAGCGGATTTTTTATTTCCTTCCTGGTGAAGATAATGATGAAAGTAAGAAGTAAGACTGTTGTTATAATGGCGAACAGATAAAAATCCATGGTTGAGCTTGCTATGGCATCATCAAGATCTTTTAGTGGCATCTGAATGATCAGCGAGCCGAGCACTTCATCATTTTCTCCATGGGCGTGGCAATCGGCAGTATAACACGAGCGTTCATTCAGTATGGGTGAGCGTATCATCAGGTACCGCTGATGATACGGATCCTGGCTCATCATGCACTGGCTTTCAATGCTAATGATCCGATAGGCTTTTTCGTTGCGCGGGAACATGGTGGCGAGGTCGTCATGGCAGGCTTTGCAGTCGGGCTCAATATGCCTGCTGCTGCTGGTTTCACTGGGAAAAGAGGAATAAACAAGGTTGTCGTCGCTGTCGTACATGTTTACATCTTCAATGCCCGGAAGGGTGTTGATGATGTCGAGGGTGTTCTGCAGGGAACGCTTATCGTTCTCAAACATGGAATAATAAAGTGCCCCTTCAACAAGTGAACCAATATTGCTTCCGCTTTCGCGCAGCACGGTATTCATATAATTCTCGTATACTGAACGGAAGATCAGGCCAAATGATACAAAGAGGATCACAGACAGTATGGCGATGATCATAACCACCTGGCCATAGATTGATGTCCGGATATTTAGATAACGCCTGATCCATTCGCAGGCGTTCTGAAAACTATATCGTTTGAACCGTGTCATCGCATAGCATTGTATTGCTGGAACTGTTGGTTGATGTCAGCAATTATTTTACTGCAAAATATGAAAATCCGACGACATTCCCAAATAATATCAGAGCGTGCAGAAATTTTTCCCGAAATCGCTCCAGCACTCCTCCGGCAGGCCGGAAAGGGTGTAGTCGCAAATTTCACCGCCATCCTGGAGGATTACAGCTGATCCGTCTTTTGCATATTTGTTTATGTTCATGGAGATGAACTCCTTAAAGCGTTCGAGCTCTGCCCTGAGCCAGTCGGGGGATTCGTCCGCGTGATAGCATGTGGCGGTTTCTCCTTTCCAATTGGCCGGACGAATGCTGTAAATCCAGCCTTTTCCATATGGATCGTCGTTCAGTGTGTCGGCATCCATCTCAAGGGCAGGGTTGGGTTTTATAACTGTGCCTGAAATGGGCGACAGGATGTTGATGCTTTTGCCGTTATTACCTATCCTCGCCAACACATCTCCCTTACTGACCTGTTCACCGGCTTCTTTCAGCGGTATTACCTTTTTAATACCTGTAAGGTGCACCAGAAGATCGTTCAGTCCCACTTTGGCAATGCCTGATTTTTGCATGAATAGCCAGGTATGGTTTTTACTGTAAAACAATCCCAGGGGAATTTTAAGCGTACTGAACGAGAGTGCTCCTGAAGTTTTTTGCATCTTTTTCGGCCTTATGCTATTGGCCTTCATGAGTTGCCACCACAGGATGATCACAATGAGAAATGCAATCACAACAAGGTATTCGATGCCTTTGGTGTCGAAAATATTATTATAGCTGAATCCATTCATGGCCAGAGTATTTTTGTAGTTTATATAAGTTTATTTTCATGTTCAGTGTTTATCTTTTGCCCAGCCGGGGCCATCCTGTAAAACAGGCATTCTCCTGATTATCCACCTGAAGATCCATATTTCAACAAAGATCACTGTGAGGGTAACCACTATTTCCATCCAGGAGGGCACATAATGCACGGGCAGATCCCACCTGAACCCGATAACGGTTACGTTTAAGCGGTTAAGGATCACCCCGACCATGGTAATGATAGATGCCACTTTAACCAGGAGTATGCTTTCGCGCTTGCAACTGTACATGAACAGCAGCATAGGGATAAGCACAAATCCGAAAATTTCAAGCATCCACCAATAGCCCGTTGGCGTGTTGAGCAGGTTCCAGTGTTTATCATGGATGAATACCAGCACCTGCAGGAAAAAGTAAACCAGCAGGGCCCAGCAGCAGATCTTCGACAATCCCATCACAATCGATCTGTGTGCACGTCGGTTCTTTTCACTGATCTGGTTAAAGAACACCCTCTGGCTGATGGATCCTTCGAAGATAACCATCGACAGGCCGGCGAATACGCTGGATACGAAGAAAAGAACAGGAATGAATTCGGTATACCAGAGCGGGTGTATCTTGTCGATGGCCATCAGGTAAAGGGCACCCAGGCCTGATTGATGCAATATCGACAGGGTGATGCCGAATATTACGGCTGCGATGGTCATGCCTGAAAGGATCCTGTGGGCACGTTTAGCCCCGATCCATTCAGCAATGGCAGGAGAGAATTCGATCAACTGCGCAATCATGTAAAGCAGGAAATGCCAGGCTACAAGGAACAGAACTGAGCTGGTTCCGAAATTATTCCCGATAATCGGGTTCACAACATTCCATGGCCGGCCAAGGTCGAGCAAGAGGGCTCCCGCGTAAAATACATAGGCCAGAAAGCCGTTCAACACCGTAACCCTTACAATCGACTTGTATTTTTTAAGATTTAAAATGTAAACCATGAAGGTGATCACATAAGCTCCTCCGGCAAAGGCTACTCCCGTAACTACGTCAAAACCGATCCACAGTCCCCAGGGAACGTCTTGTGTGAGGTTGGTAATGGCTCCGAGACCTTCCGTAAAACGGATTACGATCAGCACGATCCCCAGAATCACAACGGGGAAAGAAATTAGATTAAAGGGTGTGAAAATTTTCCCTTTCGGTTTAAGTTCACTGAGCAGGAATTTCCATGTTGGTTGTTTCTGCTTTTTTAAACTAACTGAATAGTGTTCATTCGACATCGTCTTCTTCGTTTAGGTTATGAGAATTGTTTTTGGTTGCCTGGTGTATACCCAGGAGTATTGCCGGTGCCAGCACAAATACTGATGGCACGCTGTACAGGAATCCTTTGGTAAGGGAGGGGTACGATTTCTTTTGAACGGAAGTGTTCAGGCCAAGTTCTTCGAACGGTACTCCCGATAAATACAGCCATCCGGTGCCACCGGCCTCATGTTCCCCGAAAATGTGGTCAACATAGTCGTCGGGGTTTTCAACGATCCTCTTTCTGGCCTCCCTTATCAGTTCGCGCCTTGTACCGAATACCAGGGCTTCAGCAGGACAATTTTCCACGCATGCGGGCATTTCACCCTGGCTGATCCTGGTTTCGTAGCACATAGAGCATTTCTGAATGATCGGGTTGGAACTGTGATATTCAAATTTGGGAATATCGAAAGGGCAGGACACCATGCAATAACGGCATCCCATGCACTTATCGCCCCTCCAGATCACAGCCCCTTCGGGGGTCTTGTACATAGCCTGGGTGAGACAGGCTGCAACACAGGCCGGCTCATTGCAATGCATGCATTGCAATTTTACGGGCACCAGGCCTTTTGAAGTCTCAACTTCATTGACCACTGTGCGGTAGGTTTCGTCGGGCCTTCGTATTCCCGAAAGATCGTCAGGCGGGTATGGCAGATCATTTGCGTCTGAGCAATCATATTCACAGCCATGACAGCCCCGGCAGCGCGTAGAATCGTAAAGCACACCGTAGAATTCCTTTGTGTCGCCATTTTCTGAACCGGCATTTAGTTTTTCACCTGTAGCCAGCGATAGTCCGGTGAGTCCGAGTACCTGTAGAAAATTTCTTCGATTAATTTCCATTTCCAGCGATTTAGATTATGATTAATGTTTTGGTTTTAGTTTTGGTTTGTTTCATGCCCTTACAAGCAGATCATTTGCTCAGGTCGAGAAAATAAGCCTGAAAATCTTCCCATGTTTCCGGGCCCAGCTCAGCAAGGATGCTGTCTCTGATCTCTCCTCCATCCTGTAAAATGATCATCGACATATCAAATTGTTTGTTCGAAAGCGCTGCAGCCAGGAAATCCTTCAGGCGCGTAAACTCTGAAGTTAACCACACCCGGTATTTTTCGGCTGTTTGAAGCTTTTTTACATCCTCCGCCCAGTTGTCGGGCTCTATTATGTAAACCCAGCCTTTATCATAAGGAGATGTATTGATCATTGATGAATTTTCGAAAAGTTGTTCGTTGATCTCCCTGATCACACCGCTGAATGGGGCATATATCGTGAGCCGTTTGCCTCTTTGTATGATCGACAGCAAGGCTTCGCCTTTTGTTACCGTTTCGCCCTTGATTTTCATTTTCAGGCGGGTAACCTTCCCAACAACGTGCTGGAGGAAATCGTCGATGCCAACTTTCACGGCTCCGTCTTTTTCCCTGAATGCCCAGGTGTGGTTTCTGTCGAAATACAGCCCGCCGGGTGCGCCCAGTGAGCTTTCGCTGAAACCACTGCGGCTGCCTAAGATCTGATGGCTGATCTTTGTTTTTTTGACCAGCAAATGCCTGAATAAAAACGACAACAATATGATAAGCAGGATGGCTCCGGCAAATATGATCCATCCCGGTTGTTTGATCGCAGGAATTCCGCTTGGGGGTGCGTAGGGCAGTGTAAGCGGACTGAACTTTTGCAGTTGCGATAATCTTTCACTGTTCACCAGCGGGTTGTATCCAAATACACCGAGTGATGATTGTCCGTCGCTCAGGATCCATTTCAGAAATGCAACTTCACTTTCATTTACCGGTTGCGATTCGGAGATAAAATGAATATTACTTACCAGCGACCTGGGATATTTGCCGATCCATACTCCCCTGGCTACTGTATTGATATCCTCGTATATGTTTTCCATATAATCAAGCCTGCCATTCCCGTTCCTGTCGATGGGCAGAAACCTGATCCCTTCAGCAAGCTTCTGTGTAACCGGATCGATCAAACAGCCCAATCTGCAGAATGCAATGGCAAAAGGGTCGTCCCTGACTGCATCAAGAACAGCATTTTCCTGTGACAGGCTGATCTTTCCTTCAGCATAGTCTTCTGCATCAAGGAATTTTCCAACACTGCTTATTGCACGGTCACGGTCTGTAATATATAATTGTACAGTATGATCTGTTTTTGTTCCTGTGAGCTTTCCCCATTTTTGATTGTTGCCGCTGAGCAGTGTCGCAAGTTCATCAGACCTGACCCCTTTTTGATAAAGCACATCAATGAATGGGTTGTTTTCGTTAATCACCGGAACAATAACATCATGCCCAAGGGTTATGCTCCAGGCCTGTTCATATATGCCCGGGCTGAGATAGTGTGTTGAGAATATACCGCTATGGGCCGACAGTACATCCTGACTGCCAGCTTCGGGCATAACATCTACCTCTATGTTTATCTCCGGGCGGGTCAGGCTGTATTTTTCAGCCCATTGAGCCAGCAGGGGCTGAAGCTCAGGCGTACATGCCAGTTTAATTATTGTTTCCTGACCGGGAATGGAACTGCCGGTTGATTGATCTGCGTGCAGGTTTCCCATACTTAGTAAGCAAAAAATGCTGATTACGAATATGATACGTGTTTTCATAGCCCTTCATGTTTAGGTTCAATTTATTGATGTCAATAAGGGTGCCAAATAAAATAATAACAGTAAAAACCTGAATAACAGTGTAATATGAAAGGGGTTGTTTAATTTATAAACATAGTAAGTGTTGAATATCCTTACACATAAAATAAATTTCCGGCTTAGAGCTATGGTGGGCTATGTTTAGGTGTGTGTGTTGAATAATTCATCACATGATGATAAATTCACCATATTTTGAAATATTTGTCCGGTTTTGTCCGGGGTCGCTAGAAAAAATTTACAAAAAAATGATAAAAGAGCTGCATTCGTCAGCGAAAAAGCAGAATTTTCCTGTTATGGCTCTGTAAGCTCATATCCCATTTCTTTTCCTTTCTTTATGGCAGGGATTCCCTGTTCCATCCAAAGCGGGGCCGGAGCGCCTTTCAGGTAGTGGTCGAAGAACTGCTGCATGCGTATGCTGAGATCCTTGCAGTCGGCGCGACGCTTGAGGTTGTGCGGGGCGCCGTTATACGTAAGCATCCAAACAGCTTTGTTAAGCCTGCGCAGGGCCACGAAATACTCAATACCCTGATACCACGGCACTGCTCCGTCATTATCGTTATGCATGATCAATAGCGGGGTTTCTACCTTATCGGCATAGAACAGCGGCGAATTTTCGATATATCTCAGGGGTTTTTCCCATAAAGTTCCACCGATCCGGCTCTGGGATCCTTCGTACTGGAACATTCTGCTCATGCCTGAGCCCCAACGTATCCCTCCATAGGCGCTGGTCATGTTACTAACGGGGGCACCGGCCATGGCAGCGGCAAACATATTGGTTTGCGTTATCAGCCAGGCTACCTGGTATCCGCCCCAGCTTTGTCCCTGTATGCCAATGTGATCTTTGTCAACCCAGGGGTGTTTCAACAGGTGGAGGGCACCGCTAACAATGGCATTGTAGGCACTTTGTCCGGGGTATCCGGTTTTATAAATAATGTCGGGGACGAAAACAAGGTAACCATTGCTGGTATAAAAGCTAAAGTTTATTGTGGAACGGCTCGGTCGTGGCGTGTAATGGCTGTGCAGCCTGCTCGAATATTTTTCGTAAAAATAAACGATCATCGGATAACTGCTGTCGGGATTAAAGTTCTCAGGTTTGTAAAGCAATCCTTCCATTTCGGCACCATCGGCCGAAGGCCACTGTATCAACTCAACACTGCCCCATAGGTATTTATCCTGTTGCGGATTTATATCTGATATTTTTTTAGGGTGGCTAAAATCCCTTTCACTGATCCACAGATCGGGGTATTCAACAAAACTCATGCGATTCCATATCAGCAGCCCGGCATTTTTTGCTTTGTCCGGCCTCTGAAAGTGAAAGTCTTCCAACAGTATCTTCTCCAAACGCGGCTCTTTTGCAATGGTGAGATCATAGAAACCGCTCTGGCGTGTTTCTTCATTCACTGCCGACAGGAGTAATTTTTCGTTTTGCGGAATAAATACTTCGTCGGGGTCGAGCCTGATATACCTGAACCTCATTTTCTGTTCTCTGCCACCGCTCAGGTTTACCGGATCTTTATCCCCTTCGGGGTCAAACTTCCATATATCATACCTGTCATATACCAGCAGCATCTCATCATTCGCTGTCCAGCCCATAATGCCATAAGGGCCCGGATCTGTAGGCATATCAAATTCCTCATAGCTGAAGCTCACCGGAAGGCCCTTGGTTAGCTTGTGAAACTCGCCGCTTTTTACTGTGTAGGTATTCCAACTGCTGTCGTTCTCCTCATAATAAACAACATAACGCCCTAATTGTGAAAGCGAAGCACTTGATTGCAGTTTCTCAAGGATAAGTTTTTTATCTCCGTTTTCAATGTTGATAAGATAAACATCATGGTACCTGTTTGCATCCCACGAAAGGTATTTTCGGTATGGTTTGCCTGAAAATCCTAAAGCATAGGGATGCTGGTGCTTCCGGTCAAGCGCAATGCGGTCGAGGTTTTCGTCTTGCAGTTGCACCATGGTCTTTTTGGGGATATGATACACCGCCAGATAGTTCTTCTTTTTGTCATTTTCGAGCTCTTTAAGTTGCTGCGGTTGCAACAGATCATCTTTCCAGTTCCAGATGTCAACGCTCACTTTTTCATCTTCCGTAAGGCTGTCTTCCGGCTCTTTTTGGGGGGTTGCTGCTGTGCCAAAATACAAGCGCATTCCGTTTTCTGAAAAATCAGGGGTTCCGTTCTCTGATACACCCCAACTATCGGGCATTGCCTTTGATGCAGTGTCGACGATCACCCTTGTAGTGTTTTCTGCAATTTTACCCAGTCTGAGGTCGTATACTTTAATTTTGCCGGTATCGGCAGAAAAGATATAGGCAAGTTGTGTGCCCGTCTTATCCGGGGTGATCTTCATGGCGAAACCGGGCCCGCTGTATATCGTGTCGCTTCTGGTTCCGGGGTAAGTAAGATAATGTACATATACAGAATCGATGCTGTCGTTGCGTGTACTTATAAACGTGAGCAGGCTGCCGTCCTCTGAAAAGCTGTATTCAGTTACATGCTTATATGAAGCCTCTTCGCCATTTATTGGATTGAAAACTACCAGTGTATTCCCTTGCTGTTTCTTTTTCTTTGGTTTCTTTTTATCCGGCTCTTTTGTTCCGGCCGCTGCCACTGAGTCGGAAATTTCTGCAGTATCGGCCGAAGGCTTTTCCTTATCCAGCAGATAGGCGATCCATGCCCTTTCTTCTTTGGGTATCTTAAATGATTTTATTTGTGCAATCCTGATGAGGCTGTCGGCATCAGTCAGGTATATGCCGAGTGAGTCGGCCGGCAATTCGTCTTTCTTTTTGCCGTCCAGTTTGGCTTTCCTCACCGTATCTTTTTGGAGCTTTATTGCAAAGGCTATGAAATGGTCATTGGCCGATATTCTGGCACCGGATCCACGCTTGAACGAATGGTAAACATTTTTCTGCACATCGTAGAGGCGGAGTATTCCATCACCATCCTGGGGGTTGACTTCAAAGCTTACCCAATGGCCCGAATTGCTTATTTGTTGATTTTCCAGTGTTTTCCAGTCGTCGTAATCAGCATGTGTCAGCGGCTTTTTATCTTGTCCGTTTACCGAAGGTTGAAAAATGAACAGGAATAAGGCGAAGATCAGAAGATAATTTTTTCTCATTATGATTTTTTTGGGGGCAGAATGATGCCTGTATGAATAATTGCCTTCAAAATTAAACAAATCAGTTAAATTGAAAAATTATGCCATTCACGAAGCATTTTATTAAATTTGTGTTAAATTAGGTTAATATTAATTTTTACCAGATAAATAATGAGTAATTTTGCCACTCGTTGATCACGTATTAATCAGGCAATTATTAAAGAAATGAGCTATATTAAATTTGACAAGAATAAGTTAATAAACCTGGAGTATTCACTTAAGCGTGAATTGCTCCGCTCAAACCGTGCAGGAGCATATTCCAGCCGCACCATTATCGGTTGTAATACGCGAAAGTATCATGGGTTGCTTATCGTTCCCCAACCGGGCCTGGATCATGAGAACCATGTGTTGTTATCGAACCTTGATGAGGTCATTGTACAGAATAATGCTGAATTCAATCTCGGTATTCACAAATACCCCGGCGGCATATACAGCCCCGGCGGGCATAAATATATACGGGATTTTAGCACCGAGCCCATTCCCAGCCTGGTATACAGGGTAGGAGGGGTTGTTCTCAGGAAAGAGTTAATTTTTGCCGAGAACCACGACAGGATGTTGATCCGGTATACGCTCGAGGATGCCCATTCGCCAACAAAATTGCGATTCAGGCCTTTCCTGGCTTTTCGCAATATGCATAAACTTTCGAAAGCGAATTTTTATATAAATGATAAGTACAGAAAGGCCCCCAACGGGATCAGGATGCGTCTTTATGACGGGTATACGCCCATTTTTATGCAATTTTCCAAGAAAGTTGAATATACCCATGTTCCCGACTGGTACCATAATATCGAGTACCAGGAGGAAATGGAGCGTGGGTATGATTATAAGGAGGACCTTTTTGTTCCTGGATTTTTTGAAGTGGATATCAAAAAAGGCGAAAGCATAATTTTTTGTGCAGGCACTTCGGAAGTTAATCCTGCTTCCATAAAGCGGTCTTTTACCTCTGAGGTTAAGAAGCGCACACCGCGCAATAACTTTGAGAACTGTCTCAGGAACTCGGCTCAGCAATTTATTATCCGGCGCGATAATAAAACCTGGGTTGTTGCTGGCTTTCCGTGGTTCGGGCGCTGGGGCAGGGATACTTTTATTGCACTCCCCGGCCTGACCCTGAGCAATGACGACCCTGCAACATGCAAAGCGGTGATCGATTCAATGCTTGCCGACCTCAAAGGGCCGCTCTTTCCGAATATTGGTATGGGGCATGATTCGGCTTACAACTCGGTTGATGCTCCGTTGTGGTTTTTCTGGGCATTACAGCAGTATGCTGCCTATACCGGAGAGCATTCATCAATATGGAAGGCATATGGCCGTAAGATGAAAATGATCCTCGAAGGTTACCGCAAGGGCACGGAATTTAATATTGGCATGCTGGAAAACGGACTGATCAGGGCTGGTGAACCGGGGCATGCCCTTACCTGGATGGATGCAGTTGTTGATGGAAAGCCTGTTACACCCAGGATCGGCCTTCCTGTCGAGATCAACGCACTCTGGTATAATGCCATCATGTTCAGCCTTGAGCTGGCACGGAAGGCAGATGATAATAAGTTTGTAAAACACTGGGAGCCCGTGGCAGAGATGATCCCTCAGGCATTTAAAAGCACTTTCTGGAGCGAAGCGAAAGGCTATCTTGCCGATTATGTCGACGGGGAGCATACCGACTGGTCGGTGCGGCCCAATCAGGTGATCGCAGCTTCGCTGCCATACCGCCCAATTGATGAGTCGATATGTCTTTCGCTGATCAGCACAGTGCAGAAAGTCTTGCTTACCACCCGCGGATTGCGTTCCTTATCGCCGCAGGATCCAAATTATCAAGGCATCTATTATGGTGACCAGGCAACACGCGACCAGGCCTATCATCAGGGAACTGTCTGGCCATGGCTGTTCGGGCATTTTGCCGAAGCATACCTGAGGATACACGGAAAATCGGGTGTGGATTATATTGAAACACTGTATAATGGTTTCGAGCCGGTGATGACCGAAGCAGGGATCGGATCCGTATCAGAAGTTTATGACGGTGATCCGCCGCATCTTCCCGGGGGCACGATTTCGCAGGCATGGAGTGTTTCTGAATTGCTAAGAGTATATAAATTACTGCAGGAATACCGAAACAAAGAATGAAAATATTAATCACTATAACGATCCGCTGATGAAAGTATTAATGTTTGGCTGGGAATTCCCGCCGCATATTTCCGGAGGACTTGGCACGGCCTGCTATGGAATGACCAAAGGGCTCATGAAACATGGCGTGGAAGTGCTGTTTGTAGTTCCGAAAGCATATGGCGATGAAGATCAGCAGGCTGTACGGCTGATCAATGCCAGTGATATCAGTGTGGATTTCCGCGATAAGAAATATGAAGAATACTGGCAGCGTATAACCTATATGGAGATCGGTTCCAACCTGATTCCCTATGTGGGCCCTGAAGAGTTCAGGAGGATCATGGAAGCAAAGGAGCTTGAAAGTATCAGCAGTACTGATCATGTACTTTCCGAAAAGTTTGAATTTTCAGGAAAATATGGTACAGATCTGATGGACGAAGTGAAACGTTATGCTCTGATCGCTTCTGCAATTGCTGCAACATCTGATTTTGACGTGATCCACGCACACGACTGGCTCACATACGCTGCAGGCGTGGCAGCCAAGAGTGTGAGCGGAAAGCCCCTGGTGGTGCATATGCATGCTACCGAGTTCGACCGTTCGGGAGATAATGTAAACCAGAACGTGTATGATCTTGAAAGGAAAGGAATGGAAGAGGCCGATCGTGTGATCGCCGTAAGCAACCTTACACGGAAAACGGTGATCGAACGTTATGGCATCAACCCCGATAAGGTGTTTACCGTATACAATGCCGTTGAGCCGAATGAGAAAGGAAACCAGTATTACCACAGGGGCGTGCAGGAAAAAGTAGTTACCTTTCTGGGTCGCATCACTTTTCAGAAAGGACCTGATTATTTTGTTGAAGCTGCCAGGAAAGTACTCAATAAAGATCCTCATGTAAGGTTTGTTATGGCCGGCAGCGGCGATATGATGAACAAAACAATAAAGCGGGTTGCCGAGCTGAAAATGGGCGACAGGTTTCATTTTACAGGATTCCTGAAAGGCGATGATGTGGATCATATGTTCGGGCTGAGCGATGTATTTGTGATGCCATCCGTATCTGAACCTTTTGGTATTGTTCCGCTCGAAGCGATGCGTTCGAATGTGCCGGTGGTTATTTCAAAACAATCAGGCGTTTCGGAGATCCTGAGGCATGCCCTGAAGATCGATTTTTGGGATATCGACGCCATGGCCGATTCAATATACGGGCTTTTGCACTATGAAGGCTTGTCGAAAATGTTTAAACACTATGGCAAGGATGAGGTCGACAACCTGAAATGGGAAAATGCCGCATTCCATATTAAAGAAGTATATAAAAGTGTTTTATAAGAAAGGGAATTTGTAATATGAGATCCATTTGTTTTTATTTCCAGGTCCATCAGCCATACAGGCTGCGGACATACCGCTTTTTTGATATCGGTAATAACCATCATTATTATAATGATCAGGAAAACCGTTTTATAATGCGCCGGGTGGCTGAAAAATGTTATCTGCCGATGAACCGCCTGTTGCTTGATCTTATAAATGAATATGGTGTTGCATTCAAGGTGAGCTTTTCGATATCAGGCACAGCCATGGAGCAGTTCGAAAACTATGCTCCTGATGTACTGGATAGCTTCAGGGAACTGGCAGCTACCGGAAATGTTGAGTTTATTGCCGAAACACAGTCACACTCGCTGGTGGCCCTGAAAAACAGGGAGGAATTTGTTGCCCAGGTGGATGCCCAAAAGCAAAAAGTTGAGCAATATTTTGGCCAGGTTCCAACAACATTCAGAAATACCGAGCTGATCTATTCTGATGAGATCGGCAGCATGGTGGCCGATATGGGGTTTAATCTGATGCTTACTGAAGGAGCAAAGCATGTACTCGGCTGGAAAAGCCCGAACTATATGTATGCCAACGCAATTAATCCCAAACTAAAGCTTCTCTTGAAAAACTTCAGGCTCAGCGACGACATCGCTTTCAGATTTTCGCAGCAGAGCTGGCCCGAATGGCCACTCACAACCGAGAAATTTGTGGGCTGGCTCAATGATATCGACCAGAAAGAAGAAGTGGTGAACCTGTTTATGGATTATGAAACTTTTGGCGAGCATCAATGGCCTGAAACGGGTATCTTCGAATTTATGCGTGCGCTGCCGGCAAGGGTTTTCTCACACTCTAACTATACCTTTAATACACCCTCCGAACTGGCCGAAAAATTGCAACCTGTATCAGCAGTCCACGTGCCTTATCCCATTTCATGGGCCGATGAAGAACGCGATCTTACCGCCTGGCTGGGCAATGAACTCCAGGATGAAGCTTTCGATAAATTGTACTCACTCAGCGAGGGGGTAAAGAAATGTGCCGATCCGGGCATTATTCGCGACTGGCGGCTGCTCCAAACAAGCGACCACTTCTACTATATGTGTACCAAGTGGTTCTCTGATGGCGATGTGCATAAATATTTTAATCCCTATGGCACACCCTATGAAGCATTTATTAATTATATGAATATACTTTCTGATTTTATGGTCCGCGTTGAGGAGCATTGCCATCAATCGTCATTTTCCGAAAATATCGATGATACGATCGAAAGAGCGGCCGAATTCGGCAAATCTTTAAAAGATAAGACCTTCAAAATGGGCGAAAAGGTAAAGGAAAAGGTGAGGGATACCAATATTGGCGACAAAAGCCTGAATGATATCGCTTCAATGTCGAATGCCCGCATCAGGGAATTGTTGCGCAGGGTGGATATTGAGGAACTGTCGGTAGCGCTTCAAAACGCCAGTGATGATGTGCGCGAGCGGATACTGCCTAACCTTGGCAGCAGGGCACGAAAAAAATATGATCAGGTGCAGGCCGATCTGAGGAAATTTAAAAAATCCGACATTAAAAAATATACAGCCAATATTGAAAAGGAAATTAAAAACCTGTTCAGGAAATAATGCCGTTTACAGGCATCAGTAGAAAGAGGAATTATGGATTTGAAGATCACAGGACAGCTTTTTATCGTTAGCGGAGCAAGCTCAGGATTGGGTAAAGCAGTGGCTAAAGTGTTGCTCGATAACGGTGCTGGTGTAATTGCCCTGGCCCGGAACGAAGATAAGCTAAATGAACTTTGTAATGAATATACACGGGCAGAAAAAGTCAGCGGCGATGTTTTGAGCGATGAAAGCCTCAGGGCAGTTATCGAAAAAATTGATGGCCGCGAATTGTCGGGGGTATTTGTCAATGCCGGCGGACCTCCTGCGCTTTCGTTCCTGGAAACGGAGCTTAGCGACTGGGATGAAGCTTATCGCCTGCTCCTTCGCTGGAAGGTTGCCCTGATAAGGATGCTTTTACCGGTATTCATGAAGCAGGGCTACGGAAGGATATTGTTCAGCGAGAGTTCAACACTGAAGCAGCCCATCGAAAACCTGGTGCTCAGCAACTCCTTGCGCATGGCTGTTGCAGGCATGGCTAAAACCCTTTCGCAGGAGGTTGCAGATCGGGGAATAACAGTAAACATTATAGGTCCCGGCTTTCATGATACGGAAGCTGTTAACAGGCTGTTTATAAAGAAAAGCAAACTCGAAGGGATCTCCTTCGATGAAGCCAGGGCGGCAGGCGTATCGGGGATCCCGGTCGGAAAGATCGGCGATCCGGCCGAATTTGCCTCGCTCGCGGCATGGCTT
This sequence comes from Bacteroidales bacterium, assembly GCA_032250805.1. Taxonomy (GTDB): domain Bacteria; phylum Bacteroidota; class Bacteroidia; order Bacteroidales; family B18-G4; genus B18-G4. The sequence continues at coordinate 20,350 of JAVVEM010000011.1, forward strand.
CTCTCACCCTTATCAGGCTTCGTTACCGGGCAGGTATATACGCTTGATGGGGGAACGACCCGGTATTCTCTCGGATAACAATACACAATCCACTGCTTTGGAGGATGGTTTTTGATATCTTCCGAAGGAGATCAGGAAAAAAGCAATAGCGCAATTCGACTATTTTTGCATGAATTTTAAAAAACGAAAATGATGAGTGAAAAAGTAATAAAACCCGATTATATTTTTGAAACCAGCTGGGAGATATGTAATAAGGTGGGAGGGATCTATACCGTCCTGTCAACCAAAGCCCGCACCATTACTGAGGACTATGGCGATAATTATATCCTAATAGGCCCGGATGTTTGGATGGAGACCAGTGAGCACCCTGATTTTATTGAAGATTTTGATATTCTGACCGAATGGAGAGAAAAGGCTGCCCAGGAAGGACTCAACATCCGCCTGGGACGCTGGAATGTGAGTGGTTATCCACTGGTCATCCTGGTTGACTTTAAACCCCTGTTCACTGAAAAAGATAAGATATTTTATGAATTGTGGGAACAATTTAAGCTCGACTCCCTTTCGGGACAGTGGGATTATATCGAACCTGCCATGTTTGGCTATGCTGCAGCCAGGGTGATTGAAAGTTATTATGAGTTTCACCTTTCTTCAAAAGACCGCATCGTTGCACATTTTCATGAATGGATGACCGGTACCGGGATATTGTACCTTAAAACTCATGTGGCACAGGTGGCTACTGTCTTTACAAGCCATGCCACAGTGCTTGGACGCTCAATTGCAGGCAACGGACTCCCGCTTTACGGAGATATGGAGAAATACAAGGCTGAAGAAACGGCACGTAGTTTTGGGGTTCTTTCAAAACAATCACTCGAATCAATGAGTGCCAAACAGGCCGATAGCTTCACAACGGTTAGTGAGATCACAGCCAGGGAATGCAAGCATTTTCTTAGAAAAACACCTGATGTGATCACGGTGAATGGTTTTGAGGATTCATTTGTTCCGCCGGACGACAAATTTGATGAAAAAAGACAGGAGGCCCGCCAAAAACTTTTATCGGTCGCCTCAGCTGTTACAGGGCAAAAAATGCCTGACGACAGCCTGCTGGTGATCAATAGTGGCCGTTACGAATTCCATAATAAGGGAATGGACATTTTTATTGATGCCCTGGCCGAACTAAATAAAATGGATGATCTGCCGAAAAAGGTGATTGCTTACATCACTGTGCCGGCAAATCATGCCGGTGCACGTCAGGATGTGCTCAAGCGCATGAATGACCTTCATTCGGAACCGGTCGAAAAACCATGGCTGTCGCATTATCTTTTCGACGAAGAGAAGGACCCGAGCATTCGGAGGATCAAAGAGAAAGGATTGATGAACAACGAGAACAGCAAGGTAAGTGTGATCTTTGTCCCGGCATATCTTGATGGCCGGGATGGCATTTTTAATATGCCTTACTACGACATACTTATCGGATTTGATGTTTCTGTTTTTCCATCATACTACGAACCCTGGGGCTACACTCCCCTCGAAAGCATCGCTTTTAGTATTCCTACTGTTACCACTTCCCTGGCGGGATTTGGCAGTTGGGTGAATGATTTTCACAAGGTTGAGAAAAAAGGCGTTATCGTATCCGAGAGGACCGATGACAATGAGGCTGATGTGGTAAAAGACATCTTTGGCACCCTGAAAGCTTTCGCTGAAATGAGTGCTGCAAAATATGATGAAGCAGCCCGGGAGGCTTACAAAATATCGCGGGATGCACTCTGGCAATCGTTTATCGATAATTACAGGAAGGCATGGTCGGTGGCGCTGCACAAAGTGGGCGGACGTGAAGAATTGTTCAGTGGCAAGCAACAGCAATTCAGGTTAAGGGAATATATTCCTGCCACGGATATTGATGCCGAACCCAAGTGGAAAAAGATCCTGGTGAAAGCGAAGATCCCACAAAAGCTGATTGGTTTACAGGAACTTTCAAAAAACCTTTGGTGGAGCTGGAATTGTGAGGCAGAGGCAATATTCAAGTATATGCATCGCGAAAAATGGGACGCATCGGGTCATAACCCGGTAGCATTTCTCGAAGCCATACCCATGGACCGTTACAAGGAACTGGAAAAGGACAAGGAATTTTTAAAAATGCTTGAGTCCGTAATGAACCAATTTACAAAATACATTGAAAAAAAACCCGCCGCAGGATCACCGCTGATCTCATACTTCAGCATGGAGTATGGCCTGCACACATCAATTAAGATATATTCAGGCGGACTGGGTATCCTGGCCGGGGATTACCTGAAACAGGCCAGCGACTCCAACCTGAACATGATCGGGATCGGGCTCATGTACCGCTACGGCTACTTCAACCAAAGGCTTTCGCCGCATGGGGAGCAGATCGCCGAGTATGTCCGGCAACGCTTTTCATACCTTCCGATCTCGCCAGTAAGGGATGAACAAGGCAAATGGATAAAGATAAACCTTGCCTTACCAGGCCGCTCACTGACGGCCAAAGCCTGGCAGCTTGATATCGGCAGGATAAAATTATACCTGCTCGATACCGATATCAGTGACAACCAGGACAAAGATCGCACGATTACCCACCATCTGTATGGCGGCAACAACGAACATCGCCTGAAGCAGGAGCTGTTGCTGGGTGTTGGAGGTATTCGATTGCTCGAGGCATTGAAGCTCAGCCCAAACGTATACCACTGCAATGAAGGACATGCCGCATTTATTGGTATTGAAAGGATGCGCCGGCTGATTGAAAGCCGCATCATTACTTACCCCATGGCAAAGGAGATCGTTAGGGCATCAACGCTGTTTACGACCCATACGCCTGTACCGGCCGGGCATGATGCTTTTAGCGAGGATCTGCTTCGCACATATATTCCACACTATCCGGGCAGGCTCAACATATCGTGGGATGAATTTATGCAACTTGGAAGGGCAAACCCGCATTCCAAAGCAGATCCCTTCTCCATGAGTGTTCTGGCTGTAAACCTTTCGGGCGAGGTAAATGGTGTTAGCCGGATCCATGGCAAGGAATCGCGTAAAATGTTTAGTGTGATGTATCCGGGATACTTCCCCGAAGAAGTGAATATTGGCCACATTACCAATGGGGTGCATTATGCCACATGGACATCCAGGATATGGATAGACTTGTTTAAAGAAACCTTCGGGCCGGGCTTTTATGAAAATCAATCGGATCCGAAGTACTGGGAAAAAGTGCGCGATATCCCCGATAATGTGATATGGAATGTAAGACAGGAATTAAAATCGGAATTGTTTGCCTTTTTAAAAAAACGGCTCACCGAAGATATGGCCCACCGTCAGGAAGCTCCGCAGATCATTATCAATACTATCGACAAACTTGATGCAAACATCCTGACCATTGGCTTTGCCCGCCGCTTTGCTACCTATAAACGGGCTCAACTCTTGTTTAAGAATGAAGCCCAACTGGCGCGCATTGTCAATAACCCCGACCGCCCGGTGCAGTTTATCTTTGCAGGAAAGGCACACCCGAACGATAAGGCAGGCCAGGACCTGATCCGCCATATCATTGAAACATCGCGTAAACCCGAATTTCAGGGAAGGATCGTTTTTCTTGAGAACTATGATATGCAGCTTGCCCGGAAACTTGTGCAGGGAGTCGATGTTTGGTTGAATACACCAACCAGGCCGCTGGAGGCATCTGGCACAAGCGGGATGAAAGCACTGATGAATGGCGTACTTAATTTTAGTGTGATGGATGGCTGGTGGGCAGAAGGATTCAGGGAAAATGCCGGCTGGGCGATAGAAGAAAAACGCACTTTCGACAACCAGCAGTTCCAGGACGAACTTGATGCCGAAACAATTTATAATATTTTCGAGGACGATATCATTCCGCGATTTTATAAATTGAACCAGGATAATGTTCCGGCCGAATGGATCAGGTATGTGAAGAATTCAATAGCAGGAATATGCAGTGAATTTACCATGAAACGCATGCTCGATCAATATGTTGAGAAATATTATAATTCTATTGCAGAACGTGCAGTTGCCATAAAAGCAAATAATTGTGCACTGGCAGCAGAAATTGCCGACTGGAAGTCACGCATCAGGGCGCATTGGCCCGAAATTGTTGTAAAATCAGTTAAAGTGCCTGATGCCAAAACGCGGGCATTGACCTTTGGTGAAAGCTTTAAGGTGGAGGTTCAGCTCGATTGTGGCCAACTGTCGCCCGAAGACATCGAACTGGAAGTGGTTTTTGGCCAGCAGGCAAACCTCGGCCTCGAAGATGTTCTATTTGTGAAAAAGCTCAGGCATAGATCCACAAACAAGGAAGGCTTGTCGGTTTTTGCAGGTGATTTTGAAATCGACCACGCCGGATCGCTCGATTATGCCATCAGGATTTTTCCCAGCAATCCTCTGCTGCCGAACAAACAGGAAACGGGATTATTGCGGTATATTTAGTTTTTTCCAGTGAAAAATACGCTGAAATATATTTTGAAAAAAGTCTTTTGTTATCTTTGAACAGAATCGTTAATAAATAACAATCATGAAACTACTTGAAGTAAAAACGGCACTGATCACCGGGGCATCACGGGGAATAGGAAAAGCCATTGCAATACGCTATGCCGAACATGGTGCCGACCTTGCATTTTCCGACCTGAAAAGGGATGAAAACATGGAAGCGCTCGAAAATCAGCTTCGCGATATGGGCGTTAAAGCCAAAGGCTTTGCTTCGGATGCATCCTCACTTGCCCAGAGCGAAAAGCTTGTTGAGGATGTGCTCAATGAGTTTGGCAAGATAGATATTCTGGTAAACAATGCCGGTATTACCCGCGATGGCCTGCTGATGCGGATGGAAGAAAAAGACTGGGATATTATTATGGCAGTTAACCTGAAATCGGTATTTAACCTGACCAAAGCTGTGCAGAAAAGTATGCTCAAGCAAAGAAGTGGTTCGATCATCAATATGAGTTCTGTTGTTGGTATCAATGGCAATGGCGGGCAATCGAACTATTCAGCATCCAAAGCCGGGATCATCGGCTTTACAAAATCTATTGCCAAGGAACTGGGATCACGCAATATCAGATGCAATGCCATTGCTCCCGGTTTTATTGAAACGGAAATGACTGCCACCCTGGCCGATGATGTCAGGGAGGCCTGGATACAATCAATACCACTGCGCAGGGGAGGAAAACCCGAAGATGTGGCCGATGTTTGTACTTTTCTGGGTTGCGACCTGTCATCATACGTTACCGGACAGGTGATCAGCGTTTGTGGCGGAATGATTTAGCATTTTTTTTGCCTCTGCCTTTTCATGTGCTTCCTTTACACTATTTTTGTCATCTTTTAGTTCTTATTTTATCCTGATAGAATAAATAAATAATTTTTGGATCTAAGTATTATCACCGGACTCCCTTATTGGTATGTATTGCTTTGTGTTATTGCAGGCATACTGGCATCGATGCTGCTCTATTTCCGCGAGAAGAAGAATGAGTTTAAGCCCTGGCTGAACATTTTGCTGGGAGTACTGCGTTTCTTTATCGTTGCGCTGGCAGCCTTCCTGCTGTTATCTCCTTTCATAAAGATCACAAGCAGAACTGCCGAAAAACCCATCATTGTGGTTGCCCAGGATAACAGCCTTTCGATGGTAATGGGGATGGATTCGGGATTTTACAGAAACACATACACTTCCCGCCTGAACAATATGCTTGCTTCTCTGAAAGATGATTACGACCTGAGGTTATTTACTTTTGGTGAAGACATTAATCCGGTAGATGATGCGGCTTTTGATTCGCTCACCTTTGATGAAAAATATACGGATATGGCCGCCATTGCCGATATGATGGATGTGCGTTTTGTTAACCGCAATGTTGGGGCTTTGCTAATTGCCGGCGACGGCATCTTTAACCGGGGGCTGAATCCCCGCTATCACTCTGCCGGCATTGCCTATCCTGTTTATACTCTTGCATTGGGCGATACAGCAGTCAGGCGTGATGCTTATCTAAAAAGGGTGTTGTACAATAAGATTGCTTTTCAGGGCAACGATTTTCCTGTCGAAGCCATTGTCAATGCAACAAAGCTGAAGGGGAGAGTTATCACGGTGAGCCTGATGGAGGGAAGCAGCGTGGTTGATATAAGACAATTTGCCGCCGAAAATGACAATTTTTCCAAAACACTTTTGTTTACAGTCCCGGCCGGGGAGCCCGGCATGCATCATTATGTATTGCGCGTTTCTGCGGGCGATGATGAGGTAAGCCGCGATAATAACCGTTACGACCTCTTTATCGATGTACTTAAATCGAAACAGAAAGTGCTTATTCTTTACCACGCGCCACATCCTGATGTAAGTGCGTTGAAGGAAGCCATCGGCAGCAATGTAAATTATGAGGTGAGCGATATGGCTGCCGATAAATTCAGTGGGCCACTCAACGAATACAGCCTGCTCATCCTGCATCAGTTGCCTGCACTCAGCACAGATAATCATCAGCTTGCCGGCCAGGTTAGTAGTTCAGGGATCCCCGTATTGTATATCCTGGGCCGGAAAAGCCTGTTTACGGAGCTGGAAAATATGAATGCCGGCCTAAGGCTTACACGTTATGAGCGTGCAGGAAGCAACGAAGCGCTTCCGCATCTGAATGAGGCATTCAGCCTGTTTATCCCGGGCGAGCCATTAAAAGAGATCATCAAACAACTCCCTCCTCTTGATGTGCCTTTTGCCAGATACACCTTGAGCAATGCCTCAGGCGTGCTGTTCTATCAAAAGATCGGAAGTATTGTAAGCGGCGATCCGCTTTGGATGCTAAATGGTGAGCAACAACCCAAAACGGGCGTGATCACCGGAACAGGCCTGTGGCGATGGCGAATGAAGATTTGGATGGAAACAGGCGGGCATAAGCTGTTTAATGAGCTTGTGAACAAAACGGTGCAGTTTTTATCACTGCGCGAAGACCAGCGGCGCTTTAAGGTGTTTGCCAATGATAATATCCCCGAAAGTTCTTCGGTTGAATTTAATGCTGAGCTTTACAATGAAAGTTATGAACCCTACAACGATCCTGATGTTAATTTGCGCATCAACGATGAAGCGGGGAATACCTATAATTTTTTATTCAATAAAAGCGGAAATGCCTATTTGCTGGATGCAGGTAATTTTCCTGTTGGAACCTATACCTACACGGCCACAGTAAATACAGGCAATGAAGTATTTACCGACGCCGGCGGCTTTACGGTTGCCCCGGTGGTTGCAGAGCAGCTCTCCCTCAGGGCCGATCATGGCTTGCTCAGGGCACTGGCAGCAGAAAGCGGCGGAATGATGATCGGGCCCGGAGCGATTGCTGATTTTCCTGAAATGCTCAGCCAAAGAGATGATATTAAACCACTCATCCATGCCGAAAGGAAATTTATTGAGTTTATTGATATCTGGTGGATACTGACATGCCTTATAGCTCTTCTGGGGGTGGAGTGGTTTTTTAGAAAATGGAATGGGAGTTATTGATGGAAACGATGATCTTTTATATTATTATCGCAATACTGGTATTCGACTACCTGCTCGAGCGTTGGCTCGATTACCTTAACAGCACCCGCTGGAGCAATGAATTGCCGCACGAACTGGAGGGTATTTACGATCCTGAAAAATACCGTAAATCGCAGGATTATACAAAAGTAAATACAAAGTTTTCGTTCTATTATGATACGACCTCATTCATTGCCATACTCCTTATGCTGCTGCTCGGCGGCTTTGCCTTTGTCGACCGCCAGGTATGGATGGTGAGTGAGAACCCCATCCTGCAGGCATTGATGTTTTTTGGTATTCTTGGTGTTGCTGCAGAACTGCTGTCGATCCCTTTTTCAGTATACGGTACATTTGTTATTGAAGAGCGTTTCGGCTTTAATAAAACCACGCTGAAGACCTTCATTTTCGACAAGCTTAAGGGATGGCTGCTGGCCATTGTCATTGGTGGAGGCTTGCTTGCGCTGATCGTATACATATTTCAGGTTTCCGGGCCATGGTTCTGGCTCATCGCCTGGGCGGTTATCAGCGGCTTTATGGTTTTTATGAGTATGTTCTATTCCAATCTTATCGTCCCTTTATTCAATAAACAAAGTCCGCTGGAAGCCGGCGAACTGCGCGATGCTATTGAAACATTTTCAAAAAAGGTTGGATTTAAATTAAAGAATATCTATGTGATCGACAATTCAAAAAGAAGCACAAAAGCGAATGCATATTTTACCGGCCTGGGAGCAAAAAAGAGGATAGTCCTGTACGATACCCTTATACAGGATCATACCACCGAAGAACTGGTGGCAGTGCTGGCGCATGAGATCGGACATTATAAAAAGAAACATACCAGTAGCAGTATCATTCTGTCGGTTCTGCAAACCGGACTAATGCTGTATATCCTTTCGCTTTTTATCAATCTGCCGGTATTGTCGGAAGCCCTGGGTGCCGAACAAGCCAGTTTTCATATGGGCCTGATTGCTTTCGGCATACTCTATTCGCCGCTTTCGCTTGTTCTTGGCCTGATCACCAATTCCATTTCGCGAAGGAATGAATATGTCGCCGACCGCTTTGCCGGTGAGCGTTACAAGCCCGGTGCCCTGATCGACGCACTTAAAAAACTGTCGGTAAATAATCTGAGCAACCTGAGGCCCCATCCGGCCTACGTTTTTTTCTATTACTCGCATCCACCATTGCTTAATCGCCTGGCGGCATTGCGTTCAATAAAAAATGAAGAGCAGGCAACGGGCAAACGCTAGTCGGTGATGCCGAAGAACAAAGCGGGATCGTAGCCTTTTTCAAAAAGCCGGGTCCTGTATTTTTTGTAAAATGAACGGAGCGAAGCAGTTGTTACCGAGAAAGTAATTCCATATTTGATCTCCTTTTCTGAAACGAGTTGCAACTCGCCTTCATAGGGGCGCCTGAAGTTCATTTGCGGAAGGTTTTCATTGTTGGCAGGGGACAGGTAATATTTGCCTGTGGCGGCAGAGGATCGCACCATGCCAACGATCTCGAAATTCGGAACACCATCTCTCACGGCAATGACCGGTCCGCCGCTGAACCCCTTGTTAAAAACGGCATCGATCAAAAAAGTTCCTTTCCTGATGCGGTCTGGATCGCTTACAATGCCCCTGGTAATCATGGAATGGCCCAGGGGATAGCCCATAATATAAACAAAACTTCCCCATTCAAGCTCTTCCGAATGGCCCAGCGGGTAAGTGAGAACATGCAGGGTGGGCCTGGCCGGTTCGCTGACCTGCTTTCCAAGAATAACAATATCGCTTTTGCTGTCGATGGCCAGCACTTCAAGATTACCGCCTTCGCTCAAGGTGCTGATGCTATTTTGCTGCCTGGCTTTAATGCCAACTAATTCAATATACTTGTTGTTTGGGGATGGAAAGTAATTGATCACTGTATCCGGGTAATCAACAATGTGGGCGCAACTCAGAAACGCGATGCGCCCGTTGGCATTATAAATGCTGATGGCAGTGCCCCCGACCGACTCGGTAAAAATACCGCTGATCCCTCCCAGTATGTCGGGTTTTGGGTCTGCCAACCTGAGTTGTTCAAGGGTGATCCTGTCGGCAAGACTGAAGGTATAGGTTTCGTAGAAAACAAGCACATCAAGCTTTACCAGTGATGAAGCTATTTCTTCGAGCTGTTCCGAACAGTTCCTGTATGGGAACTCACTGTCGTACTTGCCATCCGACAAGGTAGGATAAACCGTTTCGTATGTTGTACTTCTGCATGATGCAAGAACAATGATGCTTGCCGCAATGAGAATAAGAAAATTTTGGTTTCTGATCGACATAAGCATGATGTTTGGTGCCTGGCATCAAAGATCGCGTTTTTTTAGGATCAGGTAAGAAAAATAGCCAAATAACATTACGTAAGCAATAACGAGCAAGGCATCCCACGGGCTGATATAATCCTGAAATTCAACACCAAACAATCGCATGATGCTGGTATTGGGAATGTCGATAAGGGTGCCGATTGCTTTTTTTGGAAAGAAATCGCCCACTGTATCAGGTAATTTATACCTGGCAATGGGTTCTACAATATAATAGTAGAGCAGTAGCAGGCCAATGGCAAAGCCCGACCTCTTTACGAGGATACCTACAAATAAACACATCATGAGAAATGCATAGATCTCAAGGAAATAAGCCAGCAGGAATTCTGTTTTTCCAAAAACTTTTCCGGCTGTAATACCTTCGGTATACATCAGGCCGAGGATCATCCCGATAATAAATACAAGAATGGTAGCAGCCAGGCTTAACACACCAATGGTGAGGAACTTACTGCTGATAAAATCCCACCTGCTGAATCCGGTGATTACATTTTGCCGGATGGTTTTATATGAATATTCATTGGTGATTAGGATGATGATCACCACGCCAAGGAAGATCTTGAAATATCCGGCCACATAAGTCAGGTTGTGCCATATCTCAGGCATGCTGTATGCGCTCATTCCCGGCAGGGGGATGGGGCTTTTCTTGTTGGCCTCTTGTGCCAGATCATCGATCACTCCCTGTATTCCAAAGAAAAATACAATAATGAGGAGCGCGTAAAGGCCTGTAAGGATCCAGAAAACCCTGCTGCCGCGTATTTTTTTATATTCTATCTTAAGTAGTCGGATCATTTCACTTTCATTAATTCAAGAAAATAATTTTCAAGACTTCTTTTTCTTGTCCCCAGGTGGGTGATACTCAATCCCTTCGAAAAGAGAAACTGATTGAGCTCGCTGCTGCTGTAGCCTTCTTCCAGTTTTACCAGAAATATGTTGTTTTCTTTTTTCAGTGATTGAACCTTCGCATTATTGTTGAGTTCGTTTTCAAGCAATTGCATATCTTCGGCGCCAACCTCAACAAGTGTTGACGTGTCGAGTATTTCTGATACTTTTCCGGTAAAAATGTTTTTACCCTTGTCGAGTACGGCCACATGCGAGCATATTTTCTGTACTTCATCCAGCAGGTGGCTGGCAAGGATGATCGTAATCCCCCTTTTGGCAATTTTGAGGATTAGTCCGCGAATTTCGGCAATCCCCTGTGGGTCGAGTCCGTTAGTGGGTTCATCGAGGATAAGGACTTTTGGGTCGCCGATTAGGGCCGCAGCGATGGCCAGGCGTTGTTTCATACCAAGCGAATAGGTGCTGAACTTGCTTTTCTTTCTTTGCGTAAGGTCGACAATATTGAGCACCTCCGGAATGCTGTCGTAGGAGCATCCTTTGATGTCGGCAATGATCTTCAGATTGCTTTCACCCGAAAGGTATGGATAAAATATCGGCACCTCAAGTATGGCTCCTATCGATTTTCTGTTTTCTTTGGCAGGCGGTTTGCCAAACCACGAAAAGCTGCCTGATGTTGGGTTGATCACCGAAAGCACAATACCAAGGGTAGTGGTCTTGCCGCTGCCATTTGGGCCGAGGATGCCGAAAACTTCTCCATGCCTGACATCGAGCGATAAATTGTCGACAGCCCGGATCTTTCCATAGTGCTTGGTGAGCTCGTGTATATGCAATACAATATCTTCCAAAATAAATAAAATGTTTATTGTGATTTCATGACGGATTCAGTACAATAATATAAATATATGACGCATAAACCAATCAAAAATTACAAAAAAGTGGCTGATTTTATGAACACTTTTAGATAAAATGTTAACTTCGTAGCAATTATCGACTTATCAAGCATTAAAAAAAATTACATGAAGATTGCACCAAACACCGTGGTCTCAATGACCTACACACTTACGGAAAAAGATGCCGAAGGCACAATGATCCAGGAAGTGAATAAAGACAAACCTTTTGTATTCCTGTATGGATCGGGATTCCTTTTGCCCAAATTTGAAGAAAATATCCTTGGCCTCGAGCCTGGTGCTGAATATGCATTTCCCCTTCCCAGCGATGTGGCATATGGCCCGAAACGCGACGATGCTCTGATGGAACTCGATAAGGACATTTTCGAGATCGACGGAAAGATCGATGATAATATTCTTTTCGTGGGCAATGATATCCCCATGCAGAATGATCAGGGCCAAACCCTTATGGGTAAGGTAATTGATATTGCAGATGATAAGGTAAAAATGGATTTTAATCACCCACTGGCCGGACTCGACCTTTATTTTAAGGGCGAGATCGTTGATGTGCGCGAAGCTACTTCCGAAGAGATCGACCACGGCCATGTGCATGGCCCTGACAGCCATTAACATATACGGCTTTTCCTTTATTATTTATACAGCAGAAATACGGCCGGCTGTTTATGTATGCCGGGCTTATGTTTCTGCCATTCTTCCACAGTTCGTGTTGCGATCATTTCGTCAGCATCGCTAATATTGGCCGCGATGCACAATCGCGTCACGGGATTGCATACTGAGAGGATACTCTCAAGCAATTTCATGTTCCGGTAGGGGGTTTCAATGAAGATCTGTGTCTGATCGTTTTTGTATGCGTCCTGTTCGATTTTTTTTATCGCCGAAACCCTCTTCTGCTTATCAACGGGCAGGTATCCATGAAAGGTAAACGACTGGCCATTAAAGCCTGAGGCCATGAGGGCCATAATTATGGATGAAGGACCTGAGACCGGGATCACCTGTATCCCTTTTGCATGTGCAAGCATGACCAGTGCCGACCCGGGATCTGCTACGCAGGGGACTCCGGCTTCGGATATCAGTCCAACATCATTTCCTTCAATAAGAGGTTTTATCAGGTGGGGGATATCGGCCAGTTCAGTATGCTCATTGAGTAATTCAAAATGCATGTCGTCAATCACTGCCGAAGGAATAGCCTTTTTGATAAATCGCCTGGCAGTGCGAACGTCTTCAACCACAAAATGCCTGATGCTGCCAAGGATTTTTGTAATACTTGCCGGCATCACATCCTCAATATTGCCGTTGCCAATGGGCGAGGGGATCAGAAAAAGCTTTCCAGGTTCCATAATCAATATTCTTATGCTGTTTCCATCCAGGGCAATTTGTCGAGGTCGATGTTTCCGCCGGATAAAATGATAGCTGTCTTTTTGCCCTTTACGTCCAGCTTATTTTCTAAAATGGCCGCCAGCGGGACAGCCGATGATGGTTCGACAATGATCTTCATGCGTTCCCAGATCAGGCGCATGGCCTTTATAATGCCTTCTTCACTAACCGTAACAATGTCATCAACATACGCTCTGATGATGGGATAGGTTAGGCTGCCGAGTGATGTAAGCAAGCCGTCGGCAATTGTTTTCGGGTTTTGCGACGGGATAAGCTTACCGGCATAAAACGACCGGTATGCATCATCGGCCATTTCGGGTTCGGCTGCGATCACCCGGCATGTGTCCGACAGATATTTTGTTGTCAGGGCGGTACCGCTAAGCAGACCGCCTCCGCCAACGGGAGCCATGATGATGTCGGGAATGCCGGTGGTTTCCAGCAGTTCCAGTGCACAGGTGGCCTGCCCTGCAATAATGGTATAGTTATTATAGGGGTGGATCTCAAGTGCAGCGGTTGCTTCGATTACCTTTTTGATCGTGTTTTCGCGTGCCTCCAGGGTGGGCTTGCAAAAGGTGATCTTGCCTCCATAGCTTTCAACTCCAGCCACTTTAACTTTAGGCGAAGTTTCCGGCATAACGATATAGGCTTGTGTTTTCCGCAAGAGTGCCGCCCTGGACAGTGCCTGGGCATGGTTTCCCGATGAATGTGTGCACACGCCTTTTTGTAACTGGTCTTCACCAAGAGAAAATACGGCATTACAGGCGCCACGCGATTTAAATGCTCCCGCTTTTTGAAAATTTTCGCATTTAAAAAAGATCTCTGTTCCGCATATCTCATTAATGGCCTGGCTTGTCAGTACAGGTGTTTTATGGATGTGTGGCCTGATGCGGGCCGCAGCTTCTCTGATCGTTTGGAGGTCGGGCAGGGGCATAGGTTTGTGTAATTACACTGCTAAATTACGAAAAAGCATACATTGAAGATGATATTCAGAGAGGCCGGACGGGATCATCTGATCCTGGCTTTTTCCAGGATACGGTCGCAGGCACGATCCATCATTTCAAAAACCCTGTCGAAACCATCCTTGCCGCCATAATACGGATCGGGTACTTCGGCATTTGATCCGCTTTGTACCTGGTTTAATAAAAAGTCGACCTTTTGGCGATCCTGCTCATTTCTTGTAACACGCATCACATCATTGTAATTCATTTCGTCCATCACGTAGATCTTATCGTACTTGTCGAAATCTTCAACATCGAACAACCTGGCCACCTTGCTGTTGATGTCGATGTTATGCTTGCTGGCAGTAGCGACCGATCGCGGATCGGGAGGCTGCCCTTCGTGGTATGGCTCAAACCCTGCCGAGTGTATCGTAGCATCTATGCCTTCTGCTTCGAACTTCTTTTTAAGGATCCCTTCGGCCAGGGGTGAACGGCAAATATTGCCCAGACAAACAAATAATATTTTCATGAGCGTAACAGAATGGTTTAATTGAAAAATAGTTTGAGGAAATTACAGCCTGATTACATCTTTATTTTTTTGTCCAGTTCTTCTACATAGATCCTGAACTGCTTATCCGTATCAATGAGGTTATTTACGGTGCGGCAGGCATGCAACACTGTAGCATGGTCCTTGTTGCCGCAATGTAGTCCGATGGTAGCAAGCGATGACTTTGTATGTTTTTTGGCAAAGAACATGGCCAGTTGCCGTGCCTGCACGATTTCTCTTTTTCGGGTTTTTGAATTGATTACATCGAGCGAAAGGTTGAAGTAATCGCAAACAACTTTCTGGATGTAGTCGATTGATATCTCCCTGGCCGTACTTTTTACGAACTTATCGATCATCTGTTTAGCCAACTCAAGGGTGATGGCTTTTTTATTTAGCGATGATTGGGCAAGTATGGAGATCAGCGCTCCTTCAAGCTCTCTTACATTGGTGTTTATGCTGTATGCAAGATATTCGAGCACTTCCTGGGGCATTTCAATGCCATCGTTATACAGCCGTTTTTGAAGTATGGCAATGCGTGTTTCAAAATCGGGCGGTTGAAGGTCGGCAGCAAGGCCCCATTTAAACCTCGACAGCAGGCGGGGCTCCATGCCCTTTAATTCGATAGGTGGCTTGTCGGAAGTGATCACAATTTGCTGAATGTTCTGGTGCAGATGGTTGAAAATGTGGAAGAAAACATCCTGGGTTTTCTCTTTCCCTGCAAGGAATTGGATGTCGTCCATGATCAGTACATCAATCATCTGATAAAAATGGACAAAATCATTTTGGTTGTTGTTTCGTACCGATTCAATAAATTGTGCGATAAACTGTTCGGTACTCACGTAGAGCACAGTCTTTTCCGGTGAATTGTTCTTCACCTGTATGCCGATGGCATGTGCCAGGTGTGTCTTTCCCAGGCCAACATCACTGTATATCAGAAGAGGGTTGAAAGAGGTTTTTCCGGGGTTTTCCGAGACTG
The DNA here is from genome assembly GCA_032250805.1 of Bacteroidales bacterium. GTDB lineage: Bacteria > Bacteroidota > Bacteroidia > Bacteroidales > B18-G4 > B18-G4. The sequence goes on from JAVVEM010000011.1 coordinate 35,757, forward strand.
CGAAACCTGCCGATCGGGCGAGGCGGTTACAGTCGCCTTCAACAAAGTTTTCAAACGAATAGCTGTCGACAAGCTGTGAGTTGACCTTGATCTTTTTCAGGCCGGGAATAATAAATGGGTTGGGGATCTCCTTGGCCCCGCTTTTATTAATGTCGATAGGCATGGGCACTGAAGGATTGTTCACTGCTTTTTTGTTGGAAGTGGGTACCCTGATAGAATAAGGATTTGCTGACTGGAATGAGTTGTCCATGATAATACTGTATTCCAGCCGACCTTCAGTACCAAGCTCCTTTTTAATGGTTTTTTTCAGGAGGTTGATGTAATGCTCTTCGAGCCATTCATAAAAAAACTGGCTCGGTACCTGTATGGTGAGCACGTTGTCCTCAAGCTTCTGTGGCTGGATCGGAACAAACCAGGTTTTATAGCTTTGGTAATGTATATTATCCTTAATGATCTTAAGGCAATTTTCCCAAACCTCAATGGCATTCTTTTCCATCCGCAATCTAAAATATTTTATTGATTTAAGTCTAAGTTTATTCGTATGTGCAGCTTATAAAAGCTGATGTTCCCGCTCAACCGATCTAATATCTGGTGAAAAATTAATTAACAAATATGAATCAAAAAAAGTTAAAAAAAAACACTTTATGGTATTGACTTATAAAAAAAAATGTCGTATCTAAATGGGCTTTCGACGGCAAAATTGGTTAGGCATTGATATGCTTCTGATTAACACGATATTGCCAGTGAAGGTAATATTTTTTTTTGTATTACACGATTGCTGTCTAAATATTTTTCTTTAAAAAAAAATAATCATTTAAACATTTTTAAATCCTGTTTTATTCGCAGCTAAAATTTAATTAACTTTTCAGCAAAAATTTGCTCAGACTGTTTTTATAAATTTAATGTGCACACCATGGATATGATTGATTTTTTCATAGATCCTGTTGCTGTCGTTTTTTCTTACCTCGATAGTGAGTTTACATCTGATACGGAAGTCCTGGTCGATCACTTTTAGCGCGTCTTCCTTAACCACCCGCATCACATCATTCATCAGCGGGTACTCATAGTCAAGTTCGTAAACGTCGTTCACCGTATGATGAATAATTTTTGCCGCACCGAGCGCCTCCCTGGCTGCTGTTTTATAGGCATTGATAAGGCCCGGTACTCCGAGCTTTGTCCCTCCGAAATACCTTACCACTACCACCAGAACATTCGTGAGATCGAAGGATTGGATCTGACCAAAGATCGGTCTTCCGGCAGTGCCGGAGGGCTCACCGTCGTCGTTATATCTGTGGGCCGACCTGTCAAAACCAAGCACCCAGGCGTAGCAGTGATGACGGGCTCCGTGGTATTGCTTTTTTACTTCTTCCAGTTTCTGTTTTACATCTTCTTCAGTCATTACCGGAAAAGCAAGGGCAATAAATTTACTGCCTTTGTCTTTAAACAATCCTTCGCTGCTTCTGTTGATGGTATGATAGGTGTCTTCAAATAACATGGGTGTTTATGCGTTTGCGATGAGTACAATGGCAAGTATGGCGAGCAGGATTCCTGCGGTGTTTTTTCTGCTGAGCTTTTCCCTGAATAGAAAAAATCCGGTTAGAGCACTCAGGCTCACAATGCCTGCATTGGTTACCGGGAATACAACGGCACTGTCGTAAATGCCCATGGCTTCCATAATGTAATAGGTCGAGCCAAAGTTAAGCAATCCCAGGATGATCCCGGCAAGTACATTTTTAAAGGTGATCTGCGTACGCTTTACTGTTGAACGTGAAATGCTGATGGTAAGTCCGATGAGCAGGGCAGTAAGAAATACAACAGAGAGATAAAGAATGAGGTCGTTGCTGCCGGCAACATAATGAAACATCGAATACTTCATTAAACTGTCGTTAAAGCCATTGCCAAGAAACAACAAGAGCGGCAGGATAATATATTTTTTCGGGAACGAGCTGTTTTTTCCCCTGCCCAGGGTAAGGTAAAATGCTATGAGAGCAAGACATACGCCCATCCCCGATAGTAAGTTTATCTTTTCATTTAAGAGGATGATCCCTGCAATAACCGGTATTACAACCGACATTTTGCTGGCGACAGAAGTGAGGGCTACACCCACTTTCTGACTCGAAAGTGCAAAAATGAAAAAAGTGAAAATGAATGTTACTCCAAGTGCCACCGAATAAAAAAACCAGTCGCGGGCAATGATAACGGCAGGTGATAAGCTGCCCCTATAGATCATAAACCCAAATGCTGTGGCAACGATATAGTTTACTGTGATGGCCTGCCAGTTGTCAACCTTAAACCTGGTAAAGAGCTTCATTACCGCGAAGATGGCAGTCGACTGCAGGATGGTAAGTATCAGGAATATCATAAGTTAACTTGAAAAATTATCCGTTTTTAATGTCGATCAGCCCCGCCATAATGCTTATTGCGATCTCAGCAGGTGTTTCACAATGAATGGGTATTCCGATGGGCATGTCTATGTTTTCGATACTGCTTTGGTCCATGCCTCTTATTTCAAAGTTCGCTTTGGCTTCCTTTATTTTTTTATCACTTCCGATCATGCCCAGGTAAGCATGCTCTTTTTGTGCACAACGGTAGGTTACCTCTTCGTCAGATTCATGCGTGTTGGTCATCACAACAACAAAACATTTTTTATCGAATGATAGTTTTTCAAGGGCTGTTAAATATGGATCGGTGATTTTTGTAACCCCCTGTATATCGATGATCTCCATCAATTCTTTCCGGTGGTCGATAAGGCTTACTTCAAAGCCATAGTTTATGGCAAGTACGGCCACTGCCTGTCCAACATGCCCTGCACCGAAAATATAAAGCCTCTGCCTGGCAGGAAGGGGATCGATAAAGATCTTTGCTTCACCATACGATCTTCCTTCCTTATCGCTCCCTGCGCTGTATGATCGCAATGTAGTCTTTCCGGATGCGATGCTCTCCAAAGCGTCTTTTACGAGCTGCTTCTCGAGGATACCCCCACCAACACTGCCAAAGGTCTTTTCGCAGGAAGTAACAATGATCTTGCTGCCTGCCTTGCGCGGCGTCGAACCGTTTGTGTCGATGATGGTACACAGGGCTGCTGCTTCGCCTGCATCAGCAAGTTCAAGCATTTTTGCGTAAAGGTTCATGCCTGTATATAATTTGTATAAAAATCAATGTGTTTGCGGGCAATGGCTTCCCAACTGTATTCTTCAAGGATCAGCTTGTAGGCATTTTTACCTATTTCTTCGCATTTTTCTTCATCCCTGAGCAATGCGATCATTGCTGCTGCAAACTCTTCGGGATCCGACGGATCAACCAGAAAACCGTTATATCCGTTCCTGATCGTGTTTCGTATGCCACCAAATTTTGAGGCTACCACGGGCGTGCCGCATGCCATGGCTTCCTGGCTGGTCATGCCAAAAGGCTCAAAAAGTGAAGGCATCACAAACAGACTGGCTTGCTGGTAATACGTTCGCATCATCTCATTGGGGACATAGCCAATCCGGATTACCCGGTCCTGCATGCCAGCATTGCGGATAATCTCGTCAATCATTGCAAAAACACCCTGTTCCCTGGGCTTGGGATCCGGCGATCCACCACCGATCACCAGATCTGTATCAGGGATCTCCCTCCGCACAATGTCCCAGGCATGCAGCAGAAGATCGTGGCCTTTATTGGTGTCGATACGGCTTAAGCAGAACACATATTTGTCGGGCAGCGTGGTTTTTATTTTTTTTTCTCCTTCCCGGGGGGAATAAAAATAATGAACATCCACCCCGGGGGGGATGATCGTAATATTGCCGGCATCGTAATTATAAAGCTCATTGAGCTTTTCCCGCTGCACGATGGAGGTGAGCGACTGAGCATTTACATTTTCGAAAATGCGCATTTCTTCGGCTATGCGGTGTCTGAAATTAAATTTCTTTTCCATCTCATCCGGCTCGCCACCCATTTGATCGCGTTTCCAGGCACCCAGTGAGTGGGCCGTAAAATATACGGGTTTGTTCATCGCCTTTGCCACATCAAGGGCAACGATGCCGGCATCTACATAATGGCCGTGGTAAAGATCATAATTCAGACCTTCATTTTTTATGAAATCAATCATATTGCCTGCCAGCTCAGGAAGAACTTCATAGATGAATTCTTTGGGAATAAACTCCCAGGGTCCTGCAGCGATACGGATCACCCTTACATCGGGGTGGCCCGGTACCGGGTCGATCTGCTGCTGCGTTGGATCAAACCAACGGGTGTAGATATCTGTTTTGTAGCCAGCTTTAGCAAGGGCCTTGGCGAGCTCAAGAACGTATACCACCTGCCCGCCGGTGTCAGTTTGTCCCAATTTGGGTATCGGGTCGAAATAACCATGCGTACTCAGCATGGCAATATGCTTAATTTGACTCATAATCCTCTCTTTTTACGGCATCATATTTTTTGGTGATGATGATGTCGGCATCTTTTTTCTGGGCGCTGATGATCCGGTGCTCAATGCTAAGTATCTTTTCCAGGAATTCATCCTGTTTTTCCCTGGCACGTTTGGCTCTGGCTTTACGGGTGTCATTGAGGTCGCGGTCGATGAATATCCGGCAGTCGACATTCTTTAGTGCGGTGGTATAGGTGCCTTCGGCAATGAATACCCTGTAGGGGCTGAGGTCGACGGTTTCGCTTGTAAGGCGGTCCTCGCCGAAGATCACCAGTGGTTTATTTATGATGTTTTCGCCTTCCCTCAGCAGGGCGATCTCCTGATCAAGGAGCGAAAGTTTTACCTCCTGCATCCCCACCCAGCCGATATCCTCTTTTCTTTTTTCGGCATTTGTTTTTGGGGGATATACAAAATAATCATCCTGGGCGAAAATATAGGTCTTGATGCCTTTTTTTTCGAGAACTGCGGCAAGAGATGCAGCAACCTCCGACTTTCCTGCTCCTGATTCACCAGCCACACTGATAAAATACCGGCCCTCAGTTTTTCTGATTTCGTTGAGTATGATCCCGGTAGCCTGCCTTCCCGCCTTGCGGTGAAAATTGTTAATGATCAATACATCGCCTTCCATCCTGCTTGGTTTTTTAGTTTCTGCCTGCATCCGCTGATGATCCTCCTTTGCCTGGCAGACAGATTGTATATTGCGTTTTGATTAAACCTTCATCGTATTTATTGATTATCCCACACCGTATGCCGCAGCCATTGCCTGCATCTCTTTTCCATTGCCAAATATACTGAAAATCCTTAATTTCGGGGCGATGGAAATCAGGCATGCAGAACTTGGTGAATTACAGGCTTTGATGCGCAACGAGCTGGAAAAGATCTATCCGGTAAGGGAGGCTGCATCAATTATAAATACTTTGTTTTCCTCTTACCTGGGTATGTCGCGGGCCGAACTGGTGATAAATAAAACACATAAACTCAGCGAATCGCAGATTTTTTATTTTCAGCGTGCCCTGAAACGGCTTATGGCCCACGAGCCGCTGCAGTATGTATGCGGTAAGGCTTTCTTTCTTGGTCGCGAATTCAGGCTTGGTCGTGCCGTGCTCATTCCCAGGCCGGAAACCGAAGAACTGGTGCAATGGATCATTGGTGATCTCAGCCAAACCAAAAAGAATATGAGCATTCTTGATATTGGTACGGGCAGTGGTTGTATTGCTGTGAGCCTCGAAAGAAAGCTGGCCGGTTCGGAAGTGTTTGCGATCGACAATTCTGAACAGGCACTGCACATTGCCGGAAGCAATGCTGAACTCAACGGCAGCAATGTGCAATTCAGCCTTGTTGATATTCTGATGCCTGCAGCCCGCCGGTCGTTACCGGTATTTGATGTGATCGTGAGCAACCCTCCCTACGTTACGCCCGGCGACAGAAAAAAAATGAAGCCGAATGTTACTGCCTTTGAACCACATGAAGCGCTGTTTGTGAGTGATCAGGATCCCCTGTTATTTTACAGGGAGATCCTTGAATTTTCTACTGACCACCTGGCCCGGGGCGGGAAAATATATTTTGAGTGTAATGAAAAATATACGCGGGAAGTGGCATCGATGATGCGTAAAAACGGCTTTACAGCTGTTGAGATTAAAACAGATATGCAGCAGAAAGAGCGGATGGTGAAAGGCAACAGGCTATAGTCCATAGGCTACAGGCTTTGGATTTGTCCCTTGCCTGCCCGCCGTAGTCCGAAGGACAGAGGAGGGGCCCTTGCTATTTGTTATTTGTTATTTGCTATTTGCTATTTGCTATTTGTTATTTGTTATTTGTTATTTGTTATTTGTTATTTGTTATTTGTTACTCCCCTTCCCCAGCCGGGTAATCATGCTCCACAATAAAATCGCGCTGCGATTTTAGCAGGTTAATGGTGTGAAAGAGGATCGATTTCATTTCGCTCAGAATGCCCAGGTACATCAGGCTGTTTTTTGTGCCTGCTTCATGGTTCTTGATGCGCTTGATCTGCATTTTGTTCACATGGTCAATAAGTTTGATGATCTCTGCCTGCACTTTAAGGATGTTGTCGATCTCTGTAAATCGTTGGTCGTGTATACAATCGAGTATTTCTTTATAAAGCCCCGAAACCTTCATATTCAACTGGTTTAATTCCTCAACCTGGTCGGGCAGGAGCCCCTTATGATTGTTATCGACATGCGTTGTTGCTGATTTAGCAATGAAATATACCGAACGCGTGATCTCCCTCAGGAAATCAAGGACCTGAACATAGAAGTGACCTGTATCGATTGAATCTTCCTCGAATTTATCAATGGTAATGTGCACATTATCCTTGAGGTATTTCGCTTTCTTATTCAGCTCGGAAGCCTGCCGGCTTTTCTTTCTCAGCTTTTTCAGGTCTTCATTTGCAAGTCCCTTGATCACTGAAAAGAATGTGCTGGGCACTTCAGCGAGTATTTCGGCGACAGTGTTGGAATATTTGCTAACGATGTTATCTCCGTTGATCTTTTCTTCCGCATCAACGCTGTTGTCTCGTTCTGATTTCCTGGCTTCTCTTTTTTTATGAACGGCATGGGTTCTGAAAACCACGAAGGCCGCAAACAGGATCATGATAATCACAGCCGGCATCTTGCCATAGAATATAACAACTGCTATGATAAAAGCCACTGTAAAAGCCGATAAAGCGGTTAAAAACCAACCTCCTATCACCGATATCACTCCCGTGACCCTGTATACGGCCGATTCCCTGCCCCATGCGCCGTCGGCCAGCGAGGTACCCATGGCTACCATAAATGTTACATATGTAGTTGAAAGGGGTAGTTTTAGCGAGGTTCCGAAGGCGATCAGGATACTCGCCACCACGAGGTTAACTGATGCCCGCATCATATCAAATGAAATGGCATCTTTTTTCTGCTGCTTGATGTTGCTTTCCTTCACCTTCTCGAGGTCGAAACGCTTATCCATCTTCTCCTTAATACCATTGGGAATGACATAATTAATGCCTTTTGCCACGGTTCTGGTTTGCCTTACAAGCACCCTCGAAAATAATGTTGAACTGAAGCGCTCGCTTCCTTCACCCTGCCGGCTAAGATCGAGTGAGGTTGTCACCACCGACCTTGCCTTTTTCGATTTGTACAAGGTAACCACCATGATTAACCCGGCAATGAGCAGCAGGTAGGTGTCGGTTTTTATCTGGCCTGACAGAGCTGTCATCAGGAAGTTGTCGGCTGCTGCTCCCGAGCGCTGAAATTCGAGAAAGGACTCGTATCCCGCCAGGGGAACCCCGATAAAGTTAACGAGGTCGTTTCCGGCAAAAGCCATGGCAAGGGCAAATGTGCCAACAAGCACAATAACTTTAAGGATATCAAATTTTTTGTAGATAAGTGAGATAATCTGCAAAAAGACTGTCCAGAAAATAAAGCTGGCAACGACAATGGCAAGGGTATTCATTTCGATCCAATCTTTGGCATTATCTGTCATGAATGAAGCCCCTTTGGAACCTTTTATAAGCATAAAGTATATGATCACGGTAATAGCAATGCCTCCCCACAGGGCACCGTAATACTTCATGTTTTTCTTATAGTTGAAAGTAAAAGCCAGGCGGGCAATATATTGCACGAAAGCCCCTATGGTAAATGCAATGATCACCGATAACAATATACCAGTGATGATGGCCAGTGCTTTTTCAGAGTTGATATAACGGCCAAGTTCTGCCAGTGTTTCGCTGGCAGCATAGATTTTAATCATCGATATGGCGACAGCTCCCCCCAGGAGCTCAAAAACTATTGAAACTGTTGTGGATGTTGGCAGTCCGAATGTGTTAAAGGCATCCAGCAGGATAACATCCGTGATCATTACCGCAAGGAATATGATCATGATCTCGGAAAAGTAGAACTCGCCGGGGTGAAAGATCCCTTTTCTTGCTACTTCCATCAGTCCGCTCGAAAAGGTTGCGCCAACCAGCACACCTAATGCTGCAATCAGCATAATAACCTTAAATGGTGCGGCTTTTGCTCCAATGGCCGAATTAAGGAAGTTCACTGCATCATTGCTTACACCAACCACCAGATCGGATATGGCAAGTGCAAAAAGAACGATAACAAGGATCAGGTAAAATGTTTCCATCAGGTTTTGTTTGGTTCGGCAAAAATAGCCACTCTGATCAACAGCATTGAGGGGCCAATGTTAATTTATTGTTAACTTTAATTAAGACGCTTATGGTTGGCATATTAAAATTTTGTTCATTTTTGGCTTTCAATGATAAAAATATAAATCAACCTACTACGGAATATGAAAAAGTATTATTTCTTTTCCACAATCTACGTTCTGTTGTTAATATCTTTTAATTCATTTTCACAGGATATAGATACAGAGGAGTTTACGCCTCATGGAAAACCCATCATAAAAATTTTTACAAATATTCACTCAGGGCTTTCGGAGAATAACGATGATGCAGGTTTTGAAATACGCAGGGCATACTTCGGATATCGGTATCATTTATCGGATAACTTTGAGATCGGCTTAACACTCGATATTGGTAGCCCCAACGATGCTTCTGAATATTCGCTGCTGCGCCGCTTTGCTTATTTTAAAAATGCATATTTAAAATATACATGGAATAAATTAACTACACAGTTTGGGATTGTTGGTGTATATGAATTCGACATACAGGAAGATTACTGGGCTCATCGCTACATTTCTAAATCATTTATGGACGAATACGATTTTGGTCCAAGTGCCGACCTTGGTTGGAATATTGCATATCGCTTCAACGATTTTGTCAGCGCTGACTTCGGTTTATACAATGGCGAGGGATATACCAAACTACAGGCCGACAATGCGTTTAAGGCAGGATTTGGGGTTTCCGTGTTTCCGCTAAAAGGTTTCATCGTGAGGATATATGGCGATATGATCGAGAAAGGCGTTTACCAGCAAACGATTGCCGGTTTCATTGGATATAAGTTTAAGGATAAATTTATTGGCGGTGCCGAGTATAATTACCAATTTAACTATAATTATTCCGATGGCCAGGATAGATATGGATTTTCGGTTTATGGCTCATATTATTTGGATGAACAATGGCAGCTGTTTGCCCGTTTCGATCAGGTTTATTCCAATATACCTGACAACTTTAACCAGCCCTGGGACCTTGAACAGGACGGTAGTACCATTACCGGCGGAATTGAATATTCGCCCATTAAACAGGTGAAAATTGCTGCCAATTACCAGGACTGGACCCCATATGCCAGGAATCTTGCGAATGAAGCATACATTTATTTGAATTTTGAATATAAACTATAATTTTCAACACATCATCATGATGAAATTAATATACAACAGAATGTTTTGCGTATTGATCAGCTTACTATTGCTTATCATAATTTCAGCTTCGTGCCGCAAAAGCAATTATGAGATAAAAGAGGGCATTGTAACGATCAACGACCAGGGTGAAGGAACTGGTACGGTTACCTGGACAAGCGACAGATCGTATTTGCTTGAGGGCTTTGTTTTTGTAAACGATGCCCAGGTGCTGACCATCGAGGCGGGAACGGTTATTCGTGCCAAAACCGGTCAGGGTTCAGCCGCCAGTGCCCTGATCGTTGCGCGTGGAGGAAAGATCATTGCCCGGGGAAACTCTGACGAGCCCATTATTTTTACAGTTGAAGATGATGATCTGCAAGGATCCGTTCCGGTCGATGCACAGGGATTATGGGGCGGCCTCATCATTTTGGGCGCAGCTCCGCTGAATCTCTCCCTGGGTGAAAGTCATATTGAAGGGATACCATTCACCGAACCAAGAGGTGAGTATGGAGGGCAGAACCCCCAGGATGATTCAGGGGTTTTGCAGTATGTATCCATCAGGCACGCTGGAACAAATATTGGTGAAGGGAATGAAATCAATGGTTTAACCCTCGGAGCAGTGGGCAGCTCAACAATCATTGATCATGTGGAAGTGATCTCATGTGCCGATGACGCTTTTGAATTTTTTGGTGGTGAAGTCAATTGCAAATATCTTGTTGCGGCGTTTTGTGGTGATGATGCTTTTGATTTCGACCTGGGATACCGGGGCAAAGGACAATATTATCTTGCCATACAGGATGCCGGCGAAGGGGATAAGATAATTGAATGTACCGGAGGAGTGGATCCTGTTACAGGCCAGCCCTATACCATGCCGCTGATCTATAATGCCACATTCATTGGAAGGGGCACTGGTCCAGGTAAGAAAATAATGGAATTTTCGCTCAATGGAGCGGGGACTGTTGCAAATTCGGTGATGGTTTTGCAGGATAGGGGATGTTTGGTCGAATACGTTGAGGGCAGCCTTGATTCGTACTGGCAATTCGGGAATGAAAACCTCCAAATCGCCAACAATGTGTTTTATAATATAGGAAACCAGTCAGTGGATGATATTTTTGGTGTTTATGCTGCGGGCGGGGTTGATGTAGGCCAACAAAATGATGTCTTCAGGGCATATTTTGCTGCTGCCGAAAATATGATTGCTGATCCTGGTGTGACCCGCATCAATGACAAATATAAACTCATTCCTGATGCGAATGTTTTTGATGAGTTGGCCGCTTATCCCGATCCCTGGTTTGAAAATGTGAATTATAAGGGTGCTTTTTATACTTATCAGTGGATGGCCGGCTGGACGGATCTGTATGAAACAGGATTAATACTTGATTAATAAACTAAGGCTGTTTATTTTGATAGTGCCTCCGAAACGTTAATGACATGGTCGCCAATGCGCTCGCAATGATGCACCAGATCAGTAAACACAGTAGCTGTTTTGTGGGTATACTTTCCCTGTTTTATGCTTTCAATACTCTTTGTCTTTAATGTGTCTCTCAGGCTGTTGATCTTATTTTCCAATTCAGATGCCTGAGCAAGGTCGGGTTTCTCTTTACTGACATTTTCTGACATTACCAGCAATGCCGATTGTATGAGTGAGAACATATGGTCGAGGTCGTCCCTGATCTCCTGTATAAAATAAATACCTTCTTTGTTTTTCAGGTATATACCCGTGGCCATTTTACGACACGAATCACCGATGCTTTCCATGTCGTCAATAATTTTTAACATGGTCCTCACCTGTTCTGTTCCCCGGTGGCTGAGTTTGCTCTCCGAAACCTTTGTCAGATAGTCGCTGATCTCCTTTTCGATCCTGTCGGTGATACGCTCATATTTTGTGATCTTTTTGTATGTCTTTTCATATTGCGGTTCATCCCACTCGATCATCAGGGCCGGAACGAGGTTAAATAATTTTACTATCAGGCTGGCCATTACCATGATCTCTTTTTTAGCCTGTATGAGCGATAATTCGGAGGTGGAAAGATAGGACGACCCGATATGCACCAGCCTGAACTTTTCGCGTCGTTTTAGCTTGCTGCCCGGAATGATCTTTTTAAGCAGGCGTTCGCTGGCCGGAAGCAGGCTTAAAAACAATATGGTATTGAGAATATTAAAGCCCGTATGGAATATTGCCAGTCCAAATGGAATTGATTCAGGGTCATTCGCAATGGAATGGCCGGTTGTTTGAACCATAAAATAATCGATTGCACGGGTCAGGAACCCAAACAGGATCAATGCCCAAATGATGCCGGTAAAATTAAAAAGAACATGAAAGAGCGCGGAGCGTTTGGCCGATCGATTGGCAACAAGGGCAGCAATGTTGGCTGTAATCGTTGTGCCGAGGTTTTCGCCAAGAACCATGGCGGCTGCTATATCAAATGAAATCCAACCATCAACGGCAAGTACAAAAGTGAGTGCCATCACCGCACTGGACGATTGGAAAATAATGGTGAGAAGAAAGCCTATGCCAACGAACAACAGCACCGACAGGAAACCATAGTGGACAAGGTTTTTAAAATGTTGCACGAACATACTGCTTTCGTCAACCATAGGGATGTTTGACTTTAGAAATTGCAGCCCCATGAACAATATCGCAAACCCGATGATAAATTCGGCCCAGGAACGTTGCATATTATTCCCCGAAAAGAATAAGGGCAGGCTTAAGGCCACCAGTGGCAAAACAATGCTTGTAATATTAAATGTTTGCCCAAAGCCCAGCAGTACGATGATCCAGGCTGTGATGGTTGTTCCGATATTGGCGCCCATGATCAGGCTGAAGGAGCGCCTGAGGGATATGAGCCCTGCATTTACAAAACTTATCAGCATGACGGTGGTGGCTGATGAGGATTGTATGGCGCCGGTGATGGATAAGCCTGCCATCACCCCCCTGAAGTCGTTGGAAGTGATGGTAGATAATATCCTGCGCATGCGGATGCCGGCAACTTTTTGAAGCGATTCGCTCATCAGGATCATTCCAAAAAGAAAGATCCCCAGCGAACCAATAATGGTTAATATCGTGATAATGATGTTGAAGGCGTTCATGGTTGACTGCAAAGGTATTAATTCCTGTAGAATTGTTTTTAAGTAAAATCATTGATGCTTGAATGATTTTTTTATATTTGACTCAACTATACGATTTCTCATGGCTGATAAAAAGAACGCTAAACCTTCTAAATTATCCAACAGGGTTTACGAAGCTGAACTCCGTAAGCTGCAGATCGAATTGGTAAAATTGCAGGAATGGATCAGGCATAAAGGACTGAAAGTTGTGGTTGTTTTTGAGGGACGGGATGCTGCCGGCAAGGGTGGCACGATCAAGCGAATCACCCAAACCCTGAACTCAAGAATATGCCGGGTTGTTGCCCTTGGCAATCCTACCGAAAAGGAAAAAACACAATGGTACTTTCAGCGGTATGTGCCCCACCTTCCGGCGGCCGGTGAAATGGTTCTTTTCGACCGCAGCTGGTACAACCGGGCCGGAGTTGAACGGGTGATGGGCTTTTGCAGCGACGATGAATACTGGGAGTTCCTTCGTTCATGCCCGCACTTTGAACACATGATCATTCATTCAGGCATCATTATGATAAAATACTGGTTTTCGGTAAGTGCCGAAGAACAGGAAAAACGTTTCCGCTCACGGCTAAAGGATCCTACCCGCCGCTGGAAGATCAGCCCCGTCGATCTGGCCAGTATGAGCAAGTGGGTTGAATATTCAAAAGCCAAGGATGAGATGTTTTTTTATACCGATACAAAGCACTCACCCTGGTGGGTAGTGGAAGCTGACGACAAAAAAAGGGCACGCCTGAATTGTATACATCACCTGCTAAGCATGATCCCATACGAAAAACTCGACAGGGAAGACCTGGAGTTGCCCGAACGTGTGATCAGTAAAGGTTATGTGAGGCCTCCCATTGAAGAGCAGACATTCGTGCCCGAGGTATACTGAGTTGGCTTGTAATATAGTCCGGACTTCCCGGCATCAGCCAGAACCCTAACGACAATTCTGTTCAATTACCTGCGGAGCCACAACCGAGCCCAGACTATCGGCCTTATGCCAGTATTTGCAGGCTTCTTCTTTCATGCCGGCCACATAAAGCAGCCACGCTTTATTGTAATAGTTGTCGGCATAATCAGGATTAAGTTCGATGGCTTGATCAAAATCTTCCCGGGCCATCTCCCAGTATTTTTCATTATAGCGTTGCAGGGTGCCGTATATCATTCCGCGGTTGCTGTATGCCAGCATATAGTCGGGGTTATATTTGATCACTGAGTCGTAATTGGCTACAGCCATGCGGTAGTAGGTAAAGGCATTTTTGATCATTCCTTCATCGGATGCTGTTTGTCCTTGTGTGTATTTATTTTCGGCAATGCCCTGTTGCACATTGCCATGATAAAAATGGGCCAGGGCTTTTCCAGGCCCGCTGGTGCTGAGATCCACTGCCCGCCCGAGAAGGATGTCGCTATCGATCCAGAATTTGGATTGCATATTGGAGATGTACATCAGAAATGCGCCATATAGGATCAGGATCGCTGTAAGCGAATGCCGTATGCTGTAATTGATATGTTTAGCCTGTAATAAGCGGTCGATCAGGATTCCTGCTACCAGAAATAATCCTATATAGGAGAGATAAGCATAACGGTCGGCAGCTACAAATATCCGCGACCAGAACAGGGGCAGGACAGGTGCCACGGCAAAACTGAAAAATAGCAGTCCTGCAATGATCTTTTGTTGTTTGTTCCGGTAAAGGTAAATAAACCAGATAAGTGCCAGGGGGATGAAGGCACTCAGGTAGTAAATTACAGGGAGCCTGCCGCCAACAAGTTCGGGATACGCATAAATGCTGGAAAGCTTTATAGGGACTACAAATTTTATGAGGTAAAAAACATAGGTATGGCAAAGGATGAAAAAACGATCTGGCAGGGAATAGTCATATTGCAGCGCGCTGATATGCCCGTAGGTTTGGGCTGCATCTACGGTGATATAGCCGAAAATGACCGAAAAAAGCAAAAAAGGCAGTTTTTCGAACAGTAAACTGCTGCTCCATTTCCTGTTTCTGTAATAATCGATCAGCAATAATATGAAAGGAAAGCTTATAGCCAGTGATTTGGTAAACAGCGCCGCAAGGGCAAGAACCATGGTCAGCACTAACAAAAATACTTGCCTTTTTTCGATGTACCTGATATAAGTAATCAAACCACCAATATAAAAGGCAGTGAAAAGCAGCGTACTTCGTGCCGAAATCCAGGCTACCGGTTCAACATTCATAGGGTGCACGGCAAATAGAAAGGCGCCAATACCCGCGATAAAGCGCTTTCGGGTGAGCCTGAGCAGGAATATCCAAATCAGGAAAATGTTTATGATATGCAGGAAAAGGTTGGTGGCATGATATGCTACGGGCGATTCCTCTGCTGCAGCATAATTCATTGCAATGCTGAGCACGGCCAGCGGCTGGTACATGCCAAGATGGTAATCGGAAAAAATGTTGCCCGCGTTAAATTCCTGCACATCCTTGTTGGACAGGTATTCGGTGTCGTCCCATCCCAACAGGAATCCGTTGTTCAGGCTGGGGTTGAAGATCAGCAGTGCAGCAAGCATGATGAGCCCGGGCACGACGTATTGCAGGTAATTCCTGCTATTCTTTTCCTGTATCTTTTGCTTTTTTTTCAAAATCAATTTATTTGCTCGAAAATTTATAGATCGTTGTATAGCTGTATTCTTCACCCGGTCGTAGGATGGTATTCGGAAAGGCATCTTGATTGGGTGAATCGGGGAAATGCTGTGTTTCCAGGCAAAACCCATGATGTTTGTGATATACAATGCCGTTTTTGCCTGTCAGGCTGCCGTCGAGAAAGTTGCCCGAATAAAACTGTATGCCCGGCTCGCTTGTATACACTTCCATGAAACGCCCTGACGAAGGATGATAAACTTCTGCCACTTTTAGCAGTTCACCCCTGTTGTTCAGCACATAGGTATGGTCGTAACCGCCTTCTACCTCATCAATACGCTCACCGATGGCTGTGGGAGTGCGGAAATCCATTGGTGAATTATCCAGTCCTACGAGGTTTCCGGTTGGAATAAGTGTTTCGTCGACAGCAACATATTTATCGGCATCGATCATCAGGATATGGTCAAGCGCATTTTGCGCTGAGCCGCTGAGATTGAAATATGAATGATGCGTTAAGTTGATGGGTGTAGCCTTGTCGGTTGTGGCAAAATACCGGATTTTTAGCTCATTGTCGTTGTTCAGGATATAGCTTACCCTGGCCTTGAGGTTACCCGGGTAGCCTTCTTCCATATCAGGACTATTATAGATTAGTATCAAAGCTGCGCTGTCGTTGTTTTCAATGGTTTCAGCATCCCATACTACCTTATCGAAGCCCCTCAGGCCCCCATGCAAATGGTTGGGGCCATTGTTGGTAGCAAGGGTATATTCTTCGCCATCAATGCTGAATTTACCTTTGGCGATGCGATTACCGTAGCGGCCCACAATACTGCCAAAATAGGGATGACCGTCGAGATATGACTGCAAACTGTCGAAACCCAGCACAACATCGGCAAGCTTTCCTTCTTTGTCGGGGACCAACAGAGAAGTAACGATCCCGCCGTAATTGGTGATCCTTACTGTCATTCCGTTACTGTTTGAAAGCGTGAACAGATATACTTCTGTTGTATCAAGCTGTCCGAAAATTTCTTTCGTGATCTTCATGGATTTTTCTGTTGATTGTTCATTCATCCTTTGCATACATCCGGTCAGGAGGATGATCAGGGTGATGGCAGGAATTAATTTGATGAAGCTTTTCATGAGCCATTTGATTTGGTGAGCATCAAAAATACAAAAATATAAGTTTTTGGATTTGGTTGAAATGCTTTGGATATTCTCTGTGTATTGGAAGTGCAGTCAGCAATTGCGATCTGCTATAAATCTGATAATTATAATACTTCAGGCTGATCCTGGCTCATTACTCAGGCCTGTATTCATAAGCGCCAATATCGGGCAAACTGATGCGGCTGATGCCGAGTATATCCTTGTCGATAATGGTGGACAGGGGCGAGGAGTTGATCACATTGATATCGCCCTGGTCGATACCCGGTGAGAGGGTGTCGAGGGCAAGATTATTTTTATCGCGGTCGACGAAGACAGGTTCCTGGTTTTTGATGCTACCCGGGAAGAGGTTTTCGTCGCCAATATTCATTGCAGTGCTCAGCAGGCAGTGGTCGAAGGTATAGATAAAGTCGCCGGCACCATCCGAATCCAGGTAGATCTCTTCCTGCCTGTTGCCATAAATGATGCTATTGCCGAAATATGCATCGGTATTGTACACAAACAATACGTCGTTGGGATCGAGGTAATAATTGGTTATGGCCAGGTTGGGATCCTGCCTTACGGCCTCCCTGAAATAGTTTGCAAATGTGCAATGGCGGAAGTCGTAAATGCCGCCCTGTAACAGAAGCCCGATCTGTCCGCAATTTGCCACAACATTGTTTACCCCTGTAATAGCATAATAGCGGCCCAAAATACCGATGCCGCTCATGTTTTCGATAATGGTATTGGTTAGGATGAGCTGATTGCCCATGGGCTCCTGCAGTGTTTCCGCCTGCAGCCCGATGAACCCATTGCGTATCACTGCATAATTGATCTCATTGTTCACGCTACCCTCGTTCAGCCATATCCTGTCCCATTGCCCGGGCAGGTCACGAAAATAGGGCTCCAACCTGTCCTGCTGAAATATTACCGGATCTTCCTGTGTGCCCATAACCTTGATGCTACCGCCTTTATATACCCACAATCCCGACTGGTTATGGAAATGGATCTTCGCGCCAGCTTCAATGCTCAGGCTGCCGGTTGAGTCAACTACGGCATAACCATAAACGAGGTAAGGTTTATCGGCCGGCCAGCTCACCGAACTGTCTTCCGGGGCAACGATCTTGTATTTGAGGTTGCCAAGGTTCTTATCGGCAATGATATAATGCGCATCCTGCCCCCAGGCAGCAAGCACCACGCTTTGTTCATTGCCATTGGTGATGAATGATATCTGATCGGAAACAACAAAAGGGGTTAAGGCTGAAGTTGGGTCGATGCTCACACGCACAAAGATGAATAAGCTGTCGTTGCCGGCAATCTCGATATCGTGCTCCTGGACAGCGGGATTACCGTCGATATTGATCCTGTAGCTTGAGCTTTCGCCACCCATCAGCCTGATACTTGAGATATTAAGCGCCTTGTCGTGCCTGTTGTAAACTTTCAGGTTTCGTGTAATGGAACCAATTGTGGTGAACACCGTATCGAAGATGATGGAATCAGCAGAAAAACTGAGCTTCAGCGAAGGATTGTCATCAACTTCCATCTCCTTACGGCAGGACGATAAGGCCAGGCCCGTCAAAACGATGGCGAACAGTAAAATTTTTGTATATTTCAGAAACATGTTCATCTTCGCAACAAAGGTAGTACATTCTTATGAATGAAATCCTTCCGGCCCGGTCATAACGGTCACTATCATAATTTTCTGCATTAGCAATACGTTATTATTATGAGAATATTGTTTGAGATCAGGCTTTCGAATATTCTCCGAATCCCTTATCTTTGCTCTTTCACTTATTCTGATTACAGTATGCTTAAACATAAATTCACCATTCTTATTATCCTCCTGCTGCTCGTTGGATCCATACAACCAACATATGCGCAATTCGGTCAACCTTCGTCCCAAACGAAGAACGACTTCAGTATACAGAACAGATTTTATGTAGGGGGAGGGCTCGGATTTGGCATCTCGTCATATGGTACCAACCTGATGATTGCACCCCTGGTGGGATACCGCTTATCGCCAAGTTTTGATATCGGGCTCCGCTTTACCTATAACTACTACCGGTATAACGATAGTTATTTTAAATATACGACAAATAATTACGGAGCAGGTGTTTTCGGCCGCTATTACCTTTTTTTCTTTAACGACCTGTTTCTTCACGCCGAGTACGAAGCGCTGAACTACGATCAGTTCATCTATTTGGGCCCGAACAATGAATTGGAAAAAGAACGTTCATGGGTGTCGAGCGTCTTTATCGGCGCTGGCTACCGCCAATGGATCAGCAGTCGCGCCTTTGTTGGCATTACGGTTTTGTGGAACCTGCTCGACGATATCAACTCACCATACAGTAATCCTATTTTCAGGATAGGAGTAGGAGTAGGTATTTAGAAAGTGTCTGCTGCCTGACAAGATACGTCTTCCCGATAATACTCCTCATCAGGTCAATTTATTCGGCGGGTATTCTTTTTAATATCTCCAGGGTCATATCCCAGAACTTTTCAACGGTTTTAATGTTGATCCGTTCGTCGGGGCTGTGGGCACCCTTGATTGTAGGACCATATGATACCATATCCATGTCGGGATATTTGTCGCCGATAAGTCCGCATTCCAGTCCGGCGTGGATCGCAAGCACTTCAGGTTCCGTCGCAAACAGGTCTTCATAGACCTTTGCCGTAATATCAACGATCTCAGAATCCGGGTTTGGTGTCCATCCGGGATATCCGTCGGTATGCATGGTTTTTGCCCCCGCAAGCCGGAATGTGCTGGCCACCATGGCGCAGATGTCGTTCTTGGACGACTCAACTGACGATCGCTGGCTGGTGGTGATAAGGATATGCTTATCCTTGAATTTTACCGAAGCAAGGTTCGTTGAAGTTTCCACAAAATTCTCAATATCCTGCGACCAGGCGATCACGCCGTGTGGGCAGGCATATACGGCATTCAGAAGTTTGTTCTGGGTGTTTATATCAATGATGAAGGCAGGTGTATCGGTTTGTTCACAGGCTAAAGTAAGCCCTGGCTCAGTGGCTTTCAGTTCGGCTTTTACCGTATCATTGAATTTGCCGGCAAAACGTTCAAAATTACCTGCCTGGCCTTCGGGGATCATGGCAACGGCAAAACCTTCGCGGGCAATTGCATTGCGGAGGTTTCCGGCATTAAACTCCGACAGGAGCAGGCCGTATTCCTTTGACGCATTCCACAAAAACCTGTTAAGGATCTTGTTGGCATTGCCGTATCCTTTCTGGATGTCGTCGCCCGAATGACCACCACGCAGCCCGGTAACTGATATTTTATATGCTTTGTATCCGGCCGGTACATCTTCTTTTGAATAGGGAAGCTCAGCAACAGTATCTCTGCCGCCGGCGCAGCCAATAAATATCTGGCCGTCGTCTTCCGAGTCGAGGTTGAGCAGGATGCGGCTTTGCAGTATTTCAGGATCAAGGCCGAAGGCACCTGTAAGGCCTGTTTCCTCATCAACAGTGATCAGGCATTCGATCGGGCCGTGTTCAATATCATCAGCTTCCAGTATGGCCAGCTGGGCGGCAATGCCAATGCCGTCGTCGGCACCGAGGGTGGTGCCTTTGGCCGTAACCCATCCATCTTCGATAAAGGCTTCAATGGGGTCAGTGTCGAAATCGTGTACGGTATCTGCATTTTTTTCGCATACCATGTCCATATGGCTTTGTAAAACTACAGATTTTACATTTTCCTTGCCTGCCGAGGCCGGTTTGCGTATGATCACGTTACCAATATCGTCGCGGAGGGTTTCCAATCCGTGCTCCTTGCCAAACGCCATCAGGTAAGCGGCAATATTTTCTTCCTTTTTCGATGGCCTGGGGATCTTCAGGATTTCGCCAAAGTAGTGCCACAGGCGTTCAGGTTTGAGGGTATATATTTCTTCGTTCATGATATGTTGATTTTTTGCAAATGTATTATTTTATTTTATCCGGCTTATGCAAATAGCTGAGAAATATGGCTCATGCGAAGATTTATGTCATGATCATCCGGCCCGGGCCAGCTCTTTTATCAGGCCTCTGAAAACAATGCCGTGAAACGGATATACAAGAACCCAGTATAGCCTTCCGAATAAACCCCTGGGCCTGAAAGTGGCGGTCTGAATAAGCGTATTGCCGGTAAGCCTGAATTCGAGCCATGCCTCCCCGTGGAGTTTCATTTCGGCAAAAAGAAGCAGCCTTCCTTCTTGCTTATCACAGTATAAAACACGCCAGAAATCTATGGCATCGCCGGGGTGTACACTGTCGGGATTGGTCCGGCCACGATTCAGCCCCACGCCACCGGCCATTTGGTCGATAAACCCCCTGATCTGCCAGAGCCAGTTGGCATAATACCAACCCCTTTCGCCTCCGATATTCCATATTTTGCTGATGGTGTTATCACGGTTTTGTACTGTACGTTCGCGTTTGTCGATAAAACAACCATATTTTGGAACATTCAGGAAATCAGATATCTGTATGTTTATGCGGCCACTGACAAGTGAGTCTTTCCAACTCGAAACCACTTCATTTTGCTCGATCCTAATGAAAGAGCGTTCCAATGCATGCAGGTATGTCATAGGTTTAATATCCA
Source organism: Bacteroidales bacterium (assembly GCA_032250805.1). GTDB lineage: Bacteria > Bacteroidota > Bacteroidia > Bacteroidales > B18-G4 > B18-G4. The sequence goes on from JAVVEM010000011.1 coordinate 56,902, forward strand.
GAATATCATTGATCCTGGTATCACGGCAAACAACATTTACCTTCATGCTGTCGACAAGGGCTACCGCCAGATTATAAGAGGTTGCGGTAACAAAATACAACCAGTACGACGATAATCGTGGCGTCATTACCGGAACAGTGATTACTAGCCGTTTTAGCTTACGCACCCTGGCATAACCAAGAAGCATTTCCTTATAGGTAAGAATATCAGGTCCCCCGATATCAAAATCCTGGTTATAGGTATCAGCGTTGAACAGTGCTTTTGTGAGAAACTGGATAACATTTTTTATGGCTATGGGCTGGCATTTGGTATTGAGCCATTTTGGAGCAACCATAAGGGGCAATTTTTCAACAAGGTCGCGGACGATCTCAAAGGATGCGCTTCCGGAGCCAATAATGATTCCTGCACGCAGAGCAGTAAAGTTGTAACTTCCTTTGATAAGCTCATTTTCAACATTTTTTCTTGAGGTCAGATGGTCTGATAAATGATCTTCATTGATAATTCCTGTGAGATAAACCACATGATCGACCTTTGTTTTTTCTACTGCCTCCCTGAAATTAATGGCAGAGCGTTTTTCCAGTTCCTGATAATTTTTTGATGAAGACATGGAATGAAGCAGGTAATAGGCTCCATCGATATCACCTGGAATAACTTTCAGGCTTTCTTCCTCAAGGAAATCAACTTCGATGATGTCGATATGGGGAAGCAGAGAGGAGGGAGGTGAAAAACGCTTTTTATCCCTTACGCAACATATCACATGATGCCCTTTCTGCACGAGGACGGGTAGGATTCTTTTACCAATATATCCGGTTGCCCCGGTCAGAAGGATTTTCATATTTTTATTTCAGTGATCAGCATTATGTTCATTTATTGCCGGCATATGCCTGTTTTAGGGCTTTCCTTGAAGTGCTTTGTAACATAACATTCTGACTGGCGATTGGTTCGATAAATAATTGCATAAAACAGATTGAGGCTAAAATTTGTTTTTGTATCTGTTGTATGAATACTCAAGCAGTATTCTATCTACTTCACTACCATGGCCGGGCAAAAAAATGTTGCAGCCTGTTTCAAGAAGTTTATGCCAGCTTTTAACCATCAGGGCACGGTCATTGGCAAAGGGCGGCATCACAGAGCGCCTGGAAATACCAAAAAGGGCATCCCCGACAATGGCAATTTCATTGTCGACGATCACGCTCAGGGAGTCGGCGGTAAGAATGAGAGCAGAGAGTTTTTCATCATTAATTATTGTTTTGAAGTTTTTTATGAGTTTCTCCCTTACGTTACTCCTTCCGGTGTCGATAAGGTAAAATGCGCCTCCGCTATTGATCATGTAGACGTTGGCACGACCTGAAAGTATGCGGTATACATAGCATCCTTTTGATGACTTCCAATGTTTTATCATGATGATATATTTAAGGTCCTGAGCTACTCGCGAAGGATCGAAACCTGCTAAATCTTAATGTTTTTCATCTTGCTGATGGTTTCCTCAGGATTGTCGGAGGCAAAGATGGAATTGCCGGCAACAAGCACCTCTGCACCGCTGCGGATAAGCTCAATGGCATTGGCGGGATTTACCCCTCCATCCACTTCAATCAGAGCTTTTGATTTGGTGCGGAGGATAAGTTCCCTGAGGCGGCTGATTTTGTCCAGGGTGTTCCGGATAAATTTTTGTCCGCCAAAACCCGGGTTTACCGACATCAGCAAAACCATGTCAACATCTGCCAGGATATCTTCCAGGACAAAAACGCTGGTATGCGGGTTGAGTACAACGCCGGCTTTCAGTCCGAGCGATTTAATGCTTTGAATGCTGCGGTGGAGGTGTGTACATGCCTCATACTGAACGCTGATGATATCGGCCCCGGCTTCTTTAAAACGATCAAGATAACGATCGGGATCGACAATCATCAGGTGCACATCCAGGGGCTTTTGTGCATATTCCTTTATCGTTCTGATGACAGGAAAACCAAATGAAATATTGGGTACAAATACACCATCCATCACATCAACATGAAACCAGTCGGCTTCGCTGCGATTGATCATTTCTATGTCTTTGGCCAGATGCGCAAAGTTTGCTGATAAAAGTGATGGTGCGATCAGATGTGCCATGGTTTTTTTTGTAAAAATAAACATTCTTGCATAAAAAAAGCGGGCATAACCCGCTTTTCCTTATCCTAAATATGTTTTTAATATTTTACTTCTCGAGGTATGCTTCAGTCGGCGAATGGCTTTTTCCTTGATCTGCCTCACGCGTTCGCGGGTAAGGTCGAATTTCTCGCCGATCTCTTCCAGGGTCATCGGGTGCTTGCTATTCAGTCCGAAATAGAGCCTTACCACATCAGCTTCACGAGGTGTAAGCGTGGATATGGCCCTGTCGATCTCTTTTTTCAGCGAATCATAAAGCAATTGCGACTCGGGAGTTGAAGATTCGTCGCTTCTGAGGACATCATACATGGTATTGTCTTCGTCCTGCACCAGTGGGGCATCCATCGATACGTGGCGCCCTGAGTTTTTCATCGACTCCTTAACTTCATTTTCAGTGATCTCCAACAGGCTTGCAATTTCGCTTGCATTGGGCTCACGCTCATGCTCCTGTTCCAGCTTGGCGTAGGCTTTATTGATCTTATTTATCGAACCGATCTTGTTGAGCGGCAGCCTGACAATCCTCGACTGCTCGGCCAGGGCCTGCAATATCGATTGGCGGATCCACCAAACGGCATACGAGATAAATTTAAAACCGCGTGTTTCGTCGAAGCGCTGTGCAGCCTTAATAAGCCCGAGGTTTCCTTCATTGATGAGGTCGGGGAGGCTGAGCCCCTGGTTCTGATATTGCTTTGATACGGAAACCACAAACCTCAGATTTGCCTTGGTGAGTTTTTCGAGGGCAATACGGTCGCCCTGCTTGATGCGTTGCGCAAGTGCTACTTCTTCGTCAGCAGAGATCAGTTCAACCTTGCCAATCTCCTGAAGATATTTGTCGAGAGATGCGGTTTCCCTGTTTGTAACTTGTTTGGTAATTTTTAGTTGCCTCATACACCAGCGTTCATTAGTATTTGGTTAAATCACTGATCTGAATTGCTTTAAAGGCCTGAAGTTGATTGTTATCCCGTCTGCTTCAGTTTTTAACAATACCAGTAGCATCTTATACGCAAAGCCACCGGTGGTGTTACACAAATATTTGGGTTTTTATTCGGGTTTTGGTAACAGCACTTTCCTCGATAATTTCAGCTTTCCTGTTTTCGGATCCAGTCCAATGAGCTTAACTTCCAGTTCCTGACCAACTTTGAGCACTTTTTCAACATCTTCCGTACGCTTCCAATCAATCTCTGAGATGTGCAACAGACCATCTTTACCGGGAAGGATTTCGATAAATGCGCCGAAGTTTGTTATGGTTTTTACCTTGCCTTTATAAACTTCGCCCACTTCAGGTACTGCGATGATTTGCCTTATCCTGTTTTTCGCAGCTTCAATCGATGCTTTGTCTTCTGAAAAAATATCAACCATTCCAAATTCTCCTTCTTCTTCAATGGTAATGGTTGTGTTGGTTGTTGCCTGAATATCCTGTATTATTTTTCCGCCGGGACCAATGATGGCACCAATGAATTCTTTGCTTACGATCATTTTCTCGATACGCGGAACGTGAGGTTTATAATCCTTACGTGGTTCACTCATGGTTTTGGCCATCTCATCGAGGATGTGCAATCTGCCTTTTCGTGCCTGCTCGAGAGCTTCGGCGAGGATATCGTGCGAAAGGCCGTCGACCTTAATATCCATCTGGCAGGCTGTAATACCATCGCGGGTTCCGGTTACCTTAAAGTCCATATCGCCCAGGTGGTCTTCATCGCCCAGGATATCTGATAAAACGGCATATTTTCCTGTTTCCATATCAGATATCAGTCCCATGGCAATACCTGATACCGGTTTATGTATTTTTACGCCTGCGTCCATAAGCGAGAGTGTTCCGCCACAAACGGTAGCCATTGATGAGGATCCGTTTGATTCGAGGATGTCGGAAACAATCCTGATGGTGTAGGGGTTTTCTTCGCTGTTGGGGATCATTCCTTTCAGTGCGCGCATGGCCAGGTTTCCATGGCCGATCTCACGCCTGCTTGTTCCCCTGATGGGTTTTGCTTCGCCGGTTGAAAAGCCGGGAAAGTTATAGTGCAGGATAAATTTTGATTTTCCTTCGATCACAGCGCCGTCGATCACCTGTTCGTCGAGTTTGGTGCCCAGGGTGGTGGTTACCAGCGACTGGGTTTCTCCGCGTGTGAAGATGGCTGAACCATGTGCCGAGGGCAGATAGTCAACTTCGCACCAGATAGGCCTGATCTCATCAAGCTTACGCCCGTCGAGGCGGATACGTTCGTTGAGGACCACATCGCGCACGATCTCCTTGTGCATGTCGTGAAAAAACGTTTTGAGTATGCCTTCGTTTTCTTCCAGCTCTTCTTCAGTGAGGGTTTCGAGGAATTCGTTGCGAATTTCCTTGAGAAAATCACTGCGCTCATGTTTATTATTATTGAAAGTTTTAACCAGCGCAACGACTTTGTCGTAGGTGGCTTCCTTCATCTTGTTTTCAAGTTCTTCATTTGATGAAATGGACTCAACTTCACGTTTTGTCTGAGCTTTTTCCACTTCCGCAGCGAGTTCGATCTGCACGCGGCATTGTTCCTTTATCGATTCGTGGGCGAATTTTATAGCTTCGAGCATCATGGCCTCAGAAACCTCTTTCATTTCGCCTTCTACCATATTAATGTTATCGAGCGTTCCGGCAACGATCAGGTCGAGCTCGGCAATTTCCATGTCGGATAGAGATGGGTTGATCACGAACTCACCGTTGATCTTTGCCACGCGCACCTCTGAAATGGGGCCGTTAAAGGGAATATCTGATACTGCCAGTGCAGCGGAAGCCGCGAGGGCTGCCAATGCATCGGGGGCTACATCTTTTTCGCCTGAGATCAGGCTAAGCAGAACCTGGGTCTCATTGCGCCAGCTGTCGGGAAACAATGGCCTGAGGGCCCGGTCGATAAGGCGCGAAATGAGGATCTCCTGCTCGGAGGGCCTGGCTTCACGCTTGAAAAATCCACCCGGGAATTTGCCCGTTGCGGCATATTTTTCTTTGTATTCTACTGTTAGCGGAAGGAAATCAAGTCCTTCCTTTGCTTCTTTGTTTGCTACTACTGTTGCCAGTATCATGGTGTTGCCCATGCGTACTACTACAGCACCGTCGGCCTGCTTTGCCAGCCTGCCGGTTTCAATTGAAATCGTTCTTCCGTCCTTCAGAGAGAATGATTTCAGAATTCCGTTGTTTGTCATGTTTGTTTTAAGGTTTACGTCGTTAAAGGATTAAAAAAAGGCAATTGTAAAAGAAAATTGCCTTTTGTATATCCGGTAGGAAGGATCTTATTTCCTGATCCCTAGTTTTTTGATGATTGCACGATATCTTTCAATATCATTTTTCTTCAGGTAGTCGAGCAGCCTTCTGCGTTTACCAACGAGGAGTACGAGCGACCGCCTGGTAGCAACATCTTTCTTATTGATTTTCAAGTGATCAGTAAGGTGTTTGATACGGAATGTAAAAAGCGCAATCTGACCTTCAGCTGAGCCGGTATCGTATTCCGATTTACCATACTCCTTGAAAATTTCCTGTTTGTTTTCTGACGTTAAATACATATTACTATTTACTTTCTAATTTCGGGCTGCAAAAATAGGGTATTCTTTTGTAATAAGCAAGAATTGGCAATTATTTATTATTTTTTTCTTCAGTCTAAACTTCTATGATGTGTGGCTGGCATTTGTGGTCTCCTCCTACAGCATCTGTTATCGATATTTAATACCATTTGTAAGCATCCTGGCATACACTTCAATTTTTTATGTTGACTGATCATTCCGGAAATGTATCAATAGCGTTATATCATCTGACCTTTTCCTTGGCCGGTGAATGATATTGCGGGTTTTGAAAAGTAGTTTTCTTTTTTCCAGAAACGCAGTAAAAAATCAAGATCTTCTAAAAACATTTTCCCTTCTGCAGTTTTTAAAAACGGTATTTTTGTTTTATAATTATCCATGCAGTATAATACTAATTCTTTGGAAAACTCATCGGCCATAAGTAAACTTAAAAGATGGTCTTTACTTTCTTCAGGGTCAAAAAATTGATTTTTGGCAGAAGGAAAAGCGCTGTTTATTCCAAAAGCTAATTCTATTCCACTGTTAGGGTTAAAGAAGACGAGGCCGCTCTCCGGTTCTTTCGAAAAATCGTATGAATCGTGGGTTTCGCCAAAAAATCCTTCGGCCCTGGCTCTTTTTTCTGCATCTTCCCGTTCTTTTTTTGAAAGCTTAAGCGAATCTCTGTGTTGATCCATATACTTTCTTATGAAATCCCCGATCTGATCCGATTCAATGAAAACAATTTGTGATCCGTGGGCAATTTCTTTAAAGGCATCGAATTGCATCTGAAGCACTTGGTCGATATTCTGTTCCTGATGGTCTAAAAAGCTAACCGCCATTCTGCTTTCTACAGAGTTTTTTTCATCCAGAATTAGATCGGCGTTAAATTCGGTTTGATAATAAACCCCCGAAAACCACCACTCATTTCGCCACTGCACAATACTTATGAACAAAATGGTGTCGGGCTTAATAAGGGTTTCAGAATGGTCGAATGATTTTTTTGTCAAATTAAATTTTTTGCCGGAAGCAATGTGCTCAATGAAGATGTCTTTCTCATCCTGGCCTTTATACAGGAAAAAGCCGAGTATTTTTTGCGAAATATTAAGAAAATGTGTGTGCAATGGATGACTGTCGCCCAATAATTTTGCTGCCCATTCTTTGCCCTTGAGGCTTAATAAATGTGTATGAGCCTGAAGAAGGTGAGAATCCCTGTTTCCCTTTAAAAATGATAAAATATTTTCGCTATCACCATGTCTTTCAATTATTTCGAGTTCGGTTTTTTGCAATTCAATGAGCGTATCCGGGAAAAACAAATAAGAACCATAAAGAATATTATCAATTAGCCCGCGGGCAATATAATAGTCTGTTTCATTCTTATCGATGGTATAAAACGTTTTAAGATAGTTGTTTTCAGGGGCATATTCCCATGCTGCATCAAGAACCTCCATAACGATTTCACCAGTTTCAAAAATAAAGTCGTTGACCGGGGTGATAAACTTTTCCTTTTGAATGTTATTAATGAAAAACCAGATGAGGAAACAAACGTCTTCTGTGTTGATCTCTTCATGAAAATATTCATCAGTATTGTAAAAAGGCAAAGGTTTTTTGTAAAGTTTGGTATGTTGCTTAACGAAAGTATTCCAAAGATTTGTTTCTGAGACAATATCCTCGAGATATGCTGCAAGGAAGCAGGATAAGAGGTTTATTTCATCCATGCTTAAATAGATCAGTAATGCCAATGAACCCTTATTGACCAGAATACTCTGTTTTATCTGGTTGCTCAGCTTCAGGTAATAGAGATCGGTAGGAATTTGCTTTTCGTATGGTTTTAGTGTCAACCAGTCTTGTATGTATATTCTGTCTTTAACCATGATTTATCTGATTGGTTCTGAAAATATGAATCGTTAATTTTATCGGTTCAATTGCCCGGTGTCATAATAAAATGTTCAAATATAAAGACTTTCTGTCTTTTGTAATGCATTTTGGCATGAACTGCCTGAAAATGTCAAAGCAGCCGACTATTGGTGCCGAATCTTCATTTTTCGATTATCTTTTTTGATCTCTCTAATAAGTCTTTAAGGTCATTCTTTTCCCTAATTGATTCTTTGCCTACATTTAGCGTCATCTTTACATGTTTAATAACAGCCTTTTTGTAACTTTCATTTTTAGCAACCTCATGTATAATTAGCAAAACTTCCATTAATCTGATTATAACAGCTGTACTTCCTGCCGAAAACTGACGGATCTGATTGAAGGCTGCATCCAAAACACCCTCAAAATCTATGGTATCTGCAATTACACGTAATTTCTTTTTCTCGTCGACACGGTATTTTGACGGAAATTTTACCTGCGCAAGGTAACACAATGTTGCTGTTAAATTGTCGATGCAGGCAATTGCCGTATAAGGGTCATTAATCCCAGGTGAAAGTGCCCGTGCTGCAATTTCAACCATTTGATGAACTGAGAACTCAAGGTCTTGTTGGGCGGTTTTTGTTTTTCCAATAACAAATTTATAAAGAATCTTTTCTAACTCATCTTTTTCAGCTTTTTTATTGGTATAGAATTTTCCTAACTCAGTTCCTTCCACTAAATAACCGCCGGGTCTGTAATTAATCTCAAATAATGCATTATAATTTGTCATAACATTCAATAAAGATTCACCATCAATGTATTGAAGGTAACCGCTTTTGGGGCTTTTAACGGATACAATGTTTGCATATCCCGACTTAATAGCGTCAACAGCCAACTCCTTTTCAGCACCTGGTTCATCACCAATTTTTTCGGGGAACAAAACCCTGACTTGTTTTGAGATAAATGCTGCGATATCAGAAATAACTTTATCTGCCTGAATGCTCATGGCGATTTGGTGGATAAAAACAATGAGCAAAATGATATTTGCAATCGCCGCAAAAATTGCTATGAGTATGGAAAGGGATGGGATGAAGGAATGTCCATTGGTTTCTTTTATAGAATTTAAAACAATAAGGCAGTATTAATAAGTAGATATGTAAGAGCCCAGCACAATTTGATTAAGCCTCACATACATAAAGTTTTTTATCAGTCGCGGGCCTAATTGCGAAGAAGCCAGGGTTAATGCCACAAGTGTAACTGAAAAGACAGTGCCGGCAACTCCGATCATGGCCCCTGATATGGTAGAGAGTATGCTGCGGGCAGAATCTGCGCTGCTGACAAAAAAGAAACGTCCCAGACCTTCGTGTGAGAAAGTAATGATCTGTTCAGTATAAACGAATCCGATTGCCAGCAGTATTGAAAGAAGAATGATCAGGACAGGAATAAACCAGAAAGTTGCCTTCAATTCATTCCAGAAAAAAAGCAGTTTTTTCATAATTCTTGTTTATGACGTTTTTTTCAGTTTAATTCTTTCAGTATTGCAACTAATAATTGGCAGGCGTGTGCCTTGCCGGCTTTAATGTTTAAGGTATGGAAATGATCCTGAAATAATGAAATAATGAAAAAATTTTTTTCTTGTCAAAAAAAATGCTTATATTAGAAAAATTGTGAATTTAAAAAAATAAAAAGTTATGAAAAAATCAACTTCAAATGCATTAATTGGATTTTTAGCAGGTGCTGCAGCAGGTGCAGTAATAGGCATTCTTTACGCCCCTGACAAAGGAAGTAAAACGAGAAAGAATATAAAGAAAAAATCAAAGAAGATTACTTCAGATGTTACTGAATCTGTGAAGGACCAGGTGGACAATATGAAAAAACAGGTTAACAACTTTGTGGATGAACTGAAGAGCAAGATCTCAAATCTTGAAAAAGAGGTGGATGAAAAGGTAACAGAGGAAAAAAATAAAGCCGCCCAAAAGGTTGAGGACAAGGCAAGGAAGGCAAAAAAGCCGACTGGAAAACAGGTATAAATATTAATTTAATTGAATATTCATGGCCAAGAGCGATTTATCGAAGAACCTATCGTCGGTTACAGATGTGATGAAAGATTATTTGCAGGCAAAACTGGATATTTTTAAGCTGGATTTGTTGCAAAGGTCGACCAGGGCAGGAGTTTTCCTGTTCACCTTTATTACTGTTCTTTTCTCTGTTTTTGCAGTCGCCATATTCCTGATGTTTTCGTTTAGTTTCTGGTATGGTGCACGAACAGGAAACCTCTCACAGGGATTTCTTATCTCGGCAGCAGTTTTTTTGCTGGTTCTGATCGTTGTTTTCTTATTCAGGAAAGCTATTATTGGAAGAAGTATAATAAAGAATATTTCCAAAATTCTTTTTTCTGACGATGATGATTAACCAAAAGTAAAAGCACTTAGGATGGAGAAATATACCGACTTTACAAAGCTCAGAACAGATAAGGATATCAAGCTGGCAAAGCTCAGCCTCAGGCATAAAGTTGTTTTGCAGGAGAGAATGATTGGCGATACCTTCCAAAACTTCGGGGAGTATTTTGTGAACTCCCTGAAGTTAACAGTTGTGCAAATTGGAACAAGCATTCTAACGGCAACACTCATAAGATTGATACGATCAAATTCAAAATAGCACTGGTAGTGTTGTTTTTTCTGTTGTGCCGGATAACTAAAAATTAATATTCACCACAAGGCCATTATATTGACCGGTAATTGGAACAACGGAAAGATTGTACATGCTTCTTTTTTTATGAAGATGAGGTGTTAAAATCCCAATTGTTGCTCCAATAGCTGTTCCTGCTGCAATATCTGTTGGGAAGTGTTTAAAGCCTCTGTACCTTTGATATCCGACAAAAGTAGGAGGGATAAGTGCAGCCGCAAACAATAACCATTTCTTTGCACCCAACTCGGGATGATAATCGCTAATAACTTTGGCTATAAAAAAAGAAGCTGCTGCCGTTGTTGAGGTATGTCCGCTAAAAAATGAGTTGGTGGTACCGCTTTTCAATTTTTCATCCATCGGTGCTGCAGGCATGTAAACTATTGGCCTTTTTCGCGTTGTAAGTAATGGCCCTGAGTAAGTAAATAATAAATTTACCGCCTGTGTTTCAACATACAGGAATAAAACATCGTACCAGTCTTTCTGTATTTTTTTATCAAGTAATAATAAAGCCGGCAGCGCTGCCATAATGTTCATCCCCCAATCTGAAGCTGTCAGGGCTTTATTACGGCTTGCTTCGTTATAACTTTGGTTGACAGCTCGTCTGTCAAATGTCCAAATGTTGGTTTTGTTTAAGGAATTTATTTGTTGTGTATTCAGTGCAGGCTTATTTGTTAACAGGCTTAATAAATAAAAATCAAGCGCATATTGACCAATGGTAAGCGGAATTTCGTATTTATAGTTCAGACAATACACTTTGCTGGATTGTACACTATCAGCTTGTCCACATGCACCTGTAAAAACAATGCTAAAGCCTGCAACTAAAAATAATTTTTTCACTGGCTGGTATTATTTATTCAGCAGATTTCAAATAATAAAAGTAATAACGTAATAAATGACTGAATTGACATGATCAATCAATATTAAACTTATTATTCGATAAAATAGGCTCATTTGCCTTGTTCAATTTTGTGAACATTGTTCCTTTCAGGTGTTCTGCCTTCATTTCATTGTGGCAGACAAAAGTGGGAGGCATTACCGTCTATAATGACCGGAGCCGTCTACCCGATTATGCGCTGGCTATATGTTTCTGAGATCCTTTAATTATTCCTTTGAATTTTTAATAATTGAGTATCTGAATAATATCAGTATAAAAAAAATAAGTAATCCAATATAACTCTTACTATTCGTAGTCCAACTCAAATTATTGAAATCAAAAATACTGATTGAAATGGTTATAATCACTATTGCAATTACTGTAATCAGGTCTGACTTTCTGGAAAATAGTCCCATATCTTAATTGTTATTTTTTATTTCAGCTTGCATATAAGTGCCGGCAGGCATCTGCCTTGCCGGCCCCGGGGTTCTTACCACACTAAGTTAAGGAATTTGTGTGTATTTGTGCGATAGGGGCGAAAAAAAAGATTGTACATTGACCATTTTTTATGTCATATGTTATATTTTGTTCTACAAAGCCGGTTAAACTACAGCGTTCATCCTGCTTCACCCGTCGCAGCTTTTTATCCTTTGCCGGGGCTTCGGATGATGAGCAGAGAAGGCAGGATGCCAATGGGATTAACAGCCTTTATATATATTTCATTTGTAGCAAACTCCTGAATAATAAGTAAAACTTCCATTAATCTGATTATCGCAGCTGTACTTTTTCCTGAAAATTGTCGGATCTGATTGAATTCTGCACCCAAAACGCCTTCAAAATTTATGGTATCTGCATTTACCCGCAGTTTCTTTTTCTCGTCAACAGAAATGAGGATGGTGTTCTAAAAAGGATACCCTATGGCAATATTTAAAATCAGGTTTTCTCTTCTCCAGCCTGAACTCCCGAAGTTGATCTCATCGATCACCCATTTATTATTTTGTTCAAGCCATGGTTTCCGCAAAGGTGTTGCAAGATCAAAGCGTAATATAAAAAACGAAACATCCACTCTTAAGCCAACTCCTGCACCTATAGCTATTTCATTTACGAAGCGGGAAAATGAAAAGGGGTCGCCTAATGTTGAAGGGTTTGATTTTAACAACCAAACATTTCCTGCATCAACAAATATGGCTCCTTTTAAAAAGCGATAAATTCCAAAACGATATTCTGAATTTAATTCCAATTTTACATCACCACCTAATTGTATAAATCCTATGCTATCGTTATTCTGGTTGTAAGTGCCCGGGCCAACGGAATTAGCATTGAATGCACGGATACTGCTAGGTCCACCACTAAAAAATTGCCTGGTGTAAGGCAACACTGATGAGTTCCCGTATGGTTTGCCAATACCAGCATAAACTCTCATTGCCAGTTTATTATTATCTCTAAAATTATAATACCAACGACCATCAATGCTTAAGCGGGCAAATTGCGAATAGACTGCACCAACCACCCTTGATGGATTGTTAGCTGATATTTTTTTTCCGCTCATTGTTTTAGCCAACGAAAAAACATTCCCTGCTGCCTCAGATGTAAATTGAAAAAAGTATTGCATTGTTTTAAATGGCAAAACCTGTTCATTGTATGTAAGTATATACATGCCTCCACCAATGAACTGTTCTTCATAGCTTTGTTTAAGAAAATAATTTGTCGCCAGCAATTCACTAAATGCGGCTGTTTTGTTTGATAGTTTAGTATAACTTATATCTACCGGATTTAATTCATGTTCAATCCTGATATCTTTTTTCCACCTGTACCCGTAAGTGAATTGAAGTGTGTGCATATTGAAATATCCAACTCTTTTTGTAAAGATATATGATAATGACAAACGTGTTTTTGGAATGTACAAACTGTTGTTATGAATTTTAAAGGGTGAAATAAAACGTGGAAAATATAATTCCATCTGAGGATTAACAGAAAGAGAATATGGATTTTTATTTGTCCCGCCTAATTGTGCCTCGAATGATGTTGCCAGGCTAAGTTTCAATAATTCGGCACCTTTAAATGTATTCCTGTTTAAAAGACTCGTATTCAGCCTGGGCCCTGCATAATTATTTGATTTTGAAACAATTTCTATTTCAGCTCTGAAGGTATGCTCCGGTATGGGTGTCATTAAAATAGTAACATCTAAAAATCCTGCTGCTGAAGTATCGCTGTCTGAAAAATTTATGCGCACAAATTTGTAATTGCCCATGGTCATCAAACGGTTCAGCGTGATGTTATGGTTCTTCCTTGAATAGATTTCGTTTTTCCTCAGATAAACAGATCTTGAAATAACTTTTGGCCTGATTTTCATTTCTGTTTCTTTCCCCAGGAAATAATTGCCCTGATACCATAGCGTATCTTTAGGCTTTACGGCATCCTCGTCAAGCGAATAATCCTGATCTATAAACACTTTGTTAATGCGATACACCCTTAATGCCTGTTCAGGAATGCTGTCCTTTAAAGTAAGCCGTAATGTTATATCGCGATGCTTAACGGATGTATCAGCTTTAAACAGTAAAAAATCAGGATTGAAGTAGAAATATCCATTATCTTTCAACAAAGCATCAACCCTTTTCCTTTCACTTTTCAGTTTGTCGAGATTATAATCATCACCTGCTTTAATCAGTGATTGATTCTTTTCTGTAAGGATGATGCTACTTAAGTCCTCGTCGGTAATTGAGTATATAATTTTATTAATTGTATATGGCACCTGAACATGACTGGTGTAAATTATTTTGGAGGTATGTTGTTTTTCAATGCTTTTAAATTCGGTAAAGCTGTTAAAAATTCCGATATTAAAAAGCCTGGCATCAATAATAGCTGCTGTAACAGAGGGTTTTATGCTGCTCATCAAAACAGGAGCCTCTCCCTTTTTTCTGAACCACTTATTAAGTTTACTCTGAGGATTTGGACCAGCTTTCATGTACATCCACAATTTGGGTCGCAAGCCAATAAATTTCTTATTTGGTTTGGGGCGTACTGCATCTTTAGCAAAAGCTTTGATAAACTTGTGTTTTCTGCGACTAATATGATCTGCCGATTCTAATTTTATCTCTGCGCCTGTATAAAGCTTTTCACCTTCTGGCAAGTGTTTTGTTCCGCTGCACGATGTTAAAAGCAGCCATATCATGAACAGATAACATAAAGTTTTTATAAGTAATGTCATTACTTTTGTTTTGCCTGATTAATCTCTTTTGCTTTTTGGGATGCTCTGAACAAATTTTTCCATTTGTAGAAATCGCGCACATACGATACAGCCACTCCGGTTTCAATTAGCAGCCCGTCAATAGCACCTTCATATTGATTATGCCTGAATCCTTTCAACCTGTAGCGGCCATCTTTAGTCAATTTGTACTCTACTGTAATATCGCTGGTAATATCGCTTGCCTTACTTTGTTTTGCTTTTGCTCCTTCTACATCCACATTACCACCCACCTGAACACTTACGCGTTCGTTAAACAGTTGCTTCCTGATACCTACTGCCACTTCTGTCCTTCCTTGTACCTGTCCGGAGGAATAATCATCATAGGACTGGATATCGAAATTTAATTCGACACCAGGTACAATATTTGAACTTAGCTGATTTAATTGCGCCGACAAGAATTTGCCTACTGTGGTACGAACAATGCTTGATGCTCCGATGGCCGCATCTGTTTGAAAAGGATTCTCCTGTATAAATCTGTTTAATACCAATAAAGCAAATACCTGTTTGTTAAGAGCTGAAGGATTGTTGTTCAGTAAATTCAGTGTTGCATTTACTGCTCCACCTAATATGCCTCTATCTTCCGGTGGTAATTGAATTTCGAAGTTTATTTCGGGATGTAAAATTTCACCACGAAGCTTCAGCAGTACCAGGAAGGTAAACTTTTGTTTATAGGCGCCTTGATCAACCTGGCTTAATCCCGACATCTGGTCAGCCATCAGGTTAAAGGGCGAAGTACGGACGGAATAAGTTCCATTGATGGATATTTTTGCATCCAGCAGATCGCCGTTCCAAATGATTGTGCTCCCTGAATTAATCTCGAATTTCTTTTTAATTATGGATTTAAATGTTACCATGTAGCTGCCTTCATCAAGATCATAGGCTCCGGTAAGACTTATTTTTCCGCTTCTGTCCATTGTCAGGCTTAAAGCGGCTTCGCCCTTCACTACCAACGAATCAGAGGTAGATGGATCGATCAATAAGCGCAGTGTGGCATCCTTATCAATTTCGATGACCGAAGAGAGGTCAATACCTGTAAAGCCGGGTTTTGAAGCTGCTTTTTCTTCGGGGTTATATAAAATCGAATTCAGATTCGATGAGTTTTCAAACTCCACTACACCTTCACCTTTGTCAGTAGTAAGTTTTTCGTCAGGCACCACAAATGTAAAGTTGGACCCTTTTTTCATTTTAAATTTGGCATTTACCACCGGAAGTTTCATGGGCCCGTTAACGTCAATCTTGCTGTCAACTATCATCCTGCCAAAGAACTCTTTGTTGTCTTTTATCGATGTATTAAAAATTAAGAAGTCTTTCATATTAACTTGCAGGTCAAAAACGAAATCTTTAAACTGTTTCATTTTAACCGTGCCATCAATAATTGCAGAATTCTTGCCGGCATCCAAAAGTGTAAAAGAATTAAAGTACATGCCATTCTCTTTTAGCCGGATAGTTTCATGTTTCAATTCTAATTTGTTATTTAGCACGGCAGGGTTTACAAATACATTGTTAAACACAAGTTCGCCTGAAATTTGAGGTTTATTGGATGCGCCTTTAATAAATATATTTCCTGTAAGCGTTCCGGATGCTTCTGTTATTTGCCCCATCGAAAATACTTCAACCGTTTTCATTGAAAGCGATTGAATGTCAGCATGCATGCTGATTGAATTATTGCCACCTTCAGGAATATAATATCCTTTCACTGTCAGCTTGTTATCTGTTCCTGATAAATTCATATCCAGGTCCATTCTTCCGGCTGACGGATTATCTGCTTTAATTGATAAATCACCGATTGATATATCATATACATAAAGGCTGCTAATGGTGGCATCTGCAATTATACCATAGCTGTCTTTCTCTCTTTTAAGCAATAAATTTCCATTCAGGTTTCCTTGTAAAAGGCTTGTGTCCTTTTCAATGATCCGGGAAATGTCGTCGAGCTTAAAATTCTTTATTGCCAGGTTTAAATCATCATTGAATTTATCGTGAACCGAAGCGATATTGATCTGGCTTTTATTGTTCGTCATAAAAAGGTGATGGATCAGGAAACCCTTTTCCCCGATTTCTATATAATTATCAGCGGCAATGTCCCACCTGTTGTTCATCAGGTAGAACTCATCCGGGTCGATAATTAGCCTGTAAATGGTTTTATCTCTGGTAATTTGCGAACGTATCAGAAGTTTTTTGTCCTGATTGTCAGCAATTGACGATACATTGGCAAATAGCTTATTGTTTTCCAGTTTCCCATCGATAAGGAAGGTATCTAATTTTACTTGGGCATTAGAAATATTGCTACCTGATATTTTATAGTTTAATACCGCAGGATCAGAATTAACTATCACCGCCAGGTCATTGATTTCGGTTGTTCCATAAACTATTTTGTTCATGGTGGCTTGTAACTCCAGGTCGTTATTCTCACTGTTGTAACTTCCTCGAATTATACCAGGCTCGAACGCATTGAGTTGTGGCAACAGAATCTGTGAAATTATAGGATGATTGTGCAACTGCATTTCAAAAGTAAAATATGATGGTATGCCCGGGGTTTTTGCTTTAATGCTATCTGAGAATTGAAAATAATTATTGATGAACCTGCTGAGTTCCGCCGGTAGGTCGGCAGGAAAAATATTTCCCGAATATTTTATGTCAACCAGCGTGCTGCTTATGTTTAGTTCGTTTTTGTTCGGCTCATTTATCGAAGCAAATAATACAGAATCGAGTTTGTATACTTCCTCTCCACCGGCAACTACAATGCTCGAAATTCCGGCTGTGCCATTCATTTCATTTACAGTGCCACCCTTTAAATCTGCTGTTGCCTTGAAGCCGATCCGAATATCATCTTCTGTGAAATTTAGCTTTTGAAGGTCAGCTCCCTCCACATTCAAGCGGAATTTATAATGCTCCTGGCCTGGATTTATGTTTACCAGGCCTTCAAGACCAAATATTGCATTTTCGTCATTCAGATTCACTTTGCCTTCAAATGCCTGCCCATTTATATTTCCATCTATCAGAAGGTTGTGGTATGCATATTTATTCAAATATATTTCAGAAACTTCAGCATGGATATTTGCTTTTATCCTATTTATATCCAGGCCATGCCCTGCAGCCCCAGCTGTTAGTGTAACAGGCCCATACATCGCTGTATCTTTTAGCAGGCGGCCCAAATCGAAGCCGGTCATGCTAACTTTACCCGTAAAATTTTCATTATTATCAATCGCTGCATAAAGATCTGCTGATCCAAAACTGCTGCCCAATCCCAGTGTTGATTCAAAGGATTTCATAGTCCCTTCAAAAGCAAGTTTTAATTCCAAATTTTCCGGGAGTTCGATATTCTCAGGTATTGCATATCCAAGCATCATTGCAATATCTTGCTTCGTTGTATGCAGTTTCAGATCAGGGAAATTAAAATATGCAGTGGCTGCATCTGGTAAACCGGATATACTGAAATCAGTTTCCAAAAGAGTTTCATCTCCGGTTTTGATCATTATTTTTTTCCCTTTCAGATTGTTCACCCGTCCATTTATAATTCCCGAAATGGTAGTAATATTTGTCGTATCTCTGAAAAATTCCTGCTTTATAAGTTGAGGGTTGAAATACAGAATATCAGCATTATTAATGCTTACATCATCGAGATCCAAATTCAGCACAAGGCGCGGGAGGGAATCTTGTAATGATTTTAACGAACTGTATTGTATGTTTAGATCAGCAGCAATTGACGAATTTGTTGTTTCGGCTTTAAGCTTTTTCAGAGTGATGGAATGCTGATCCATACTGAACTCTGTTTCAAACATCGCAATTGAGAATTGATTCTGATCAATGACACTGAATTTATTTATTGATACCTGTGTCGCATCCGGTGAATACAATATATCTGTTGCTTTAAAATTTAAATGGGTGAAATCCAGGTGATAGGCATCAAAAGTATTTTTTATTTCAGGCTTGTTGTTAACCTTGTATACAAGTGAGTTATCGTCAAGCTCCAGGCTTTTTGCAGTAACTATCCAGTTGCTGGTTGTGGTGATTGAGGTTGTAGTGGTATCAGCATAATAGGTAGTATCAATTGTATTATACTCAATTTTACTTTTTGCAAGGTCGAGTTTGTTAAAGGAAATAAGTTCTTTTTGTAAATCGGCAGAACCATCTTTAATCTCAAAACGATGAATCGCAGCAATTACTGATTGCACGCTTATTCGGTCAGTGTAAGCGATATAAGAATTGTTGATTTTTATGTTTGTGGCTGTTATTATTGGCAAAATACTTTCAGCGTTTTTATTATCTGCATTTGCCCGCTTATTTATCTTAACATTTCCTTTAAGGCTTTCAATCAGCAATGCATCAATACTATAAATGGATTTTGCAATATCCATTTCATCCATTTTTAATTCGAGAGCCCTTAGAGCCGCCGTTATGCTTATTCCGCCAAATTCATCATCATAACGAAATGCGATATCTTTCAGACTTACGTTATCAATGCTGAAAGTCCATTCGGATGCAGGTTCAGTATCAATTTTTGTGCTGTTGCTTGTATCACTGAAAGCCTTTATCAAGAAATCGTAATTGAAAAGCGAATCGGTTTCAGTGTTATAAAGATTGATGTTTGCATTATCCAATGCGAACGAACTTACAGATACCTTTTTGGATATTAAATCGTAAAGCGCAATATTTACTTTTACCTGACTGGCAAAAAGCAAGGTGTCTTTTTGAGTATCCTCCAGATACAGACCTTCAATAACAACTGATTTTGGAATTAAAATACTGATGTTTTTAATCTCAACACGTGTATGCGTTTTGTCACTTATATAAGTGGTTGCATAGTGTACAATTTTGTTTTGAATTGCAGGAATTTGGATCAGTGCAGCAATGATTACGAATAACAGTACAAGGGCAATTGCCACCCAAAGGATAGCCTTAAACGTTTTTTTTATAATTGTTTTTGCTTTCTTCAATTATGATGGGTTTATGTCTCGCCTCATAAAGCTTTGATTTTATCCATGTGTGGTGTAGGTAAATTGTTTTTTGCCATGCATAATCACTGTACGGATCAAAATTTTCTCCACATCACTTCTCAGGTCAATTATCGCGCAGCGCAATTAAATATTGAGCTGTTGCAATGGTATTCATACATTTCGTCACTTAAAGGCCAGCCGTGTATCAAAATAATTGGTCTGCCTTCGCCTGCATCTGTAATATGAAGACGAACATTGGGTTCTTTCTATTTCAAAATTTTCTGCCCTGCTGGCACCTGTATTTTTTTCCATTTTAATGATCTTTTAAACGTCCGGTTATTTTTTCCAGCGCAACTTTTACCTTGTCTATGGCGTCATCAATAGCCTTTTCATGGGTGTTTGCGTGGCCGGTAACTGCGATCGGTTTCATGCCTGCAAGCCGGGCTTCCAACATGCAGCGTTTATCTTTAAACCCGTCTTTATGGCCATCTTCATCCGATAAATGAACTTCCACCCTTGTAATCTGTTGACTGAACCTGCTTAGTTTTTCCGATATCAAAGAAGTTACCGAAGCAATAAATTCCTCGCTTCCAGTTACATTCTTATCTGTATTAAATTGTATTTGCATTTTTTTGATTTTTTAATTAATAACGAAATATTGCTGCCGGCCGGCCGACATGTGCCTTGCCGGGCTTTTGGTTGATAGCACACTAAGTTAAGGAATTTGTTTGGATTTGTGAAGTGAAGGCGGAAAAAAGGCATTGAGCATTGAGTGTTTTGCATGTTAGATGTTACATTTTGTTCTGCAAAGCAGGTTACAACATACCCGTCAAACAGCTTCGCCCGCTTAGCTTTAGCAAAAGCGATATTACCTTTGGATCTAACGGACCGCTTCTTACTCAATATCCCGCACAAGTCGAACATAGTTATATATACGAACTGCATCACCCTGAGGTCCTCTTCCTTCCGGGAATTGGGCCGGGTCGCCAATCATAATATCTGCTTTTTGTGCACCTGCTCCATGAACATGTTGCCACTCATTATATAAAAAACACATTGCACGACCAAATGGGATATAACAGCCATCGGTGGTAGGACCATCTACCAAAACAGTTCCTGACCAAAAATACGGATAATCCTCTTCGCCAGCCTCATTAATAATGGAACTGCAATTAAAATAATGATTAATAATCAAGGCTTTATAATCGCGTGTTAACATCCGCTTTCTTTATTTCAGTTTTACAATTTATACAAAAATTTCTGTGTACGCTTAATCCCGAACCACAGACCTTACATTTCCAGTTTTCTTCCTCATTTTTCAGGAATTTTTCAAGTCCATGATTTTTTATGTATGCAAGGTTTTCAATCATGCTCATTCCGTAGTTTGTTCGGTATCTTTTATCAAGACTTTTTAATCGTGTACATGGATATTTTTTACATTCATAACAAAATCCTGATTCAGTTGCAGCTAAAAACTCACAATTTACAATTTTACAACTACGACAAACCTTTGGTTTATTCTCATCATCAATTTTAAAGCATCCTCCACAGGGTCGTTTTTCTCGCAAGTGACCAATACAAAGTCCACAATTCATTCCACAGGGAGCTATCAAATCAGCATATTTTAAATCCTTATTCATATAAGTTATTTGAATTCGGTGTAAGGCTATGTTGTATTATGGCCGGTATGGACCTTGTCGAACTCAGGGTTTATACACACTAAAGGCATTGTTCTATGAATATGCCCAGGGCCCTTTACCCGATTTTGTTTTCGTGCGTTAATTTGCTGGTAGAATCTTTATAAACTTATATGAAATAGGTTGCATTCCACTTGAATAAACACTAAAACCTAATGCGTCAATACTACAATAAACATCTTCATAAAGTGATTTATCTCTCGAAATCCAATTTACTGAATAAAAGTCTTTCGTTGCTGTGTTATTAAAAAGAGCTTTAACTTCTCCACTTTCCCAGTCGGTGGAATTTTTAGCCCCTGATAGATAAATAACCATATATCCTTCTGCATCCGGGTTTTTCAAAACACCAACGGTATATTTCCCGCCTGTAATATCTTCAAATGACAATCGAACTCTTTCGTAGATACCTTCTATTGGGGCTAGTCTTTCCTTATTTTCAGCATAATACCCAATTAGCTTTTCTTTTGTCCACGTTGTCGGATTAGAAGGAAGGCGAAGTTGATTTGAAGGTTTATATGTCCCTTTATTTTTAACTATGCTCTGCCAATCTTCAAGCAGTTTTTTTTCAACATCGGAGAATTTTCCATACTTAAATTTTTTAACTGACGTAAATGAGAAAATATCTCCATTACAAGTAACAAAAGAAATGGTCATATTTGATATCGAGTTTTTATTAATATCACCTCCGAACATTACCAAAGAGTATTCACAATAAGATTTAACTGCAATATCGAGTTCTGTTTTCTCTGTTGAAGTTAAAGCTACATATTCAAAGCCCATTTGCAGCAAATACTTTTGAGCTAAATAATAAAACCCGGCTATACCTGTTTGTTTATCAACCTGCTCTTGGTTTAGAGCATTTAAGCCTATTTCTGCATATTTAACTCCTGATATATATTTTTCAAATAATAATGAAGGATTTGAAGAGAATGTAGGTTTCTGTGATTGACTATAACCACTAAAAATTAAAGCGGTAAAAAGCACTACTGTAAGAATCGTTTTTTTATTTTTTTCATATTTAATTGTTTACATACATTTTTAATTATTCATTTAAATCTTTTATTTGGATAATATTACCATCAGCATCCATTCGAATAATCTGTGACTTTAGCCCTTTTGAAACTTGAAATCTATAAATTTCAACCGGCCACATTGGAGATGCTAATTTTTCTTTTGTTGTTGATATTTTCCAATCCCTGTATTTTGAAGCTTTAAGCGCATCATGAATACCCATTGTCAGGCCTTTAATTTGGGTTCGTGTTTCATGCCAATATCCATAAATATTATAAATTGCCCGACTCAGTTCTCCTGGATTATCCATGAATTCAACCTCATAATAATTTGGTTTTTGATAGGTGTAAATAACAACAGTGCGCTGACCATACCATCCATAATACCAATCAGAACTATAATCATTTTGCCAGTATGTCAAGTGGGTTACATACCACCCTTTTAATAAAACATCCGGATATTGCTCTTTAAATGTACTTAAAACAATCCTGGGTATTGATTTTTCACTGGCAGGTTGTCTTTGAGCTATAACATTTTGAGCATATACAGTTATTGAAGAGGCAATTAAGAGAAATGTTAGTAATGCAGTTATTGCTTTTCTCATTTTTATATTTTTTAAAGTTTTAAATTTTATCTTGTTTTGTCAAAATTGGATGGTACACTTTTTAGCATGAAGCAAAACACTGCGCTATATAAAGTTCCGCAATGAGGGCGAAGGCTGCCGGGCTTGCCCGGGCAGACTGTGAAGCCAGCAAGGGTGGGACCAAATTGCGTTTTGCGATTTGGCCGGACACATTTTGATTCAATATCCAGCTAAAGCTGATTATTTGTATAAAGATACAAAAGTAATTTGGTTTAGCACGGTGTTCAGAGATATTTTTTTTGGATTTGTGCGGGGGATTAAAAAACCAGCGGCATGGCATATGCGGGCTGTGTGTGCCCTGCATGTGCATTCAGCGCACACACTTGTTGTAAGCTGTTGAAAAAAAGTGGAAGGCCTGAGAGAAATCACCCCTTTAGACCAGAAGCTATCCAAAGAACTCTTTGCAAAACTCTGGGTGGTTTATTGCAAGCGTCCTTTTTTTGGTCCGGAACAGGTGGTGGAATACCTGGGAAGATACACCCACAAAATTACCATCAGATTTACCGGATCAGAAACATCGACAATGACCAGGTCACTTTTACTGTAAAAGATTTTTGGGCAATTGGTAACCATCATGGTATACGCACCAAGAGGACCGCCTGCTGCTGAGTGGTCACAAGGCTTTGCTTCTTTCTCATTTTCAAATTAAAACCTTAGGGTGAATGGGATTACTATGCCCATGATATAAAATCGAGCATGAAATAATCTTTAAAAACACATA
>JAVVEM010000012.1:0-76556 GCA_032250805.1 Bacteroidales bacterium
GATTCACCACCACAGTCGTTTCCGCTCCACAAGTACTGGTCAGTATTTCACCATTGTAAAGAACAGTGACCTGCGAATAAAGCGTAAACTGGCCTGGTGAAGTGGCGTTAAAGTATACAGTGGGAGAACCTGATGTGGTAGTCAGGCCATTATCAAACAGTGCACCTGTTGGGTTCACCGGGTCGTCAACAATCTCCCAGGAGTAAGTCCAGGCAGGATCGGTCTGATCGAGTGTTGCACTGTTACCTTCTCCTACACAGAATGGATTACTTATTATTGTATAATCGCAGGGAGGAGCTGAATAAACTGCATCGGCATTCAGCGAAAGGTCCTGGTGGCCGAGGTTGCCCAGGTTCCAGTCGATCAGCCGCATGTGATATGGCGATCCGTTGATGGCTACTGCAGAATTGGGTTCTAATGTTACAGGATCATATCCCCATGTTGCTGTTGAAGCAATATGGCCTCCCCAGGCAAGGATAATCGTGCCTCCGTTGCCTGTATTGAAATAAACTCTGAATTGCTGGGATGCCTGTGCCAGAGTCAAATCAGCGGGTGTAAGGTATTCAAAAGCAGTTGCAACAGGAGTAGGATCATCATCAAAGGTGCCGGTTCCGAAGTAGTTAAAAGTTGCAGTACCATCTCCACTGAATATTGAAATCCTCCTTTTATCAGAATCGAATGAATTAAAAGTAGTGACAGGTTCAGGTACTATCGGAATTGGTTGACCTGACATTTCAAAACCTGTATAAGGAGGCTCAGGGATTGGGGCAAAAACTTCGCTGCTCCCATCCAGAATAGATGTACCGTCCCAGGGCTGGATAAGTTCCGGTGAATGCCCGAAAATTGAGTGCGGTGCCGAAACGGCATTGTCATTCATGTTGTCATAGGTGGTGATAAAGTCAATGGCCTGTTTGCTGCTGTGTGTAGCATCAAACTCAAAGGTGATTACAACATCAGTGCCTGCCGGCATGTTGGGCATCACGCAGCGGTAGGGAACAGACCAGCATTCGACATAGTGGCCTTGCTGGTTCCCGACATTTCCGCCAGTCCAGTTTACCGGACTGACAGGGTTGGAAGGAGTGCCATTCCTGCCCTGTGTAATGGTCGCAGACGGAGGCTGCGCTATCACACCAACAGAAAAGACGATCAGTAAACTAAAAATCCAGAACGCAAAAAACTTATGCGCCCTGCTCAGGGGTTGTGTAATCGTTTTCATGGTCATTTAGGTTAAGTTTGTGCAAATTATTTCTGTTTTATTTCTCAATTCATTTTGTTTTTTCAGTTTGGGTTTAACATACCTATCCCCGGCTAAGCAGATTCAGCAAAAAAAATTTGCGTTAATCCGCCCGGATTAAGTATAAGATGGCTCTTATGAAGAAAAAATAAAGGGTTTTGTTATTTCCAACTGTAACAAGTCAATGCCTTATATGATTTCCCGTCATGGCATTGCCCTGAACTCCCCGTTCCTTGTAAAGCGCTGGTTTTGATTAGTTTAAGAATCCTTTCCCTTGGAACTCCAAATGGTTTTTGTGGCGACCAGCAAATGGAATTGTTGAAAAAGGATTGCTAATGTACGGAATAATTTAACATCGTGCAAAAAAAATTGCAATTTTTTTTAATTTAACATATCGAGGTAATTATATTTATTGCCTGCCACATTAAGAAATCGCACCTTATATTATTTATTGTATACAAAATTATACGATGGCAACTGGATATTTTTTCCCAACGCAACGGCAGCCTGCTGCAGACCGGCCAATTAAAAAATGTACATGGTGATCCTTCCTGCGTGATCTCCGCAAAAAAATAAGGAAATTACGGATAAATACGGGCACTTATTTTGTTGATATTTATAGCATTATCTAAAATGCCGCCTTATCATGTACAAAACCTGCCTCAGTGCGCTGATTCAATTCAGCATTTCTGCCCTGACACCGGTGAACAGAAAAAGCCTTTCTTTGATATTAAGGGTTTACTTCATACCCATTCGGCTTCAACGCCTTATAAAACGGGCATTTTATCTGCTCAGGAACAGAATATCCACAAAATTGAACCTTTTTTATTTGCCGCCGTATAAGCCTTATCCAAATTAATTTAACATCGTTATGAAAGCTAAACTTAAATTATTTTTACTCTTCCTTCCTGGTATTTTTATGATCGCATCCCAGGTGAATGCTCAGGTACTTATTGCTCCGGTGAGTGATCAGCCACACCCCAGTGCTGCCCTTGAGATCAGATCGGAAAGCGGGGGATTGCTCATCCCAAATATTGAGCTTAATAAAGTTGGCACCGATGCTGTTGCTCCAACAATTGCTTCGCCGGCCGATGGGTTGCTCGTTTTTCATGATGGGCTCCTCAGTACTGGCGAGCCCAGTGGCCTGCCCAAAGGCTTATGGTATTATGATGCTACAGCCGGAGCTGGCCGCTGGATGATATACAGCCGGGTTGGAACGATATATTCAAGTAGCCTTTCAAATTTTGGTGAGATGTATGAATCAAATGAAATGGGTTCGGGTACATTGCTTAATATTAACAATGTATATAGTATGCCATGGGCTTCGGCAAGCGAAGGCTGGACGGGCCCGGGCTTTATGTATCAGCCTGATGCTACCGTACAAACCGAACAAACCGGCGTAACGGCAATCGCCGACCAACTTAGTATTAACACAACCAAAGCCTATTACACGGTCGATGTTTCTACAACATTAACTACCGGTTCATCGGGCAATGTTGTTTCAGGACAGCTTTTCGTTAACAATGTTCCGGATACTGCTATATTTTTCCGCCATGCCTTCCAGTCAAGCGGCGAATATGTGAATTGTGCCACCAGTGGTATCATCGTGCTGAATACCAATGATGATGTTGACTTCCGTTTTAAGACCACATCGGCAGTTGAAACCATCTACATCGAACATCTGAACCTTAAACTGACCAAGATCGGCGACTTTGTTGAACAGTAATAAGCAATTTGCCGGTTAAATATTTACTTATATGAAAACAACGATCATAAAATACGTATTGATTTTATTTGTTCTGATCATCCCTGGCTTATCATTAAGTGCACAGGCTGTTTTGTCGACAAGCAGCAATGGTCCCACCGATGGCGACCCAAGTGCTGCCCTGGAGATCGATTCTGATAATTCAGGACTTCTGATCCCTACCATCATTCTTGATTATAATGATGCTGGAGACATTGTCGCACCGGGCATCCCTGTCGATCCTGCTGATGGGTTAATGATCTTACACGATGGGACGAACGGAATCGATAAAGGTCTGTATTATTACGACGCAGCTGTTCCGGAATGGGTGATCTACTCTGATTTTTCTTCTACCCTTGCCGAAACCGGAATTGAGGATTTCGGCGAGATGCATGAATCAAATAATTTTGGAGCAGGAACACATTATGCCCTTGATCCGGCATATTCAATCCCGTGGGCAACCGCCTCAATTGGTCTGGCCGGATCATCGTTCCATTTTCTGAATAATGAACCGGTTGTTATGGAAACAGGCCCTGCAAATGCCGACCAGTTACAGATCAATGGCGAAGATGCTGTGTATGCGGTGATCATCTCAGCCACCCTCGTGGCATCAGCTCCCTCAACAACTGTGACAGGAAGATTGTATAAAAATGATGTAAAAGTTGACCATATTTTCTTCAGGCATACTTTTCAGTTGAAGGATCAACCAACCAGCATGAATACCGGCGGTAATGTTGAGATACATGATGGCGATAAAATCGATTTCAGGTTTACCAGCGACGTAAAGAATAAAGGCATATATGTTGAAAACCTCAATGTAAGGTTAACCAAGATGGGAGACCTTTGATCCATGTGAGGATTGAGCATTTAACATTTTTCAATCCAAATGTAAAATGCCAAATGCTACATGCTCAATGCCCAATGATCCTCCCTTTCCTAACCATGATAATATATCCCTGCCTCAGGCCCCAGCGGGATGCCCAGGTAGAGCCATGCAATGAGCAGCAGGGTCCACACGATAAAAAATACGATTGAATAGGGCAGCATGGTGGCCACAATGGTGCCAATGCCCGATTTGCTGTCGTATTTCTGGAAATAGGCGATAATAAGCGCAAAAAAGCTCATCATAGGCGAAATGATATTTGTTACGCTGTCGCCGATACGGTACACCACCTGTGACAATTCGGGCGAATACCCCATGAGCATGAACATGGGGATGAACACGGGCGCCAGGATGGCCCATTTGGCCGAAGCACTTCCCATCAGCATATTGATCGAGGCCGATAGAATAATGAATAATATCATGAGCGGGATCAGGCCGATGCCGGATGATGAGATCAGCTCAGCGCCATTGATGGCCAGGATGATGCCCAGATTGGATTCTTTGAAATAGGCCACGAACTGCGCTGCAAAGAAAACCAGCACAATGTACATCGACAGGGTTTTGATGGCATCGCGCATGCCATTCATCACGTCGGTATCGTTTTTGAATTTTCCTGATCCAAATCCGTAGGCAATCCCTGTAAGACCGGCAATAATGAACAAAAACGCAACCACATCTTTGATCAGCGGCGATTCGAGCAGGTTGCCGTTTACAGGCTGCAAAAAGCCATTCTCACGGAATAAGCCTACAAGAATTACGGCCGTAAGGATCAGGCTTGTGATCAGTGCGTAACGCAGTCCGCGCTTCTCTTTCTTTGTGAGCCTTTCAATACGGGTTTCTTCATCGGTTTCCTTATTTTTATACCTGCCCAGTCTTGGCTCAATAATGCGCTCGGTTACAAAGGTTCCTGCAAAAGCAATAAAGAAAGTTGACACCACCATGAAATAGTAATTGGCGGTGGGATTTACAACATATCCCGGCTCGATGATCTCGGCTGCTTCGGTCGACAGTCCTGCCAGCAGCGGATCAATGGTTCCCAGGATCAGGTTGGCACTGAAGCCTCCCGAAACTCCGGCAAAAGCTGCTGCCATACCGGCAACGGGATGCCGCCCCACCGCATTGAAGATCACCCCTGCCAATGGGATAAGCAAAACATAACCTATGTCGCTGGCTGTGTTTGATAATATTCCTGAAATTACGATGACAAAGGTGAGCAGCTTTTTTGGTGCCGAAAGCACCAGCATACGGATCAGGGCTCCGATGAGGCCACTGCTTTCTGCCACACCAATGCCCAGCATTGCAACCAGCACAATTCCAAGCGGGGCAAAATCGGTGAAATTCGTTACCATGCTGTCGAGGATATAGTGAAGCCCGTCGCGACTCAGCAAGTTGTTTGGCTTGATAAGCTCTGCAGTGGCCGGATTGACGGCTTCGGCTCCCAGAATAGAGGCCAGCCATGAAAATGCAAGGGCCAGCAGGGCAAGGATCAGAAACAGGGTTGCAGGATGCGGCAGGGCATTGCCCGTTTTTTCGACAATATTCAGGAAACGGTTGAATAATCCGCGTTTTTTAGGGGTAATGGCTTGCTTTTCGGGCATAGGCATTTTTTGGTTATGAAATAAATAACCAATAATAGGGAAATTTGTTTAAATCCGCCTGCGCTTTCCGCTTCGGTGGACGAGAAGGGGTTGTTAAATTCCACGTAGTTTGCTGCATAAATTAGTTTCCAGAGCTTGCTCTGGGGTTTAATACCATTTATTGAAAAAAATGGGGTTTATACATTGAGCATTTAGCATTTGGCATTTTTCATTTAAAATGTTGCTTTTGATTTTCAAATTGAATTAAAAAATATGTGGACAATTTTTGTTTTTGGGTACTAATAGATATAAACAATTCTTACAATTGAAGAAGATAATTGAAAAAAGATTAATTGATCTTGCCTTAGCAATAAATGATTTATGCCAAAAACTAAATGGTTCATATATTAGTCAGCATTTAAAAACACAAATTATACGTTCTTCGACAAGTGCAGCTTTGAACTATGCAGAAGCCCAGGTAGCTGAATCGCGTGAAGACGCTTCAGACAGCAAGAAAAAACCCAGAAATATAAAAAATGCCAAATGCCAAATGCCAAATGCTAAATGCTCAATGAAATACTAATTTTCCCAATTCTGAACAATCTGCCGTATATTTATAACGTTAAACAGACAAATTTTAACCCAACTCCCATGAAAAAAATCCTACTCCTCACTTTTGTCCTTTTATTTACTGCCGCTGCTTACAGTCAGCATAGCCAGTATGAAGATGTTGTTTACCTGAAAAACGGATCAGTCGTTCGCGGAATGATCGTTGAGCAGATCCCCAACCAAACCCTGAAGATAAAAACGGTGAACAGGAACATTTTTGTTTATTCCTTTGATGAGATCGAGAAGATCACCAGGGAGGAGGTTCCGGCCGAAGCTGTTGTTGAAGATTTCAGCCGCTCATGGCCGGAAGAAAAACCTTTTATAAAAAAGAAGGGCTTTGAGAGTACAGTCGATATTGGGCTTGGCGGTATACTGGATTGGGGCGGGCCTGCTCTCAGCCTGAATATGGTTGTGGGTTACAGGTTTTTTCCGCAGTTCTTTCTGGGCGGAGGTACAGGGCTCGAATTTTATGAGAATAGAAGCATGTTGCCCATATTTTTTAATGTACGAACTGATTTTGTAGAGGCCCGGGTTACTCCCTTTTTTGCGGCCAATGCAGGATACGCATTTGGCTGGCTTAATTATGAAGACGGCTCCGACTGGGGTGGCGTTTTTATCGAACCTTCGATCGGGATCAGGTTCAATTTTTCCTCCTCTTTCGGGCTGAACCTTTCAACAGGCCTTAAATTCCAAAAAGTACTCAACAGCAATGATATCTATCCCCTGAATTATCCTCCGGGAGATTATTACGAACATACTTACTCTGAAACCTACCGCCTTTTTCTGTTTAAAGTGGGGTTTTCGTTCTGATGGGTATCTTATTGGCCAATACTTATTACTAGCCGTGGATCATGATTATCCCAACACTTTCTCTTAAAAAAAAAGAGAAACCCGGCAAGCAGGTTTCTCCCTATTGATGCTGTAACGATAATCAGCAAATTTCAATCAGTATTTGCATTCACTGCTTAATGTGCTTTAGTTCTTAATAAACTTCTCAAGTTTATTTTGCCTGCCATTGTCGATACCGATATAATAAAGTCCGTTATTAAACCGGCTGATGTCTATTTGTAGTTCAGCCTCCATGGTGTCGAACTCATCAATGATCCTGCCAAGTGCGTTGTATACTTTCAGGTTAACAGATTCAAGGCTGTTGGTTATCTTAACATTGAGTAATGAAGTTGCAGGATTCGGGTAAACAGCAAGATTGAATTCTTTCAACTTTTCAAATACCAGCGGAACATTGCCAAAATCGACAGTATAATCTTCTACTTCACCATAATCAAAAACTTCGCAGGGTATTGGAGAACCTCCGTTTTTCATGGTTACCCTCATCCTGGTCTGTCCTGAAGCATAAGATGGGATGCTCAATAGCCCGTTAACCACATCCTTTTGGTTATTGGCTATGAACACCTCTTCATCTGTGTCTTCGAAATCGCCATCGCCATTAAAATCAATCCAGATTCGCCAGAATTCCCTTTGTGATTTCCCTGAAAATCCCGGAGTGAGTATAATCGTGTTGGATGAACCCGGTGTTAACCCAATTATAAGTCCTGTGAAATCTGAATACAAAGAGGCTGATGATGGATTTGAGAAACTGCCGATACCGACACCTGCAATCCAGTCGAGTGCATTGCTTGAACTCTGCGATTCGCAGTAAGAAGAGGTGCTTCCCTCTGTCACGGTAATGAAGTCTGCAACTGTTTTTGTGTCAGAACCCTGATCATTTGTAACGGTTAAGCTTACCTGGTAATTTCCAACCAAATCATAGGTGACCAGTGGATTTTGATCTGTGCTTGACGCGGGTGTTCCACCGGTGAAACTCCAGTTCCAGCTGGTGGGATCATTGAGTGAAAGATCGGTAAATTGTACGCTATTGCCAACAGTCACCGATGTTGGGGTGCCTGAAAAATCAGCCACAGGTGCAAGGGGGACGGCAGTACCAATAACAATTGTGTAGTCTTCAACTTCTCCTGCGGCAAATTGCTCGCAGGATGTTTGAGAGGCATTGTATTTCATGGATACCCGCATTCTGGTTTCTCCTGATAAACCTGAGGGGATAGTGATGGTGCCGGAAACCCCATTTCGCATTCCGTCAGCTGAGAATACAAGTTCTCCGT
Source organism: Bacteroidales bacterium (assembly GCA_032250805.1). GTDB lineage: Bacteria > Bacteroidota > Bacteroidia > Bacteroidales > B18-G4 > B18-G4. The sequence goes on from JAVVEM010000012.1 coordinate 8,165, forward strand.
TATCAGTAAAATCACTGTCCTGGTTAAAGTCGATCCAGAGTCTCCAGAATTCTCTGTTGGGCCTGACAGCGTAACCAGGAAGAAGGTTCAGGTTATAGGTTTGTCCGGCTTCAACCGACACCTGCATGTTGGTATAATCAGCGTATCCGCCGTTATTCCCTGATTGATTTGTGAATGATCCTATACTGAGTGATTCTATCCATTCGCTGGCAGTAGAGCTTCCGGAAGATTCGCAATAGACAGCCGTATATTCCGTAATGTTCATATACCCGGTTTTTAGCTCACTATCTGATCCTGCTGAATTGCTAACCTCCAAAGAAACATCATAAATTCCAGGGGTTGCATACGTTACCTGGGGATTTTGCTCAGTACTCACCGAAGGTGTTCCCCCGGGGAAGCTCCAGTTCCAGCTGCCCGGGTTATTTGTCGACAGATCAGTGAAACTTACATCCATACCCTGCATGGCAGGATTCGGATTGGCTTCAAAGTTTGCTATAGGTGGTTCAACAATTGGAGGTGCAAATGTGAATGATGCAATTTGTGTGAGCCAGCTCCAGCCACCATCGGAATATTCGGTCGTGTACCAGAAGGTCTGGTCGTTTACCGGATCAACAGACATCATGGAATAGTCACCCCATCGATTCACACCTGTTTGTGACATGGATCCTTCAACGATGCTTGTTTCGACTATGTCGAGAACCCCAGTTCCTGAGTTTGCTGCTGTTTGCCCGGCAAAGCGGATAGAAGGATAGGTTGAGGACCCGGAAACAGAATACCCCAGGCCGATATCTCCGTTTCCATTCATGGCAATGCTTCCCATCCATCGATGATCGGCATCTGCCGGTGCAAAGGTGCCTTGCTGATATACAGACCATCCGCTACCGTTGTTTCTCAATTCGTACCACCGTACTCCGGCTTGTCCACTACCATTAGCATTAACAGTATGGTTTGTCAGCAGCACTTCATAGGTGCCAAAATTTCTGTATTGGAGTCGGTACATCAATCGCGAAGCAAGATTATCGAGCGTTTGAGATGTTCCTGGTTGATTAATGCTGATACCACTATATGAATAGGGTTGAACCGACAGGGTATTTATCAGGCTTATCGTGGAGCTGGATGGATTTGCCCAGTTGATTGAAGCTTCCCATATCCGTAATGAGTTGCTTCCTAAGTTTGCAAGGTAGTTAGGTGAGCCTGCAGCAGGTTGTGTTGTTCCATCGGCATCTGCAGGCAGTAAACTTCCATAAGAGGTTCCGAGGTTGAAAACAATCATCTGTGCATTGGGATCACCATTTATCATGGCATTGCGGTCAGCAACACAAACTCCACCTCCGGCATACTGAAATGAGTTGGCCTTGAATTGATTAATGGTGAAATAATACCCATCGGGCCATACCCCGAATTTCGGGTAGTCGGGCATATTAGTGAACTCATATGCGTAGCGGTACCAGGCACCAGTGGGATCGCCGGTTTCTGAAACAGCGATCAATTCATAAAAAGGACCGCCAGGGTAATAAGGAAGTGAAAACTGGGAGGCGATCCAGCGATCGGCATACTCGTCGTAAAGAACTATGGGGTCGCCGTCGTTGGTGCCGCTCCACGGACCGTTAAATCCATCCCAGAGGGTAATGTTGTCGGCTGGTCCATAAAGAGAATTGCCGCTTTTATCGAAGATTTGAAAGGAAAGGTTAACCATTTGCATGTAATGGTTAGGCCCGACATCGCCATCCGTGTCAGGTGGGGCAACACCATTCAGGTTAGGCACACCGGCAAAATTCTGGCCTATTGAAGCTGTAGAGCGATTTGCTGAAATGTAGTCCTGTAAAACAGGGTCTTTTCCGGTCCATGTGGCCGGTTGATTGAATTCTTCCAGGAAATCATCTTTGTTCGGAATGACATTTTCCTTCCAGCTGCGGTCGCGATAAGCAGGGGCAACCACATCAACATCTGTAAGCTTTTGAGATTTGTCAAAACCAACAGGTGTGATCACTTTTGTAAATGTTTGCTGTGAATAGGAAACCGTGAATGGAAACAATAAAACAGCAAGCAGTGATAAGGTGGTAATGAAAGTCTTTGTTTTCATAACATCAGGCGGTTTGGTGAGTAATTGGAAATTTTGTATCTGTATATGGATTAGATATGGAAGGGTTGTATATTAGCTAATTAAATAATTATCCATTACAAATATAATTAATAAAAGATCAATTCGGAACTACCGGTGATAATTGTTGGATATTTTTTTAAGGTTATCTTTGCTTAAATAAATATGATCAATGGTTTTAAAAAAGGAGAACTGCGATAAGTTTGATGATGATGAGATCATTAAACGGTCGCTCGAAAACCTTGATTATTTCAAATGTTTGTACGAAAGATACAAGCAAAAGCTTAAACACTATATTAAAAGGATCTCTTTTACTTCAGAGGAAGAAGCTGACGACATTCTTCAGGAGGCTTTTATTAAAATATGGAAGAACCTGCACGAATATGATAGCAGCCTGAAACTCTCAAGCTGGCTTTACCGCATCGTTCACAACGAAACCATCTCATACATCAGGGCAAAGCACGCATACGGCAAGAACAACACCATTGAAACAGACAGCCAGTCGGCGCTCCTGTTGCAGGCAGAGCTTGACTGGGAACCTGACCCTGAAGATATTCATTCACTTACCGGCAAAGTATTGAATAAAATGCCTTATAAATACAGGCAATTCCTGATCATGAAATTTTTTGAAAAACTAAGCTACGAAGAGATCTCCGACATTTTGAAGCTTCCTGAGGGTACCGTTGCCACGAGGATCAACAGGGCAAAAAAAATTTTCAGGAAGATTGCCGCAAAAGAACATATTTCGTTTAATCGCTAACACATAAGAACCATGGAAAGCGCTGAAAAATTTATTGAGAAAATTAAAGAGGGAAAAATTAAACCCAGACCGAGGTGGAGGTTTACGATCCCGAACGTCGGCATGTGGATACTTATGTTCGTTTCGGTCATTGCCGGTGCAGTGGCTTTTTCTATCATTCTTTTTGCCATCCAACAGATCGATTTTGATCTGATCGCCCATATGTCGCACTCAAGATTCGAATGGTGGCTGGGTTTGCTTCCCTTCCTGTGGATCATCACTCTTATAATTTTTATAGCCTTTTCTGTCTTCGGCCTGCGATATACCCGCAAAGGCTATAAGTACTCCCTCAAAAGCCTTATTGCCATTAACATAGGCTTTAGCATATTAACCGGAAGCCTGTTTTTTATCGGTGGAGGCGCGGGATGGCTTGAAGAGGTCTTCGCCGAAAATATTAAGATATATGAGAGCGTACAGGCAAAAAAAATGAAGATGTGGTCGCTTCCTGAAGAAGGATATCTTGCCGGATATCTTTTGCAGATCAACGATTCTTCGGCCATATTAAAAGATTTTAATGAAAAAGAATGGCTTGTTGACATTCGCACTGCGGTGATCAGCCAGGCAGTCGACCTTGAAAAGGATGAACTGGTAAAACTAATTGGCAGAAAGTTGTCAAACAAGCAATTCCTGGCTGAAGAAGTGCGGCCATGGGGTGGCTTTGGCCGGGGGAGAAACAGAAACAATCCTCCCGGATAAATATTTTTCGAAAAAAGTGAAAGAAAACACATCCCGCTGCGTATTAATGTATACACCGGAGATCATTCAACCGGAAAAATCTACCAGATGTTAAACATTAAATAATTTTAAAGACATGAAAAAAGGAATTTATTTATTGATCGCCACCATGATATTATCTTTTGGCGTAATTGTGCTGAACGGATGTGAAAAAGGTGACCCGGCGGGCACTGATGATGTATTGATCAAGGAAGGCAGCGTAGCTGATGGCAGTGGCCCTTGTTCCTGCCTGGCCAACGCTCCGGCTACCATCACTCCTGAAGAAGAGGAGATGCTTGTATATATGCGCGAGGAAGAAAAACTTGCCAGGGATGTATATTTGAACTTTTTTAACCAGTATGAAGAGCAGATCTTCAGCAATATTTCAAACAGCGAACAGCGTCATATGGACAGGGTGCTTTGCCTGCTCGAACATTATGGGCTCAATGATCCGGCTTCTGCCGAGCCGGGAGTGTTTAGCAACCAGCAACTTCAGGAGCTATACAATGACCTGATCAGCCAGGGCTCAACGTCTTTGATCGATGCCCTTAAGGCTGGCGCTACCATTGAAGATATGGATATCTTTGACCTGAAAGCATCTCTGGACCAGACCTCCAACGAGGCCATCGAAACAATTTTTGGCCATCTGTTGTGTGGTTCGCGCAATCATTTAAGGGCTTTCAGCAGATTGTTAGTCAATATTGGTGAAACCTATACCCCCCAGTACATCAGCCAGGAAAAATATGATGAGATCCTTTCATCAACGAATGAACGCTGTGGTAATGGAAACGGAACCGGTAACGGCAACAAGCATAGGAATGGAAATGGCGGAAATAATGGCAATTGCAACGGAACAGGCAATGGTAACAATGGCGGTAACGGTGGCAATGGAGGCAATGGTGGCAACGGCGGAAACTGCCCTAATGGAAGCGGCAATTAGTCCTGATTGCGCCTTAGCGAGAATATACTTTGGAGAAATACCGATCAACGACTGATCACATGAGGCTGTCTTATCTACAAGGCAGCCTTTTTCATTTTACAACCACCTTATCGATATAGTTTGAATTCAGAATGCTGAGTGCGCCCATGTAATTCAGCCTGAAAGTAATAAAATCGCCCACCTTATATTGCTTGCGTGTTTTGCCCAGGTCCATCACGATCATGTCTGAACTGGCGCCGTAGAACTCCAGTTTTTTGTTGACAGGAAAAATATTGTTCACTTCAATATCGAGCAGGCCAAGATCAAGTATCGCCCTGTAGGATGTTTTGCCTCTGTCTGATTCATCAATTTCGAGGGTTTCGCCGGCAACATTGGTACCCATTTCGCCAATGGGAATTTTAGGTTTTTCGCTGAGTTCTATGATCTGGGCATGAAGCTTGAATACATCGGTTTTCATGCCTTTTATGGTTTTCCCCGTTACCAGGTTATTGCCAAAGTATAGTGTTTCGCCGATGCGGAAATGGTTGTTGCCTTCGGGAACCAGTTTTTTTAGTAAAAGGGGAATGGTAACTGAAGATCCGCCGGTTACCCAGGGGATTTTCTGATGGAATTTGGCTTCGATCAATTGCTCATACAAGCTCAGCTGGATCAGTTTGTCGTGCGATGGCATAACACCGCTCAGACAGTTTAAATTGGCTCCGATGCCGATCACTTCGATGTTCGGCAACTCGAATATTTTAGAGTAAAAATCCATGAGATCCTCGCCCAGAACACCTTCGCGCAGATCACCCATCTCGATCATGATAATGATCTTGTGGGTCTTCTTTTGCTTTCCGGCTTCTTCCGAGATCAGCTTAATGGTTTCAAACTCTGTGTTGAAGCTTACATCAGCATACTTTACAAGCGACCGGATGGCCTTTTTTGCAGGGGGTTTGATATAAACGGTCTGAACCTCAGGATTGATGGATTTGATCACTTTGAGGTTACTGATGCGTGAGTCGTGGATTTCCATCACCCCTAAGTTCATGAGCTCCTTAAGGTAAATGCGGTTACCACATAATAGTTTTGAAACAACACCCCATTCTTTCCCGTTATTTTTAAAAAAATTGTCGAGGAATTCGAAGTTGTGTTTTAACTTTTCGGTATGTAATTCAATGTATGCCATGGCTTTATCTTTTAGTCAATGATAATTCTTTTTGTTGTTGCCGGCAATCGTACTAAAAGCTCATAGTTCACCTGGTTGCTGATCTCGCTGAATGAGGCAACAGTAATTTCGAGGCCTTCCTGCTTTCCTATGATCACAACCTCATCACCTTGTTGTACATCAGGCACTGAGGTAACATCAGCAATGAGCATGTTCATGTTTACCATTCCGATTACGCCAACCCTGTAACCTCCTATAAGTACCCGGCCCTGGTTGCTGAGCATCCGGCTGTATCCGTGTGAATACCCAACCGGAATAATGGCGATCTTTTTTTCTTCCCTGGCCATATAGGTTGTGCCATAGCTGATAAACTCACCCTCATTCACTTTTTTGATCGACATGACTTTTGTTTTCCATGAAATGATCCTGTCGAGGGGGTCGGCCCTGTTCGTCTTGTCGTGAATATATTGAATAAATGTTTCGATGCTGGGCCAGAACCCATATTGCATGATCCCCATCCTTACCATGTCCATGCGGGTTCGGGGATAATTCATGGCTGCGGCCGAACAGGCGGTATGCCTGTATGCAGGTTTCAGGCCTTTGCTTATGATAAGCTTATGGTACTTGTTAAACCTGCTTATTTGCCGGTTTACGCGTACAAAGTTTGCAACGCTTTCGGCTCCGGCATAATGGGTACACAGGCCATCAAGGACAATGTTTTCCTGGTTTTCTTTTATCCTGTCGATGGTGTATAGGAGTCCTGTTTCGGAGAGGCCTGTACGGTTCATGCCTGTTTCGAGCTCAAGGTGGATCCGGGCTTTGCGATTTAACTTTTTTGATAAGGCAATGACCCGGTCAATTTTTTCGTGGTCGTAAATCCAGAAGCTGATGTTATGCCTGATGGCCCAGGCCATATCGTCAGGGTCAAGCCATCCCATGATCATGATATCAGGTTTATTTTTTGCGGCCTGGTATACCCTGAATGCTTCATCGCTGCTGAAAACCGAAAAATGGTTGATGCCGGCTTTTTCTGCCATCGGCACAAATTGCTCTATACCATGGCCATATGCATTACCTTTTACCACAGAAGAAAAACGTATATGGGTACCGATCACCTCTTTCAGGAATTGAATGTTCTGCTCAAGCGCCGATTGACTTAATTCAAGCCGTGATGTTGTATCTAACATGCTTTACTTGTTTAAAATATGTTCGTAGATACCCTTGAAGACAGATATTCCTGTAGGGATCAGTGAATCGGGAAAGTCGAAATCAGGATTGTGCAGGGCAGCCTGCTTTTTTCCTGAACCAAGCCCTATCAGGGCTCCCCGGTATTTTAGCAGGAAATGGCCAAAGTCTTCCGACCACTTAAATGGCTTTGACAGAATATTTGTATCGAATCCTTCCTTTTGGGCAATATTTTTAATTATTGCCGCATATTCAGGTTCGTTTACCGTTGCCGGGAAGGCTTCTTCATAATCGTATGTGATCTCCAGTTTTTCCCTGTTTGCGATGCTGTTGATGAGCCAGCTAAGTTCTGATTTCAGTTTCTCCATATCATCGTTGAGATAACTCCTCAGGGTGAGGTTGATCACACCTCCGCCGGGCGATGTTCCATAGGCCAGGCTTCCGAGACGCATATGTATGGGCGTGACCAGGATAAAGTCTTTAAAATTCATGCTTGCTTTCATCATGTCGTTGATGCCCTGAATTACCTGCGCCATGGCAAATCCCGGATTGAGGCCTTTTTCCGGTTCAGCAGCGTGCGATGACTTGCCCGTTAGGGTAATAAGCATTCCTGATGATGCCGCTGCAAAATGACCGGCAGACAGGATCACCTCATGCAAAGGATAAGCAGGCAAATTATGAATGGCAAAAATATAATCCGGTTCAAATTCCTTAAATGCAGGATCATTGATCACTCTTTCAGCACCTTTACCGGTTTCTTCGCTTGGCTGGAAAAGCAGGAGCACCCTGCCATGGTCGGGTCGTTTTTCGGCCAAATGGTGAGCCAGCCCGGCAACCATGGTCATATGTCCGTCGTGGCCGCATAGATGTGCTTTGCCTTTGTTGACGGAACGGTATGGGAGATCATTCTTTTCTTCTATGGGCAGGGCATCAAGCTCACAGCGGAACATTACGGCAGGCCCCTCTTCCTTACCCCTGAATTCGGCCAGCAATCCATGACCACCAACATTTTCGATAATCCTGTCGGGATTGAATGCTTTAAGGAATGACTGAACATATTCGGCTGTTTTTGCTTCTTCGCCTGATATTTCGGGGTGTTGATGCAGATGATGCCTGAATGTTTTTAGTTGGCCTTCTATGTCTGATTTATCCATAACCCGGTATTATTATGATCGCTTTAACCTCATTTCGAGGTATTTATTTGTAAACCCGATTTTTTCATAGAGAAACTTTGCCGGATTTTCAGGTTCAACATGCAGGGCGATATCTCCCTTGGCATAGCGCAGGGCTTCATGCATAAGCTGTTTTCCCAGGCCTCTGCCTCTTTCATTTTTATGAACGGCAATATATACAAGGATATTTTCGGGGATATATCCTTCCATGCCGGTTTTATTGATGACCACGGCACCAAGGATTTTGCCCTTTTCTTCGGCCGTAACAATAAAGCCGCCTGCCAGTGGATAGGAGCTCATGGCGTAGTCGATGGCATTGGAGATATCATGCTCCGCATCGCGGAATTCGTCGAGGTGCCTGTGCAGGAACCCGACAAGATTTTGTTTTTCAAGCGTGGTTAATATTTCTAATGAACTATAATATTTAAATTTCATGCGGATTGGAAATTTTTATGTTTTAATAAATATATTAAGAAGTAGACAAGGCTTGCAATCGTAATTCCAAAAATGTTGGGCGCAAGTCCCCAGGGCAATTGTGATTCGATCGTTGTGAGTAGTATTGTAGTGGTTCCCCCTGCTATCATGGCGCTCAGTGCTGCGAGGGTGTCAGGTTTTTTAAAGATCAGCAGGGCCAGTACCGGAATAAACAATCCGGAAACCATGATGGCATAGGAGTAGAGCATCAGCTGAAGCACTCCTTCCATCTTCAGGGCTATTCCTACGGCCATAATGCCGATAATAAGAGTGAGTAACTTTGAAAACAAAAGTACTCTTTTTTCTGATAATCCGCCAGGTACGATCTTTTCAATAATGTCGGTGAGGATGTTTCCTGAGGCTGCAATCAGGCAGCTGTCGGCTGTTGAGAGAATGGCTGAAAAATATGCCGACAAAAGCAGGCCCATCAGCCCGAAAGGAAGAATATGCCGCAAGAGCAGGGGCAATCCCATTTCCGGGTCGGCGTCCGTACCAGGCATATAGCCTATTTCAGCAAACATACCATTTTCAAATGCCACACGGGCAAACAGTCCAAGCAGAACACCCATAAAAGCCATCAGCGGCCATTCGAACAGTCCGGCGATATACCAGGCCTTTTTTGCCTGTCTTACCGATTTCGATGCATAGATACGCTGGTAGAGTGTCATCCCGACAAACCATATTGGTAAAATGGTTACCAACCAGTTTATAAAGGTTACCCAGCTTATGCTGTCGAGGGCAAGAAATTCGGGGCCAAGCGTTTGGGTAATCCCCTCTAATCCACCGACCTTGTAAAAAGCGATCGGGATACCAATGAATATCAGCCCGCTGAGCAGGATGATCCATTGCAGCGTGTCGGTGTATATCACAGCTTTAAGCCCTCCGAGTACTGTGTACCCAACAGCTACGGTACCCATGATCAATAATGCATACTGAAGGTTGAGGCCTTCGAAAGTTGCCGATGCAAGCTTTGCTCCCGCCAGCAGTTGCGAACTGGTGAAGCCAAGGTATCCGATGGCTGAAATAACTCCGGCAACAATAGCGACACGCTTATCATAAAACGATTCAAATATCTGTGGAAATGTATAAAGGTTTTTTTCGTCGGATAGCGGCTTGATCTTCGGGATCAGAAAAACGGCACTCAGCCATGCTCCCAGCAGGCCGGTAAAGAGCATCCACGAACCTGACAGGCCGATGGCAAATCCAAGCCCGCCCAGGCCAATCGAAAATCCTCCTCCAACGTCGGTTGCCACAACGGAAAAACCAATATGCCAGCTTCCCATTTGCCGGCCACCAACATAGAAGTCGTCGATATCCTTATTGCGGATGTGGAACCATATCCCGATCCCCAACATAATAAGGATGTAAAGAATAAATATGGTTAGATCAACAGGATGCATGGCAGGTTGTTTAACAAGACTTTGTTTTACAGGCCTCGGATTTCGGTTGGGAAACCTGAAATATTTGTTCCTCTACAACGCTATTTGTTTTTTTAACATCCTCTGATTCTGAATTGGCATGATGTGTTTGTTCTTCAATTGTGTAATTATAAACCCTTTTAATATTTTCGCTTATTGATGCTGCAGTCATAAAGTGGTATAAATTGTTTCGGCACGAACAAAATTACAAAAAAAGAATGAAACAGGGCCCGGGAAGGCTATAAATCTTTGATTTAAGCAGGAAACAAAGTCAGGAAATGAGTTTTTCTCCGGAGTTGTCAGAGAGGGGGTCTTCGATCATAACGATTGGCGAAGCCGGCATTTCTTCAATATTCAGGCCCTCAACAAGAATTTGCAGTGATTTGTTGATTTCCTGCAGTTTTTCATCAGGGAGCTTTTTTAAGCGCTTCGACAATTGATGATGCAGCAGCTGGGGCGATTTCTCCAGCAGTTTGGCTCCCGTTGATGTGAGCGAGATAAACACGGTACGTTTATCGCCGGGGTTGGGCAGGCGAGCAACAAAGCCTTTGATCTCCAGCCGGTCAATGATCCCCGACATGGTGCTTGCATTCAGGTTAAGGTACCTCGCAATATCGATCTGTGTAGAGCGATAATCGCTTCTTTGCCCCAGATAATCAAGGCACATCAACTGGGGGATGCTTACGCCGTGCTCTTTCTGTATCTTTTTAGATTCAAGATTCAGCGACCTCAGTATCTTTCTGATGTTGATCAGTATTTCTGTGTATTCCAAAATATTTTTTTAAGATGATAAACTTAGTTATTTTTCCTCAATCATGAATGTTCTCGCCAACATAGTGGATCACGAGCCTGTTGGTGATCCCTCTTTTGGTGATTGGTTCGCTGGCGACGATGATGACCGCATCACCTTTTTTTGCCCACTTGTTTTGAATAAGCAGTCCGTTTACTTTTTCAATAAAGTTACTTCCCGAGGCGGGTTGCTCCATATACATTGGCGTAATCCCGTAAAGAAGAGATAACTGGCTCAGGCGTTTTTTGTTTTCCCCGAAGGCGAGCAGTGGAATTTCAATTCTTTGCTGCGAAAGGAATACGGTGCTTCCTCCTGAATGTGTCCAGGTAATAATGAATTTTGCCTTGATGTCGCGTGCTATCTGGTGCACTCCCCTGGCCATGGTAGCTTTGCGGTTGAGGGGGCCTTTGTATTTGATAAGATCGTCAGAATTGTCGTCAATGTTCTTTACGTAAGCATTGGTCTTTGCGGCGATGCGGTTCATCATCTTTACCGTTTCTTCGGGATAATTTCCCACGGCTGTTTCGCCCGAAAGCATCACGGCGTCGGCACCATCGATAATGGCATTGGCCACGTCAGAAACTTCAGCTCGTGTTGGAACGGGCTCAATGATCATGCTTTGCAGCATTTGGGTAGCCACAATAACCGGCTTGCCGAAATCACTGCATTTTTGTACAATATGTTTTTGCAGGATGGCCACTTCGGCAAGATCCATTTCCACACCAAGATCGCCGCGCGCTACCATGATACCGTCCGTTTCTTCAAGAATGCTGTCGAGGTTTTCGATGGCCTGGGGTTTTTCGATCTTGCTGATAACCGGTATAAAATCATCATCGTACAGGGTGGAAAATCCAAGATCACCCCCGGTAATGTCAAGACCATCGGGCCTTACCCTGTATTGGGTCAGCAGCTTTTTAAGCACCCTGATATCTTTGTCGCTTCTTACAAAACTCAATGCCAGGAAATCAAATTCGTTTTTCACAGCGTATGCCACACATTCAATATCTTTTTCGGTAAGTGAAGGAACACTAAGGTTGCTTTCGGGGAGATTTATTCCTTTCGCACTTGTAAGCAGATGGCCATTCCTAACCTTACAATGAATTTGGGCATTTTTCCCTTTACCGCTCTTCGACATACATATCATTTCAATGTTCCCGTCGTCGAGCAGGATCTTTTCGCCGGCATTTACCTCATCAATGAAAGGCGGGAAGGTAGTGGAAAAGGTATGTTCATATCCTGCCGAGCCTCCTGTGATTTCTTTTTTCTGAAATATGACCTCATCACCCCGTTTTAATTTCACCCCTTCGTCAATAACCTTTCCCACCCTGATCTTGGGTCCGGAAAGATCGCCCAGGATGGCTACATACTTGCCTGATTGTTTTTGCGCAGCCCTGATATTGACCAGAAGCCTGTCGTAATCGCTGAAACTGCCATGCGAGAAATTGATGCGGAATGCCCTGACGCCTGCAGCGATCAGTTTTTTGATCATCCTTACATCGGAAGAGGCCGGCCCGAGGGTGGCAATGATCTTGGTGAGGAGGAATTTTTCGGAAGCCATAACTTATTTTTTGCATACAAATGTAAAACACATTCTGCATAGCAGGCTTATTTGATCAAATGATTTTGCCGGAAAAGAATTCTCCGGGATTATTGCTTTACCAGTTTGCGAAACAAGGTTTCGCTGTCAGTTCTTATCCGGAGGAAAAATATTCCTGCATCGAGTTGCCCAAGATCAACGGCATTTGATCCTTTCCGAAGATCTCTTCTGCAGATAACTGTGCCATCAGTGCCAACAACTTCCATCCTGGCCTGGCTGTATATAAATACCATCAGCACCAGGTGGTAAACTTCTGCGATATCCGCAATCCGGAGCATATGTTGGATAAAGAACGGGGTACCCTGGTTGAATGGCGATAAAGCAGTATCATACAAGAGCAATCAAATTGATCAGATGTTTATATATTTGTTGTATTAAAAACCAACAACAGAGCAACCTTTATGAAACAAAGGATGTCTGAATTAATAAGTACGACCAACAAATATTCTGCCTATGCGTAAGATGATACCCTCTTTTTGTCTTGTTATTGCCCTGGTATTTTCTGCCGGTCTTTTTGCACAAGTACAGCGTGCAAACCTGCCTGAGGACTTTCCGGAAATAAAGCTGAATGTTTATGATAACCCGGAACCGGGATATATCTTCATCACTCCCGGCGGACTGTGGGGTTATTTTATGGGTGCTACACCCTATCTTGCTATCGTTGATAATTATGGGACGCCTGTTTATTATCAGGAACTTGACGTGCCGGCTTTCGACTTTAAGTTGCAGGAAAACGGAATGATCTCTTTTCATGGTGGGGGTTATGGTTTGCTTAATCATATTATGGACAGTGCTTACAACATTACCGACAGCAAGGGTGTAAGCGGCTATAGCGGTACCGATTTTCATGAGTTCAGGCTTCGCGATGACGGCAGTTGCCTTTTGCTTGGCTGGGACGACCGTCAGGTGGATATGAGTACTATAGTTCCGGGCGGACAGCCCGGTGCAACCGTGAGGGGCACGCTGTTACAGGAAAAAGATGCTGCCGGAAATGTGCTCTGGGAGTGGTCGAGCTGGGGACATATCGATATTTTGGATTGCGACACTGCGCACGTCGGTCTCACCGGTGCTTTTATCGATTACATCCATACCAATGCTGTTGAGGAGGATGACGATGGAAATATTTTGATCAGCTCACGTAACCTGCACGAGATCACCAAGATCGACAAATCATCAGGCAATATTATCTGGCGCCTGGGTGGTTCCCAAAATGAGTTTGAGTACACCGGACAGGATACCCTGGGTTTCAGTGGACAGCATCATATCCGCAAGCTCGAAAACGGGCATTATCTGCTTTTCGATAACGGCTGGTATCATCCCGAAGTAGTTTCAAGTGCACTGGAGCTTCAGATTGACGAAGAAAATAAAATTGTTGAAGTAGTAAAACGCTATCGCAGCCAACCCGACGATATCATGGGCTATATCATGGGAAGCAGCCAGAGGCTTCCGGGCGGTCATACACTGGTAGGCTGGGGTTCGGGTGTTCCCAATGTTACCGAATTCAAACCCGATGGCACCAAAGCCCTTGAGCTTGAATTTGAGAGCGTGAGCTACCGGGCCTTCAAATTTCCCTGGAAAACCAATATTTTTTCTTCCGGCATAAATACAATAAATTTCGGAGAGATCTATTTTGCCGCCTCTGAAACGGAATCTGTCACGATCACAAACCATCATCACCAGAATATCATTATTACGGGCATACACAACCATTCAGGAAAATATTATTGCAAGGACGATCTGCCGCTACTGATCCCGGCCGGGGCTTCTGAAACACTTGAAATAGAATTCATCCCCGGGCAGATTGGTGAATATAACGATATTATTACTGTTTATGCCGAATGGCAGAACCAGACGACGGTGAGCAGCTTTGCTTTGCAGCTTAACGCTTTGGGCGCTGCCAGTGAGGAAGCATCGGTGCCCGGTCATGCAATGAATCATATGAGGGTATATCCAAATCCAGCTACCGACATTATATGTATTATAAAGCCTGCCATTGTTGGCGAACTTGAATACCATCTTAGCAACATACAGGGGAAGCACCTGATTTATGGATTGATACCTGCCATGGCAGATGACTTTCAGGTAAGCACCGGACATCTTAGCGGGGGTGTATACATTCTTTCATTAATAGAAAAGAATAGTGGCAGAAGTGTTTACCGTAAGATCATAAAGAGGTAAAACTGACATCGCAAATAGAAATTGCTTCAAATCAAAAAAATGCCGAAAATGAAAACAGCTAAAAAACTTATGATGATCATTGCCATACTGATCATCAGCAACCTATTGAATGCGCAAACAAGTTGGAACTATATTTCGCCCGTTCCGGGGTCGAAGTATATTAATCCCGAAAATAATATTGCTTTCAGGCATGGTGAGGTGCTGGACATCAGCACCATCAGGAGCGAAGCCATCACGGTAAGCAGTGAAAGCAAGGGCAGGATCCGGGGAAATTTTATCTTGTCGCAGGATATGCGCACCCTGATCTTTCATCCCGATGAGCACTTCGCCCTGAAAGACAAGGTTCATGTGAAGCTGGAGAAAGGGATCAGGACAGAAAGTGGCCTCATCATGGATGGGGCTGAATTCAGCTTTTCTGTTAAGGAGGTTGATAATACGCAGATGCTGATTGAATATTATGAAAGGCAATCGAAGGAGGAGATGGCAAGCATCAAGACTTCAGGAAATAAATCACATAACGAATTTTTCGATACAGAAAATTATAATTCTCAGGATTATCCCGAGCGTTTTCCAATTCCCCATATAGGTGAGTTTAACAATCCTTCTCCGGGATATATATTTTGTGGCCCCCGACCAATGGGTGCAGCTCCATATGATCCTTATCTGGTCATAATGGATAATTATGGAACACCGGTTTTTTACAGAAACTGGCCCCGGAGAACCAACGATTTTAAGATGGTTGTAAATAATCAGCTTGCATTTTGTGATTTTGATAATGCCAATCCTTCAATAAACAAGTATATAATTCTCAACAGCCATTTCGAAATAACAGATACTTTGGTTATGGGAAATGGCTATGACCTTGACCAGCATGACCTGCTTTTATTGGAAAATGGCGATCACTTTCTTATGGCCTACGATCCTCAGCTTGTTAATATGGATACAGTGTATCCCGGAGGAAATACTTCAGCCACAGTGGTTGGCTTTATTATACAGAAACTTGATGCCAGCCATAACGTGATATTCCAATGGAGAAGCTGGGATCATTTTGATATTCTTGATGCCAACCATACTGATTTCACAGCTTCGCAGGTTGATTATGTACATGGAAATGCATTTGAATTTGATGATGATGGTAATCTGTTAATGTCGTGCCGCAATATGGAAGAAATAACAAAAATTGATCTTGTAAACGGTGAGATCATCTGGAGGTTTGGCTTGCACGCAAAGAATAATATGTTCACATTCATTAATGATACAACAGGCTTTTCATGGCAGCACGACATCAGGAGAATAGAAAATGGGAATATTACGGTATATGACAATGGCAACTATCATGCACCTCCCTTTTCTCAAGCAGTCGAATACCATCTTGATGAAGAAAACTTCACTGCTGAGCTCGTTTGGAATTATATTCACGATCCGGTTGTTTTTGGCAGAGCAACAGGATCCCACAGAAGGCTGGACAATGGCAATGCATTTATTTGTTGGGGATTAACATGGCCGGTCAATGCTTCGGAAGTAACTATGGATAACGACCTTGCCTGGGAACTGAACTGGCCGGAAAATGTATGGGAATACAGGGTGTTTAAATTTAGCTGGGAGATGGATTATTTTACCGCTAATTATGATACTATTGATTTTGGCGTTTACGACGACTATATCGCCTGGCCACGGATCTTTACCATCACCAACAATGCTGATCATGACATACAGATCACCAGCACCCATAACCATTGGGATTCTTATTATGTATCTACTTCACTACCCCTCACCATCCCGGCCAACGGAACAGCAAATATGACGGTGAACTTTTTCCCTGTCCAACAGGGACAGATCAACGATGTGCTCACCCTGAATTATGAGTCGATGTATCTCGACAGCCTGCCGCAATGCATATCCCGCCAGATATTTCTTACCGGTTTTGTGGAGGATAATCTGGCTCCTGAAGCCGAACTGAGTCCTGCCGATCAGGCCACTGAAGTGTCACAGCTGGTGAGACCGGTGATATCATTCGATGAGCCGGTCGTAAAAGCGGGGGGCGGTGTCATCACGAAAGAAGATATTGATGATATCATTGTTTTTAAAGAGGGAGACGAAACAGGCGAAGATGTTGCCTATACTGCTTTCATCGATGCCTGGAAGACAAAGATCACCATCACTCCTGATACACTCAAGCCCTTGACCAGCTACTATCTTGAATTAAAAGCCGGTGTTGTTCAGGATAATGAGGGCAATGTCCTTTCGCAGGCAGTTTCAGCTCTCTGGGAAACGGAAGAAGAGCAGGGAATTGATGAGAATGAACTTAGCGGCGTGAAGGTATTTCCCAATCCTACAAACGGAATTATGTATGTTCAGTTTGAAAGGGAGATTCCGCTCAGAATTGAGGTTATAAACATGAACGGTGAACGTATCCTTACTTTAAATGATCCTGCAGATGCCATTACCGGAATTAATCTGTTGAAGCAACCGGCAGGGATATATATTCTGATGGTATTCGACCTGAACGAAGAACCCTCGAGCATGAAGATCGTCAGGCAATAGCCTTACATCAATCAGTTCAAAAAAAAAGGCTGTAAGTGAACCAGGTAAATTGCCTGTTTCGGTTTACAGCCTTTTTTATTTATGGATTATGATATTTGCGATTCCTTTTTAGCTGGGATCGTAGGGCATCATATAATTGTTTGGGAATAAAAGATCGACACCCGGGCTTACGCTATGCGAATACGGCGGGTTTGGCGCACCAGGGCCTCCGTCAAGCGTAAATGAGGTAACGGCTGTGTGCTTTAACCATATCACTTTTGTGGGATGATGTTCGCCTGTTGCCACAGAAGCAAATTCATGATAATGAACAAATCCGTTTGCAGCATATTCTTCTGCTAATTCGGGTGTCCATATGTCGATGATCCCATGTACAAAATACAGGTAATCTCCGTCAGGGGCATCTGACGACCACCAGTTGGGAGCTCCAAATGGCCCTGTATTATAATGCTTTCCATTGATGCGGTCCGGACCTGCTTGTCTCCAGTAATGTCCGGGAACATCTTTCTCGCCGTTGGGGCCATCAGGCGGGCCGTCCATATAATACTCTTCACCGTCAATTTCAACAATGATACCATGAATAAACCCATTTCCGTTTTTCAACTCAGTGTCAGAGATGGCGGGATTTTCTAATTTGTTTTCTTCTTTCTGACAGGCAATGAAGACCATTGATACCATTGCTATCAGTGCAAAATTTTTTAAAATGTTCAGTTTCATAGTTTTGGTGTTTTAATTAAATTGAATAAATAAATTGTTTTGTTATTTTAGTCGCTGATTATCAGAAGTCCTTACATTTTTTTTGTTAAATAGTTGTTAATCGAACAAAAAGGAACTTATCTTTGTGATCAATTGTAAATCACAATAAAGGTTGAAAAGAGCATTATACATAAGTGTTGCGGTACTTTTTTTATTACTTACAACTGGTGTTAGCATCAGCATGCATTATTCTGCCGGTGAGTTGTTTTCTGTCGCCATTTTTGGCGAAGCCGAATCGTGTTGCGACGACTGGTGTGATTGTTGTTCTGATGAAACAGTGCTGATACAATTCACGGACAACTACATGTTTTCTGCTGCATCCAGCCCGGATGCTCCCACCTGGTTATTTGAATTTATTGATTTCCCCTGCCGGGATCAACGGGCCATCAGTGCTTTTATTCCTCAGCACATTTATTTGTTTGCCGACCGGCCTCCGCCAAAGACAAGCAAATTCCTTGCTCAATTACAATCATATCTTTTATAGGCCTTTGAAAATCCGGTCGCGGAGATGTGCAACAGGCATGCTTTGCGATTTTATTATATGATCAATTATCCAATCATCATATTTTTAAAGGCATGTTAAATAAAAGTATCAGGTTTTTTTTAGAGAACAGATTGGTTGTTATTATCCTGCTGATCCTGTTTATTTTATGGGGAGTAGTTTCCTCTCCTTTCAACTGGGATACAGGCTTCCTTCCCAGCGATCCCGTTCCGGTTGATGCCATTCCCGATATTGGCGAAAACCAGCAAATCGTTTACACGGAATGGCCCGGCCGTTCACCCCAGGATATTGAGGACCAGATATCCTATCCCCTTACAACAGCGCTATTGGGTATACCCGGTGTAAAAACCATACGAAGCAACTCTATTTTCGGGGTCTCCAGTATTTATCTGATTTTTGATGAAGATATTGAGTTTTACTGGAGCCGGACACGCATACTTGAAAAGCTGAATTCGTTGCCAGCCGGCACTTTGCCTCCTGATGTCGCACCTTCGCTGGGACCCGATGCAACCGCACTGGGGCAGATCTACTGGTACACCCTTGAGGGGCGCGATAAGGAAGGCAGGCCGCAAGGTGGCTGGGATCCGCAAGAATTGCGGACCATACAGGATTTTTATGTCAAGTATTCCCTCACGTCGGCCGAAGGGGTGGCTGAGGTCGCCTCCATTGGAGGTTTTGTGAAGGAATACCAGGTCAATATCGACCCTGATGCCATGAAGGCGCATCATGTAACAGTGGCTCAGATTATGCAGGCCGTAAAGAACAGCAACCTTGATATTGGTGCACGTACCATTGAGTTTAACCGTGTTGAATACCTGATTCGCGCTTTGGGATACATCAAAGACCTCGATGATCTTAGAAAAAGCGTGGTTGCAGTAAATGATAATGTACCGATACGCCTGCAGGATGTCGCCATTGTACAATACGGGCCTGCCACCCGCAGGGGCGGGCTCGATAAAGGAGGTGCAGAAGCTGTTGGGGGCGTTGTTGTTGCACGCTATGGTGCCAACCCTCTTGAGGTGATCAACAATGTGAAACAAAAGATTGAAGAGATCGCCCCCGGCCTTCCCGAAAAAACCATGGACGACGGAACCTTTTCGAAAGTCACCATAGTTCCTTTTTATGACCGTACCGGCTTGATAAAGGAAACACTTGGTACCCTCGAAGAAGCTTTGAAACTTGAAATTCTCATAAGTATTATTGTGGTCCTTGTGCTTGTCTTTAATTTAAGGGCCTCATTTCTGATATCGGGATTACTGCCCATAGGTGTTCTGATGACATTTATCATCATGCGTCAGTTTGGCGTAGATGCAAATATTGTTGCCCTGTCGGGAATTGCCATTGCCATTGGTGTAATGGTCGACATCGGGGTTGTATTTACTGAAAACATTATCAGACATCGCGAAATGCCTGAAAATAAAGATGTGAAAGGCAAGGAGCTATTACAGCTGATCTATACTTCGACGATTGAAGTAGCCCCGGCTGTGATTACCGCCCTCACAACCACAGTGGTAAGCTTTTTACCGGTTTTTGCCATGGAGGCTGCCGAAGGAAAATTGTTCAGGCCGCTGGCCTTTACAAAAACATTTGCCATGATCTCGGCCCTGATCGTTGGACTGGTCATCATTCCATCATTGGCCCATCTCATTTTTTCAGTAAAAATAAACAGGAACAGGATGCGCCAGCTCATGCATGTTGTTCTGATCATGGCCGGCATTGCCCTGATGTTTTATGGCCGGTTTGTTGTTTCAGTTGCGATAATTCTATATGGCCTCAATCATGTATTTGAATACAAATGGAAAGGGCGCAGCAAAAAATATTTTCCGGTTATCAACATTGCCATCATCCTGTTCACAGCGGTATATTTCCTTGCCCATGAGTGGATGCCCCTGGGGGCCCGAAACTCAGAGTTGCTCAACCTCATTTTTGTAGCTGCCCTTATCGCCATTATCCTGGCAGTGCTCATGTCGGTTGTAAAATTATATCCGAGAATCATTAAATGGGCTCTGGAGCATAAATGGCAATTTTTGAGCCTGCCGGTACTGGTTATCATTTTTGGTTTGCTGGCATGGCAGGGTGCCGACAGGATCTTTGGATTTTTGCCGGCATCGGTAAGGGAGAGTGCAGCTTTTGAACGGCTAAACGGCACATTCCCCGGTATGGGAAAGGAATTCATGCCGGCGCTTGATGAAGGGTCATTTCTGCTCATGCCAACAACAATGCCGCATTCGGGCATTGAGGAAAATATCGAAGTGATCAGAATTCTTGATCAGCGGGTGAATGCCATACCGGAAGTGGAAACTGTGGTAGGCAAATGGGGGAGGGTAAATTCTGCCCTCGACCCGGCTCCTGTTTCAATGTTCGAGAATGTGATCAATTACAAGTCGGAATTCCTACTTGATGAAAATGGAGGCAGGATGCGATTTAAAACCAATCGTGAAGGTGCATTTGTCCTGAAAGACAGCAGCGTTTTTGATCCCGCCAAATCGCCGCCCGGAACGCTGGATAAGGAAATGCTCATCTCCGACAGGAATGGAGAATATTTCCGTCAGTGGCGTGATCATATAAATTCTGAAGACGATATCTGGGACGAGATCGTGAAAAGCTCAAACATTCCCGGCCTCACCTCTGCGCCTAAGTTACAGCCTATACAAACACGCCTTGTGATGCTGCAAACAGGCATGCGTGCCCCAATGGGAATCAAGGTATTTGGTCCCGACCTGGAGAGTATCGAATCATTTGGATTCAGGCTTGAAAAACTTTTGCAGAATGTTGAAGGTGTGGAACCGAGATCGATTTTTGCCGACAGGGTTGTTGGGAAGCCCTACCTGGAGATAAAGATCAACCGCGATGCCATTGCCAGGTACGGCATCAGCATCATGGAATTTCAGGCCCACATTAGCAGTGCTATTGGCGGGATGCAACTAACTTCCACCGTTGAAGGCCGGGAGCGATTCCCTGTCAGGGTGCGCTATTTAAGAGAGCTCAGGGATAATCCCGAAGACCTCAAAAACATCCTTATTCCATCTGCAAAAGGTGTGCAGGTGCCCCTTGGCGAACTGGCCGAAGTTTCATACAGCCGGGGGCCACAAATGATCAAAAGCGAAAACACTTTCCTTGTAGGCTATGTTATTTTTGATAAAAAAGATGGTTATGCCGAGGTTGATGTTGTTGAAAATGCCAGGGAGTACCTTAAAGAAAAAACCGATGAGGGCACACTAACGGTTCCGGCAGGCGTGAATTACCAGTTTACGGGAAACTATGAAAACCAGGTGAGGGCAACAAACCGATTGCTTATCGTAATTCCGGTATCGTTGATCGTGATCTTTCTTATCCTTTATTTTCAATTCAGATCAGTAACAGGAGCGGCCCTGATATTTTCAGGAATATTTGTGGCTTTTTCGGGAGGCTTTCTGATGTTGTGGCTCTATGCCCAGGATTGGTTCCTGAACATGAACATTGCCGGTATGAATTTACAGGAGATGATGCAAATACACCCGATCAATCTCAGTGTGGCCGTATGGGTTGGATTTATTGCATTGTTTGGAATTGCAACTGATGATGGCGTGCTGATCAGTACTTATTTGAAACAGCAATTTTCCGGCAAAAGCCCGGAAAGTATCGGGGAGCTGAGGGCAATGGTTATGGAAGCCGGTATGATACGTGTCAGACCGGCCATGATGACCACAGCAACAACCATCATAGCCTTGCTGCCGGTGCTTAGCTCAACCGGAAAAGGCTCCGATATTATGGTGCCCATGGCTATACCCACGGTGGGGGGCATGCTCATTGCAACGCTCACAATTTTTGTGGTCCCCGTGCTATACAGCATGTGGCAGGAACGAATATTTAAAAAACAAATGAAAGAAAGTGAGGTGCGTGATGAAAACTAAGATAATCTTGTTCATACTGGGCCTGCTGTTCGGTGGAGCGACCTTTGCGCAGGATATGTTAATTCCTTATCTTGAAACTGCCGCCCGGAACAATCCCGGCTTAAAGGCACGATTTAACGAATACATGGCCTCACTGGAGCGTGTCGACCAGGTGGGCGTGTTGCCCGATCCGCAAATCGCTTTCGGATATTTTATTGAACCTGTTGAAACCCGGAACGGACCGCAGCAATTTAAAATATCGCTTAACCAGATGTTTCCCTGGTTTGGATCCCTGGGAGCCCGCGAAGACGTTGCCGCAAGCCGTGCCAGAGCAGCATATGCTGTCTTTGAAGATCATAAGGCCGGGCTTTATTTTGAGGTAAAATCAACCTATTATGATCTCTATTTTTTAAACAAAGGGATTGATATCATTCATAGCAATATACGCATACTTGAATCGTTCAGGGCCCTTGCCCTGAACAAGCTTGAAGCCGGAAAAGGATCCGGAACCGACCCGGTAAGGGTTGAAATGGAATTGGCCGATCTGGAGAACGACCTGGCAGTGCTGAGAGATAGGCTGAGTATTTATAAGCTCAGGTTCAATAATTTACTGAACATAGATGCAAATAGCGATATTCTTTTGCCTGATTCTCTTTGGAGTGATGACCTGCCGTACAGCCGGCAGGATATTATGGATAGCATGAGGCTGAAGAACTATGAGCTGGAGCGGCTCGATCATTTGATTGCTTCATACCGTGAGGATGAGCAAGTGGCAAAAAAAGCAGGAATGCCTTCCATCTCGTTGGGCGTTGACTACATATCGATCGGTAAAACAGATAACAGCATGATCGAACCGGCTATGAATGGCCGTGATGCCATACTTTTTCCAAAGATCGGCATAAGTATTCCGCTTTACAGAAAAAAATATACCGCCATGGCGAATGAAGCCCTGTATATGCAGAAAGCATCGGCCGGAAGAAAAGAAGATAAGGTAAATGCCCTGGAAGTTTCGTTGGAGCGGGCATATTATGAATATGAGGACAGCCGCAGGCGGATCACCTTATTTCAAAAACAAAAAGATCTTGCCCGGCAGGCCATGGATATGCTCCAATCAGAATATGCAAGTCAGGGGAAAAATTTTGAAGAAATACTGCGAATGGAAAGACGCTTGCTGAAATATTCGCTCGAACTGGAGAGGGCCTTCAGCGATAAGCAGGCAAGTGTGGCATTTATCAATTATTTGATCAGTGAATAAAACAAAACGCGATGAACTTAACAAACAAAATATCGAAATACGGGAAAATAACCGGTTTAATTATTGTTTCCGTTATTATAGGACTTATTATCGGGTATTATTCCGGCGGTGGCCATACAGATCAATCTGAAGCTGGTAAGCAGGATGAAGTCGAGAGTATCCCTTCTGCCGAAGAGTATACCTGCTCAATGCATCCCCAGATCAGGCAGGACAAACCCGGTTTGTGCCCGATCTGTGCAATGGACCTGATCCCTGTAAGTACGCAGGAAGCTGAGCAGGATGCCGATCCGAATGAGATCAGCTTAAGCAAGGCTGCCATGGAACTTGCCAATATTCAAACGGCCAGGGTAAGAAAAGGTATTCCTGAAAAATCGATCCGGTTAATGGGAAAGGTAAAACCTGACGAGCGAAGGATAGCCCGGGTAACTGCCAGGTTTGGCGGACGGATAGAGGAACTGTTTATTAATTACACAGGTCAGCAGGTTGAAAAAGGCCAGAAACTGGGTGCGATATATTCGCCCGACCTGATCACTGCACAGGGTGAATTGTTAGAAGCCGTAAAGCTCAGGGAAACCAACCCATCCTTTTATCAAGCTGCGCGCAATAAGCTTAAACAATGGGAACTTACTGACGAACAGATCAGCAGGATTGAAGCAAGCGAAAGCCCTGTCCTCACTTTCGAGATTCTCGCCCCGATCAGCGGTACGGTAATGAAACGGAATGTTTCGGTTGGCGATTATGTGAAGGAAGGATCAATACTTTACGAAGTGATTGACTTGTCGAAGGTTTGGGTAATGTTTGAAGCATATGAGCGCGATCTTCCCTGGATAAATACTGGCGACAAGTTGGATTTTACCTTACAGTCGGTACCCGGAGAAAAATTTAGCTCAAAAGTGAGCTATATCGATCCCTTTATAGATCCTTCAAGCAGGATTGCCCGCGTGAGAGTTGAAGTAAACAATTCCGGGCTGAAGCTTAAACCGGAAATGTTTGCCAATGGCGTTCTCGAATCTCAGATTACCGACCAGGCCGGCTATTTGCTTATTCCCCGGACTGCAGTGCTCTGGACAGGCGAGCGAGCCATCGTTTATCTGAAGGTCCCTGACAGGGAAAAGCCTTCATTTATACAGCGCGAAATTATTCTCGGCCCTGAAGCTGGAAACGATTATGTTGTTGCTTCGGGCCTTGAGGAGGGAGAAGAAATTGCCATGAACGGCGTATTTAAGATTGATGCTGCGGCACAACTGGCCGGAAAAGTCAGTATGATGAACCCTGAAGGAGGCAAGGTGTCGACAGGCCATGATCATGGCTCTATGGATATGGGTTCATCAGCAGATATGAGCTCACCAGATCAACATGCCGATCATGGCATTACCGCCCAACATGCCATGGTAAGGGTTTATGGCGCATGCGGGATGTGCAAAAGCCGTATTGAAGAAACAGCAATGGAACAAAATGGTGTAATGTCAGCCAGCTGGGATTTGGAATCAGGAATGCTGCACCTCGATCTTGATGCCGATAAAATCAGTGTTGATGAGGTTGAAAAAGCGATCGCTGCAGTTGGCCACGATACAGAGAATCACCGGGCCCCTGATGATGTTTATGAAGCATTGCCTGGCTGTTGTTTGTACGACAGGCCGGAATAGCTGAGAAAGATATCTGACAGGCATGATGGGGTCCTGATCGGCTGATCGGGATGTTGGAAGGAATTCAGGATTTGGTGCCTGCTAAGTTTGCTCCGAGCTTACTTATTTCGTGCTTTCGAGTGTTTTTCTGGTAGATATCCGGCCTATTTCTATCAGTTCCTCGGCTTTAAAAAAGTCGAAGGTGCCGCATGATTCTCTGGAAATATTAATGAGAATGTCGGGGGGATGTTTTTCGAGGATCAGATGATCAATCTGATAGGTCATCGTAGTGATGGTTTTCGTGATCAGCTCAAAATATCCCAGCTTATGTTCATGTTTGGCCGGAAGTATCTTACTCAGATGTTCCCTGAAACTTGCAATCTTTTCCTGGTAGGCGTTATTTTTTTCTTTAAGCTCTTTTTTTGTTCCCGGCAATTTTACCAAAGGAGTGTTTGCATTTACGTTTACCGCAATAAGGATATCGTTTTTAAACCTTTTAACATGCTGTATCGGGATGTTGTTCAGTACACCGCCATCAACAAGCAGGGAGTTTTTCATTTTTACCGGTGTGATCACTGAGGGAATTGAGATCGATGCCCTGATGGCGTCAAAAATGCTTCCCTGATCAAAAACGATCTCTTCTTTATTGATCAGGTTTACGGCTATGGCCCTGTAAGGGATGGGAAGGTCTTCAATTTTTTCATCAGGAATGAATTCTTTCATTCTTGACAGGACCTTATCTCCTTTTATCAAACCATGTGAGCTGAATGTAAAGTCAATCAGGGCGAAAACCCTAAAACGGTCGAGGGTGAGCAGCCATTGCTTAAGTTCATCAAGTTTGTTCAGTGCATAAACGCCTCCAACCAGGGCTCCCATGGATGTTCCTGCAATGGAAACAATTTCATAGCCACTCCTTTCAAGTTCTTCGATAGCCCCGATATGCGCTATTCCACGGGCTCCCCCGCCCGAGAGTACAAGTGATACCTGCTTGCCCATTGTTCGTGATTAATTTGCATGTTAACGTACACGAAAATACATATTTATTGCCATGATGATTAAAAAATTTCATCATTTATTGGTGTGTGCATGCTTATCCGTTCTAGTTTTGTACTTTTATATCAATGTTGAATACAAATCCCTTTTTCAGGAAGCTTCACAACTCCGAGTTTGTCAGGAACGTGGGTACGCTGATGAGTGGTACAGCGATTGCCCAGGCTCTTCCTGTGTTGGTTTCGCCAATACTCAGCAGGCTGTATTCTCCCGAGGATTTTGGTGTTCTCGCCCTTTTCATGGCGATCGGAATAGTGATCTCTGTGGTGTCGACGGGCCGCTACGAGCTGGCCATTATGTTGCCCGAAGAAAAGAGGGATGCCATGAATATCCTGGCACTGGCTGTGATCCTCACAGCGATCACCTCCCTTATTACTTTTGTGCTGTTGCTGTTGTTTAAAAATGTAATTGCCGGATTTTTCAATGAGCCCGGCATTGTGCAGTGGCTTTATTTTATACCGCTGGTAGTACTTTTTACGGGCAGTTACAATGCATTTAACTACTGGTCGACACGGAACAAAACATTTAACCGCAATGCGGCAAGCCGCATTTCCCAGTCATCGGTAATGGTCGGAACAAACCTGGGCATGGGTTTTGCCGGTTCCGGAGCTGCCGGGCTGATTGCCGGTTATATCGCCGGACAGTTGGTGGCCACCATCGTTCTGGCATTGAAGACAGTAAGGAATTTTTCAGCGGCCCTCAAGGATATTTCGAAGGAACTGATACTGCACAATGCCAGGAAATACCGCAACTTTCCGCGTATTAATACCCCACATGCCTTTATTGGATCATTGCAGGACCACGGTATCGTTTATGTGATCATGGCCTTTTTCAGTAAATCCATACTGGGATCTTATTCTTTTGCTTTCAGGCTTGTTACAGCACCAACTGCGCTGATAGGATCCTCAATTTATCAGGTATTTTACCAGAAAGCCTCAAGGGCGCAGCAGGAAGGACAGGACATTCAACCCATGGTGATCAGAATATATCGTAACCTGGCAGTCATGGGCTTCCCCATTTTTGCGATTCTCTTTTTCTATGCACCTCCCATATTTTCGTTTGTTTTTGGTGAAGAATGGATCGTAGCAGGCGAAATTGCTGCGATCATTTCGCCCTGGCTGTTTTTGAATTTCATCGTCAGCCCTGTTTCATGCATTACCGTGATCATGAACAGGCAATTTCAGGGGATGCTGCTCTCGGTGGCTGACGTTAGCCTGAAAGTGCTGGCCATTGTAATCGGAGGGATCAGGGGCGATGTGTACCTTACCTTCACCCTGATGAGCATTATGTGCAGCGCCTTATTGTTCTTTAGCTTATTTTTGTTTTATAAATTTGCCGGTATCAAACATAAAACGGCATATTAACATTCACCCCATGAGCAGGTTTTTCCGGTATGCCATCAATAAAATTTATACGATCTGCAATATCTTGCAGGGGATGAAAATTGCCCGCGGAGCAATGCTGCACTTTAGTTCCGAAATCCGGAACAGAAAGAATATTGTTGTTGGGAAGAACTCAATATTATATAAGAAGCTCAGCATTTATCCTGGCCGCAATGGCCACTTCAGTCTCGGTGCGAATTCTCATATTGCCCCCTATGGCTACTTTCTTATCGATAATCAATCACTTACTATAGGCAATGATGTTGCCATCGGGCCATTTTGCTCTTTCTTTTGTTCGTCGAATACCTGGTCATCTGAACAGCTTCTTTTTCGAAAAAACTACGACAGAGGTGATATCATTATTGGAAATAACGTATTTATTGGTGCCCAATCAGTGATCATGCCCGGCACTACCATAGGAAATGATGTGGTTGTTGCAGCCAATTCAGTCGTGAAAGGAACATTGGCGGATGGTCATGTCTATGGCGGTTCACCCTGCAAAATCATAAAAAAACTGAATACGGATGATTAAAACGGCATTTACCTGTAATTCACTGACCATCCGGCATTTTTTTCAGTTCCTCGGGGCCAGGATAAGTTTGCGAAAAGCTTCCGGCTTACGAAATACACTAATTGCCGGGGTAGCCCGGTATTTTCAGGTCGACAGGCAGTCTGTCTTTTTGTTTGGCTCAGCGCGCATGGGCTTGTATTCCATGCTTATGGCTGGCCGGAAAGATGGGAGAGATGAAGTGATCGTTGCCGGTTATACCTGCGTAGTTGTTACCAATGCCATTAAATATGCCGGTTTGAACGCCGTTTATATTGATGTGGAGGAGGAACATCTGAACATCGACCCGGTTCTTCTGCGGCAGTCAGTTAACAGCCGGACAGCGGCCATCATATTTACACATAATTTCGGGATCACCTGTACCGGTATCGGGGAGTTTAAAAGAGATTTTCCTGATATTTTGATCATTGAAGATGCAGCCCATACTTTTGGGTCGGTAAATTCCTATGGCATAAAAGCTGGCTTGCTGGGCGATGCTTCTTTTTTTAGCATGGAATATTCAAAACCCATTACCAGTGGTATGGGAGGAATTGTGATCGTGAATGATGATATGCTACGGCATAAACTTACAGAACTTTATCACACGCTGCCCTTTTATCCTTTCTTTTCCCGATTGAAGATCCTCATTTCGCTGAAAGCACATCTTTTTTCATCATCCAGGTACAATGCTTTTCTGAAACCCTGGATGACTGGGTTTTTATATGTTACGGGCTTATTATTTAAGTCATCACCCAAAGAACTAAAAGGAGAAAGACCCGATCATTACCCTGTCAGGCTTTCGGCCGGGCTGGCTTATATTGCTTCTTTGCAGGTAAGGGATATTGAAATGATCAACCGACGGAAAGCGGTTTTGGTGAAAAAGTATTACGATACCTTTAACGGGATTCAGGGAATCAGGCAATATTTCAGTCAGGATTATAATTATGTGCGCTATCCATTGCTGTTTAACAGTGATATCCGTGTGGAAACCATCAATGCCATTAAAACTGAAATGAAAGCTATCGGCATTGTTCCGGGCGAATGGTTCAACGATGTTGTGCACCCAAAAGGAAGCTACCGGCATTGTTATGTTGACGGGAGTTGTCCGGTGGGTGAATCCGTTTCGGACAGAATGATCAACCTCCCGGTTACCATTCATAAGCAGCTAACGGATAAAGATCTGATAAAACTCAGAACAATATTAAAAAAACACCTTTCAGAACATTGATCCGCCCCGAAATATGGACAAATACCTGCTCATAGGAAATGGCGAAAGCCCGCACATCCTGAAATGGACAAAGGAACTGGTAAAATATTTTGAAGTTTATCTGCTTTCTTCGCAGAATGTGTTGCCGCGAATCAGGGAGTTGATCCCGGAGGAGAGGATCATTACGTTTAATATGAATATAGCCGAATCAGGAGGAAACTTCAGCTTTATTAAGATGGTGATCCCCCTGATAAAGATCATCAGAAAAGTAGCTCCGGTTTACGTCAATGCACATTATGTTACCAGCCATGGGTTTGTTGCAGCTCTGGCATGTAGCTTTGCGGCTCCGAAATTAATCCTGATCCAGACTGCCTGGGGCTCGGATATCCTTACTACTCCGAAGCGCAATATTTTTTATCAATGGCTAACACGCTATGCACTCAGGAAAGCCTCGCTTCTTACCGCCGATGGCAAGCTTGTGGCTGAGACCATGAAAGAGTTCGCATCAACCGAAACCATGGTATTTCCTTTTGGCCTGGAGAAACTTCCCGAAGTTGCGGTCGAAGAAAAAGACCCTGATCTTTATTACAGCAACCGCACCCTGAATGCCAATTCAAATATCGACAGGGTAATCCGGTTTTTCAGCGGTGTCATTAAAAGGAATCCCGGTGCCCGGCTGGTTATTGCCAATGATGGCCCGCTCAAGAATAAACTCATTAGCTTATGCCGGGATCTTGGCATACATCATGCAGTTGAATTTACCGGTTTTATTCCTGACGCAAGCCAGGATGCGTATTACCGTAAGGCACAGTTTTACTTTTCTGTTCTGAGTTCCGATGCCCTGTCGGTGTCCCTGCTCGAAGCCATGGCTTATGGATGTATTCCCATTATTTCCGACCTTCCCGACAACAGCGAATGGGTGAAGGATGAGGTGAACGGCATCATCCTGCGCGAGGATACGGGTCTTGAAGAAATTACGCGCATGGGTGAAAAGTCTGAAGAAGCTTTTATGTTGAACCGCAGGATGATATCAGAAAAGGCGATATTTCCAAAATCGATGCACTCATTTTATGACAGGCTGACAGCACTGAAGGCTGAATTGCTTTGACTTGCATCTATTTGTGTAAATCTCAGGGTCAGGGCTTTGACCAGTAATTTATGGGTTTGATTTGTTTGGTTTTACTTTTTGTTCGTTTGGGACCTGTTTGTTGATCGATATTTCGTTGTCAATCTTCTTTTCTTTTTTGTGCGCAGACTTTGAAAATGAATTCATTTCATCAACAACATCCCATTCCGCGTTTTTATCTTCACCCTGAGTTTCTTCCGACTTCAGCTTATGACTGTTCTTAACCCTGAATTTTCCGCCATCATTGTCTTTGTATACCAGGCCTTGCTTTTTAAGGCTGATCAACTGTTCGAGGATGCTTAATGTGTCTTCGTCGAGTTCCATGATGAGGTTTCCATAATAGGCACCATTTGTTGATTTGAGAAATTCGATGATCTTTTTATTTATTTTTTTCCGGTCTTTGGATTTCATTGTTGAATAAAATATTTTTTTGATTAAGAATATATTGCCAGCGGAATGTCAACAGAGTCGATAAGTTTTTCGACTGACGAACGTGTAAAGAAACGGTTCAGGAAGTTTTCGCTCTCATTCATCATGCAGAGCAGATCAATTTTTTTCTCCCTGATCATATCATTCAGCTCTGTGGTCATCTTTTCCCTGATAATATCAAAGTGTTCGGGCTCACACTCCTTCAGCTCTTTCTCCACCACTACCTTAAATCCTTCTTTTTTTATACGGGCTTCAAACTCATCCGGTTCATGTACATGGACCAGATGGAACGAAGCTTTAAAACTTTTACATAAGCTGTGTATTTGCCTGATCGCCTCTATGTCGCTGGCGCGATGGTCGGTAATATATGCAATATTCTTTGGCATTTCCGATATCCCTTCCCCGGGGATTATCCAAACGGGGATTTCTGCACTGTTAAGTATCTCAGTGTTGGAATCACCCAATACCTTTTCAATAAAGCCTTGTTCAACATGCTTTAGCAGCAGAATATCGGCCTGATGCTTGTTCAGGTAATCAATAATGCTTGGAACCCATGGTCCCTCCGTAATACTCCTTTCTATTGCCATGCTGGCAGGGATGTAGTCCTTAAATTTCTTTAAGATCTCAATGTAATGGGTTTCAATGTTCTCCTTTTGTTCTTTCAGGCTCACCATTGATGCAACTGCCATGCTGCCCGTATATCCGGCATAACCCGATGCTGTCATAACATACAGGAATGTTAACTTGGCTTTCAGGGCTGAGGCAAGTTTAATACCGGAGCGGATCAGTGTTTCTCCACCGGATCCCGGTTCTAGAGGGATAAGAATATGTTTTGCTTCCATGTGTAATTACTTTCTACAAAAATATAAAAAAATTTTACAAATATCAAGCAAATGATAAAATATTTTACAATATATTTGATTTTATACATATTATTATTTATTTTTGTAAAATATTTTTAATTTATATCATGCATTATTTTGCGAAGAATTTAAAATACCTTAGGAAAAGCATGGGCTTAAGCCAGGAAGAGTTTGGCAAACTGGTTGGGCTGAACCGGGGGAATATTGCCTCATACGAAAAGCAAAGTGCCGAACCCAGCATCATCAACCTTAGCCGGATAAGCAAATATTTTAAAATAGAATTGGGTGATTTGATTGAAGAGGATATTTCGGAAAGAAATAAACTGATAAATCAAATCGATGAGCGTGATACAAATGCTGTTGAAGAAGCTCTGATGGAGTCGTTGGAAGATCACCGGACCAAAATTGAGAAATTCAGAAAGCGTTCTGATGAGATGGCCCGCATATTAATGGGATTCAGGCAGTTTCATAAATTCAGAATGGAAAATTCGGAAGGTCTTTCAGAAGATGTAAAAAAAATGGCCATGGATTATGAAAGGCTTCTCGAAGTACTCGAAGATGTGTTAGCTACCAACAGGCATATCATGCAACTGCTCGACAAACCCCAATAGGCTATCCATTTCAGCATGTGTTAAGTTTTGAAAATTTAAAAAGGCATAAACATATTTCATCCTTTTCATATATTTACCTTTGAAGCCCTTTCAAAAGGGGCTTCCCTGTCGAAGAGGTAACGGTAGGTAACATGGGTTTTATATATCCGGGCCTCTATTTGTTCACACACTTTCATCATGGTGGGATTGAAGTCGCCGATCCAGTTCATTTCCAGATCAGTATATCTGAATCCAGGTTGTTTCGTATACTGATAAAAGGCCATTACAAGACCTCCTTCAACACCTTTGCCCTGATGTTGGGGCACAACGCCAAATAATTTTCCAATAATGCGGGTAATTTTTTTGCTGACCCTGATGGCATAGATCAGCCTTAATTTGTTTATGGTGTTTATCTTTCCATTAAATTTCTTAATTACCTGACCGATATCGGGCAGCATGATAAAAAAGCCAACGGGGTCGCCCTTATAATAGGCAATATGAATGAGGTGCTTGTCCATGATGGGTCTCATTTGTTTAATCAGCGCGGCAGCATGTGCTTTGGTGGTTTTGGGTACCCCCGGGAAACGTCCCCAGGCAGCATTGAAAATATGGGTAAAATCTTCAACGATCTTATCTTTTTTCTTATGGTCGAAGATCACAAAAGTATAATCGGGATTATTAAAAACCCGCCTTGCCTTGTCGTGTATGGCTTCACTCAGGCCTTCATGGGCAATTTTCCTGTGATAGGTATACTGGTTAAAGAAATTTTTAAATCCATAAGCTTCAAATAGTTCCTGGTAGTAGGGGAAATTATAGGGCATATTGTACACCGGCTCATAGAAACCATCAACCAGGCATCCCCAGAAGTTGTCGCGGTCGCCAAAATTCACCGGGCCGTCCATGGCGGCCATTCCTCTTTCTTTTAACCAATCGCGACAGGCATCGAATAATATAAAAGCAGCATCCTTGTCGTTGATGCAATCAAAAAATCCAAGGCCGCCAGCACTCACCTTTTTTGTGCTTACGGCCTTTTTGTCATAGAAAGCGGCTACACGGCCAACCGTATTTTGCTCAGCATCTTTGAGTATCCAACGGATGGCTTCGCCATTCCTGAAATTTTTGTTTTTTTCAGGATCAAAGATATTTTCAATCTCAATGTCGAAGGGCCTGATCCAGTTGGGATCCTTACGGTATAAATGAACGGGAAACTCCAGGAATGCTTTCACCAGTGGAGCATCAACAACTTCTACCAAATGATATTTCTTCATTTCTTATATTGATTGCTGTGAAGCTGTGAATATACAAAAAGATATTGAATGCATTCTTTCTGACACCTAATAAAGAAATGGCATTACATTAATTGCTTAATTTTGCGTAAAAGATCAATCTTATGAAAAAGTATATTCCTGGTTTTATTCTTATAATGGCCATGGTATTTTCTTCCTGTATCCAGGATCAAAATGCTTCTTTGGCCGGTGTAGAAACAGCAACAGTGCCTGAAAAGCAAAAAGTGCTTTTTATTCTCACCAGTCATTCCGAAAAAGGCAATACAGGTGAACAAACAGGATTTTATCTCAGTGCCGTTTGCCATGGCCCGGCAGCACTTCTGAATATCAAACTGGCCGACGGCAGTTACCTGATCGAAGGAAAAACGCTTACTTCTTTTACCAATGGCGAAGAGGAAGCCGTTGGTCTTACCGAAGTGGTTCCCTTTCTGTTGGAAGACGCCCTGAAGGAGCGCGGAGCCCAATTCATAGCAGCAGAAAACTGGGCGGATCATGTACTGTTGAGCGGGCGCCTCATTACCGGACAAAATCCGCAATCAGCAACTACCCTGGGTGAAAAACTACTCGAAATGCTGCAATAATTTCCATGAATAAAAATTGCTTAATCAAAAGGTCATGAAAATTATTCTTCTTTTATTATCACTTTCCTGGATATGTAATTCTGCATACCCCCAGGAAAAGGATGACATCATGATCAGGAAGATCTTCGATAATGTGCTGCTCAGCGATGAGGCTTACAACAATCTCGAATACCTCTGCAAACATGCTCCGGGAAGGCTCCTGGGGAGTGAAGAATCATTGATCGCCCTGGAATATTTGAAAAACTACTTCGAAGAAATGGGTGCCGATACGGTATTTCTTCAGGAATATAAAACACCTGCCTGGAAATGCCATTCAACAGTGGTCAGCATCCTTTCAGAACAGGGCGATCTGCGCTTGCGGGCCGATGCTCTGGGCCCTTCGCCTTCAACAACAGATGGGTTGATATCGGAAGTTGTAGAGGTGCAGGGGCTTGAAGACCTGAAGAGCCGCAAGCCCGGATCTGTTGCCGGAAAGATCGTGTTTTTTAACCGGCCTGTCGACATGACATTGATCAATACCTTCAGGATCTATGGCAGTGCTGTTGATCAAAGGCACCGCGGTCCTGCCCTTGCAGCTGAACTGGGTGCTGTGGGCGTGCTGGTGAGGTCGGTCGGAACCAGGATCGACACCTTCCCGCATACCGGGTCGACAAGATATGGGGACAAAAAAATTCCCGCTGCCGCAATAAGTGTGGTTGATGCCAACATCCTCAGCGAAGTATTAAAAAAGGATCAAAAACTGCGTGCACGCATGGTCATTGAAGCCGAAGTGATGGAGGAGATTACCACTTATAACCTGATTGCTGATATCCGGGGCCATGAGAAGCCTGATGAATACATTGTTGTTGGCGGGCATATTGATGCCTGGTATAACAGTCCGGGAGCACACGACGACGGGATTGGATGTGTGCAGTCGGCTGATGTGCTGAGAATTTTCAGGGAGTTGGGCATAAACAACAAGCGTAGCATACGGGCCATCATGTTTATGGACGAAGAACTTTACCAATCGGGGGGTGCTGCCTATGCCGAATACACAAGAAACAACGGAATAATCAACTACCTGGCCCTGGAAGCCGATGCCGGTGGTTTTACTCCCGAAGGCTTTATGGTGGATGCTCCCGATAGTGTTTTCAAAGTGATCGAAAGCTTTCTGCCCATGCTTGAACCTTACGGGATCAATTATATTCGTAAAGGTGGCGGTGGTGTGGATATCGGTCCACTTAAAGAATTCGGTGTGCCGCTGATGGGCTACCGGACTGATTCGCAACGCTACATGGACCTTCACCACTCAGCATATGATACTTTCGATAAGGTTCATATCAGAGAACTGCAGCTCGGCTCAGGCTGTATGGCATCGGTAATATATCTAATCGACCGTAACGGGGATAATTTTTCCCTTTCAGACCCGGGCCTTTAGCAAAAATTCCTTTCATGCTTAGCTGTTACAGTGCTGTAATGCTTACGCTCAGCTATCGTCTGAATAACTTCAGGCAGAACCCGGCCTTCAAAAGCAGCAATGCTGATGAAGGTGCAGGAATATAAAACCCTTATTTACTAT
The DNA here is from genome assembly GCA_032250805.1 of Bacteroidales bacterium. Lineage (GTDB taxonomy): Bacteria > Bacteroidota > Bacteroidia > Bacteroidales > B18-G4 > B18-G4. The sequence goes on from JAVVEM010000012.1 coordinate 43,847, forward strand.
CACCCAGGATCAGCGGCATTCCATCTTTGGTATTTCCAATAACAACCACCTTGGTATTGGGTGATTTGGCAAGTTCGAGTGTAGCACTGATACCTTTTTCGCGCAATATTTTGTCGGTAAGACTGGCGCTCAGGATCTCATTGGCCTTGGCTTTACCCATGGCATCGATCCGCTGGCGTTCGGCTTCTTTTTCAGCTTTTTCGAGTTTAAATTCATATTCGAGCGATTCCTGCTCCTGCTTGAGCTTGCTCTCAATTGCCGATTTAATTGTGGGGGGTAGAACAATAGAGCGAATGAGTACCTGCTGTAATGTTACGTATTTATTTTCCAGTATCTTTTCAGCTTCCTCAAAGATCTCATCCTGTATGGCATCGCGTTTGGTTGAATAGATCTGTTCGGGGGTGTAACGGCCAATCACACTCCTGGCCGATGAACGCAGTGACGGGATTACAATGCGCCTCAAATAATCTTTCCCGATATTTGAATGCAATAATCCCAGTTTATTGTATTCCGGCTTATACCATGCCGAAACATCCACGCTGATCTCCAGTCCGTTTGAGGAAAGAACATTCATTTCTTCTGCAATTTCCTGCTGCCGTGTTTCGTAAACGATCATTTTGTTAAGAGGATTAATAAAATGAAAGCCCTCACTAAAGGTTTGGGTGGTGTCGATGCCATTACCCAGCAAGCGGAATATTACACCGGCATGCCCTGCTTCTATTGTTACAGTCATTCTTGCCCAAAAAACGATAACGAAAATAATCGCAACGCCAATAATTCCTATCGGAATAATTTTTTTTAAATTGATTTGCTGTTGTTGTGCCATAAATTTTATCTTTAAGTTTTTGTAAAGGTAGTCATTATAATCATCTTTTAATTTCCGGACCGTCGCAATACCGACAGTTGAAATTTTGTATCAGATCTTTCCAAAATGAACTAAGGAAACAGCTTGTTGTTGATCATCCTGTAATTGTACTGCTGCAGCGCAGCCTTGATATATTTTTCCATCTCAGAGGCAAGCTGTTTTTCCTGATCTATGAGGTTATGTTTCTGCCCCGGATCTTTTTTCGTATTAAAGAGTGATACGGATTCTTGTCCGTCAAATACAAGGGTATAATTGCCCTGCGTAAGGGTATACACATCATGTGCACACTGGAAGGCCATGCGTGCTTTGCCATCCCTGAAGGCACTGCTGCCGAATGCGACAAAAGCCTGGTTGTAGTTCATGTAATCAAGTATGGAAGGAACAATATCGCTTTGCTGGAATGTAAAATCACATCTTCCTGCCAGGCTGTCGCCGGGAAAATAAAACAAAAGCGGAATGGCATATTGTCCTGCCAGGTTTTTGTAATATTGAAGCTGAAGATCGTTTAAACGGTATTCCTCTTCTTTGCGCATATTCTCTGCTGCACTAACCGAATGACCGGTATGGTCGGCGAGCAAAACGAACAGTGTATTGTTGAACCAGGGCATTTCCGATGCAGTTTTAAAGAACTGCTGAAGGGCAAAATCGGTATACCTGATCACAGGATGGATATGTACATCATCTTCGGGAAACATCTCCTCGTATTCGGGCGGTATTTGATATGGATTGTGCGAGCTAAGGGTGAATTCAAATGCAAAGAAAGGCTCTTTAAATGTGTTGAGTTTCCGGGCAAAATATTGTAAAAATGCGTGGTCGTATATTCCCCAGTATCCATCATAGTCGTCCTCATTACCATATTCCGAACGACCAAAATACCACTCAAAACCAGCCATATCAGCATAGGAGTCGATATTCAGGGTGCCATTCGTGCCGCCATGAAAAAAGGCTGTCTGATAATCTTTTTCTTTAAGAATTGTGGCCAGACTGGCAAACCTGTTCGTATTGTACACTGATAATGTGAAGGGATCGTCCATGAGTGGAGCAATACCTGTGGTAATGCAATGAACGGCGTCGATCGACCGTGTGGCTGTGGCATAGGCATTGGTGAAGCAGAGCGAATGCTGCATGAGTGAATCAAGAAAAGGTGTATATCCTTTGGTTCCGTTCAGGTAACCACTGTACTCGCGCGAAAAACTTTCAAGCAAAATAATTACAATATTGATCTTTCTGAAAGCCGGATCGGGATAGGAATATTGATGCCTTACCGGAAAAATTTCATGACATTGCTCAAGGGTGAAATATTCTTTGTAATCAATATTCTTATGTCCGAAAGTTGTCATTATTGCAAAGGGTGTATTCAGTGCCAGCGGAGCGTTTTGCACCGAGGTATATTTTGTGGCGTTGGAAACAGTCAGAGGCTTGTTTTGCAGTCCGCCCCTGGCCCCCACAAGGATCAGCCCTGATAATATAATGAAAACCGGAAGCTGATAAAGGAGATGTTTTATTTTAAATCGCCCTGCTCTCTGACGGATTTTTTTTTGCATCTTCCCGCTGTGAAAAAGGAAGGAAAACAAAGCAAGCAAACCTGCCCAGTACAGTCCAACATACCAGTAATCTGTAATAAAGCGGGGAAGCAGGGTCAGAAAATCATCACTCCCGGTTATAAAATAGTATTGAAATGCGGTTGATCTTTTGAGGGTAAAATCAAAATACCGGGCATCGGCAAGGTCAATAAGTATGAGGAGTGAATTGACGATGATCATGTAATAACGGATAAATGCCTGGTAGGCTTTTTTGTTCTTTATGTTGCCCAGGGGAAGGATATGCATGAGGATGACCAAAAGGTTGAAGTAAACAATAACCGAGAGATCGAAACGCATGCCGACGATAAAAACCCGGAGAGTTTCTGCCAATCCAGGATGTGTAAAATGAGCATTGTTGAGCAACAAAAAGAATAAACGGGCCAGAAGGAACATGCATAAAATCAGCGCCAGTCTTTTGAACAACAGAAGCAAGTGTAATAAATATGTCTTCATCGACAACAAATTTGAGAATAATATTTTGATTTTGGTGTGCTGCAAAAAATTTTGATCCAATTCTCATACCTGCACTATCTTTGCATGCATGATACTATTGATTGTTTACTTGCTGATTGCATTGATGCTTTCATTTTTATGCTCTATTATGGAAGCTGTGATCCTGAGTATTACTCCCTCCTTTGCGACAATGAAAGAGCAACAACGCAAACCTTATGCCGGATGGCTTAAACAATACAAAAGTAAGATCGACCGGCCACTGGCAGCGATACTTACGCTGAATACCTTTGCACACACTATCGGAGCAGCGGGTGTGGGGGCACAGGCACAGCTTCTGTGGGGAAATAAATACCTTTCGCTGGTTTCGGTGATCCTTACCATTCTTATCCTGATCATTTCGGAGATCATTCCCAAAACCATCGGTGCAAATTTCTGGAGAGCCCTTACCCCATTTACAGTATATACCTTGAGGGTGCTGATGGTATTGCTATATCCGTTTGTTATCATCAGCCAGTTAATTACCAAAGCATTTAATATCAAGAACAGGAAAAACATATTGAGCCGTGCCGATTTTTCTGCCATGGCCGAACTCGCCGTTAATGAGGGCGTTATCAGGAAAGGGGAGTCGAAGATCATTCAGAATATTGCACGTTTTGATAGGATCAAGGCAAAGGATATCATGACTCCGCGAACAATTATTTTTGCCGCACCCGAGCAAATGACAGTATCGGACTTTTACAGAATGAATGATGAGCTGCGTTTTTCGAGGATCCCCGTGTACAATAAAACTCTGGATCAGATAAAGGGATATTTTTTAAAAGATGACATGCTGATCAACCTTGTCGAAGGAAATAAAAATGTAAGCCTGAAATCATTTGCACGCGATATTATCCCGGTATATGTGAATACCCCGATCCAGACCTTATACACAACACTTACATCAAACAATGAACATATTGCCCTGGTTGTTGACGAGTATGGCGGTACCTCAGGCATCGTTACCCTGGAGGATATTGTTGAGACCATTCTTGGCCTTGAGATCGTTGACGAGCTGGATAATATTGAGGATTTACAGCTTGCAGCGCGTCAAAGCTGGGAGAAAAGAGCCCGGCGCATGGGACTCAGATTTGAAAAATAATATGGAATCTACATGTTGTTTTTTATATAAGGTATATGTATATTTATCCCTGAAATTGAACAATATATACAAACCAATACCTTAAATCATGAGAAAAGGGATAGTATTATTCTTTAGCCTGTTATTGATGTTTTCATTTGAAAGGGCCTATACTCAGCTTGATGGAGGCTCCTTTAATTCAACTGGATCAGGCTTTTCAGTTGTATCACTTTCTGATTATCAAAGCCTGGGAGTTAACCCTGCAAATCTTGGGTGGATGAAGGACGGGCACACAACACACCTGGGGTTTTTCGATTTCGGATTGTCGGTGTATTCCGAGCCGCTTACAAAAAGCATGGTATTTAATGACCTTATTGGCGATTCCGACAATTTTTCGAACGAGGCGAAACGAAACGAAGCCATCAGGAATTTTACGGATACTGAATTGCTCATCCGCATTACAAATACACTCTTTGGGTTTTCCTACCAGGATAAGGATATTGGTGGGTTTGCCTTTAGTATGCGCCAGAAAATTGCATGGCGCAGCAACCTGAACGAACAGGCATCCGAATTTTTATTTAAAGGCTATAATTCGGCCTATTTCGATAGTATTGTGGTGCAGCCAAATGGCGATACGATCGGATATGCAACCAATCCCATGCTGGCTTCACGGGCATATAACCCAACCGATATTTCACACTTATTTTATAATGAATATGTGCTGGGATATGGCCGTAAGCTTATGGATATTCAAAATTTTAAAATGTTTGCCGGCATCGACATTAAACTGCTTCAGGGCTATGGAATACTTGATTACAACTCTGTTTCCTTTACCCATGTTGAAGGTTATCAGGCCTTAAGTCCTTTCTATGGCGTAAAATATAATGAACCAACACCCTCAGAGCTAAGTGGTGGAGGCATGAAAACTGCCGGTATGGGATTCGGGGTCGATCTTGGCTTGTCGTTTGAGATATATCAGAAAATCAGGATGGCCATAGCACTTAATGACATCGGATCCATAAAATGGGATGGCAATGTGTATGAGGGGGAAAATGTTCCCGTTTGGTCGATCGAGACCCCAGGGATAGACAATTATAATATTTTCTCCGAATCGGGTGGTATTATTGCCGACAATGATCATTTGGGCGAGTGGATCGGACTGGTAGATAAAAAGGTAAATTTGCCCATGCACATGCGATTTGGTGCGAATTACCTTGCCCTTAACGAACTTAGTGTGGGATTTGAACTTTTACTGCCACTGAACATGGAAGTGCCCGGTGCATACCTTAATGAATATTATGCAGCAGGCGTGCAATACGTGCCCGCACCCTGGTTTCAGTTGTCGGCCGGATTTGCTTATGGAGGCGGATATGGATTTAAAATCCCAATCGGATTTACGTTCCGGCCAGTAAATAATACAGATACACTTTGGGAAATCGGAATTGCAAGCCGGGACCTCACTACCTGGTTCAGGACCGAAGACCCGATGGTTTCATTTGTATTTGGGTTCCTGAGGTTTGGCTTCGGAGGATAAGAAAATGCCCTTTATCGATATCCAGGGTACCAACGGGGTGATACATACAATCGACAAAGTTTTGCTTCCGAAGTACGAAGCATTTTATCATAACATATCATATACTCAGCCCCGGGCAATTGTCCGGGGTTTTTCTTTTCAGGGGTTTTGTAAATCAGGCCGAAATATTTTTTACTCCTTTATATCGAATTCCTGCTGGCGTTGATGATACCGTACAATGACCGGGTGATGAGTTTTTCGTAATTTTCTGTTTTCTCTGATCCCATCTCCACTTTTTGCATCGCATGTTGTTGTATAAGCAAAAGGGGCAACACGATATCTTCCCTGATATCAACAGAGTTTCGGGTAACAGGTTCTTCCTGCATGAGTATATCGTAACCCGATATGGTCAGCACCATTTTCTTTGTCAGCAGGAATTCATCATGGATCAGTTTCCAGAAATCGCCGTAGCGGGGGTCTTTACCGATATGTGCTGTAAGGGCAAAATTACTTTTCGAGAGCGACATCATACTGTTTAATATCAGCGCTTTAAAAATAGGCACTTCATGAAACAGCTTTTTAAGCGAATAAAGGTTTCCTTTTTTTGAAATGCTTTCCAATGCGGTCCCGAGACCAAAATAACCGGGCACATTTTGTTTCATCTGGCTCCATGAGCCTACGAAAGGGATGGCACGCAGGTCTTTGAATTCCAGTTGTTCTTTGTTGCCACGTTTGGCGGGCCTGCTGCCAATGTTGGCCTCACTGTAATATTTCAGTGGTGTCTTGTGTTCAAGATAAGGAACAAAGAGAGGGTGGTTTTTCAGCTCCAGGTATTTCCGGTAGCTGTTCTCCGATAGTTCTTCAATCAGTTGCCGGTCGTCCTCTCCTATGCATACTTTTTTACCCAGTAGCTCGCGCGACAAGCCAGCCGTCAGCAATTGGTCGCAGTTGTATATAAACTGTTCTTTTGTGCCGTACCTGCTGGTAATGGTTTGTCCCTGTATTGTAAGCTGGATTTCATTATTGGCGATCTTCTGGCTCTGGGCGGCATAAAAGCGATGCGATTTGCCTCCACCTCTGGCCGGCGGGCCTCCGCGGCCATCAAAAAAGATAACCTGTATACCTTCCTGTTTGCAAACATCAGAAAGCAGTTCCTTGGTTTTATAGATCGACCAGTTTGCCTTCAGGTAACCTCCGTCTTTGGTGCCATCTGAAAATCCAAGCATGATGGTTTGCTTATTTTCACGGAATTCAACATGCTTCCGGTATTGCCCGGTATTAAAAAGTTCGCGCATAATACCGGCAGCATTGGCCATACCGTTCATAGTCTCGAATAAGGGCACAATGTCAAAACTTAATTCCCCGGTTCTGTATCCACACCACCTGAACAGCGCATATACAAACAAGACCGAATAAATATCCTCCGAATTGCTGATAATATATCTGTTGCATCCCCACTCTCCGTTGTTGGCCTGGATCTGTTTCAGCTGAAGAATATTTAAAATGGTATCTTTTACAATACTGTCGTTAAATGTATCAGGATCGATCCTGATCTCTGCCGAGAGGAGAATATCCAGCAATTCGTCTTTACTCAATTCTCCGGTATCTTCGGTAATGTAATTTGCTTTTTTGAGTATTTCCTCCACGGCTTTTTTGTGCACCCGATGGTCCTGCCTGATGTCGAGTGTGGCAAAGTGGTTTCTGAATATTTTTACTTTGTCGATAATGCTCTCCAGTTCTTCCAGATACAATTTATTGTAGCGATCTGTTATGGTTTTCCTGATTTGCATTAGTGAGGCCAGAATTTCCTGATACTGCAAAACTTCAGAAGGATTGAACATGCTTGTATACAGTCGTGAACGCAAATCGGCTATGATCTCTTCCACGCCCCGAAACGTCATTTTTTTCTCCAGGTTTTTAATGTCCTGGTAATAACATTTCATGAGGGTCATGCGGAGTTCGTTGGCTACCTTCATTGTTGTACCGGCTGTGACAAATGGATTGCCATCACGGTCGCCTCCCGGCCAGAACCCGATACGGATAAGCGCGGGAGAATCGAAATCAACGTCCGGGAAATTATTTTTAATGAGTGCGTAGAATGCCCCTATTGCTTCGTAATAAACATTCCGCAGATAATAAATAATGTGCTGAGCCTCTTCAAAAGGGGTGGGTTTTTTTGATTTGAGCAGTGAGGTCATTCCCAGTTGCTGCAGGCTGAGATCGATGCCGTTCATGTCGTTATTTTCGACCAGGGTTTGCAGGCTGCTGATAATATCCAATACTGCCGGAGGATAGAATTGTGTCGGGTGGGCAGTAAACACGGGCCTGATGCTGAAAGTGGAGAGCTTGTCGAGGATCTTCTTTTTTATTTCTGTTTTTTCTCCCAGGTGGATGTAGTCAAGGATTGACAGGTTGTTTTCGCCGGTATCGTGAAGATGCGGAAATGCCGAATCTTCAATGCTGTCGTAAAGAACGATCTGCCTCTCGACATACTGTATGATCCTGAACATGAAATCGATTTTTTCTTTTTCATCCCTGATCGCTGTATGTTTCAGAAAATAATCATCTACAATATCCTTAGGCTCAAGGCTGTTTTCGAGCCCGACCTTAAAAAATTGCGACATTACCGGGATCAACATCCCTATATTGCTGATGTCCTTAAAGGGGAGGTTTAAAAAGATACTGTTATATACATTGTATTTTTTTCTTACCCGCTGATCAAACTCCTTTTCAATTAACGCATGTTTCATAATCATTTAAAGCTTTTGGACCCATCCTCTAATGTACTAATTTCTATTACAAAATGCAATAGCTGTGATAAGATCCCGACGAGTAATATTCGATCTGATATGCCTGAAGGGAAAGGCTAAATATCTGCATTAGCCGACCAGTCGAGGAGCCTTTGCTCGCCTTTTAACTGCTGTATCTCACTGATTTCCTGCGAAACTTCTACCACTCCGCAGTAACGGTTTTTTTGATCCCTTACGGCAAAGTAGCGTATCAATAAAAAAGTTTCCCCCATTTTGATCCGGAAACTGGCTTTATCCTGCTTCCCGATGCGAAATGTCTCAATGATCTCTTCAACGATATGAACACTTTCAGGGGGATGGCAATTTTTTACATCGCGGCCGATAATGCTTTTGGCCCTCGGGAATATCCGTTTTTCGGGTGAAGAAAAATACCTGACTTTATTCAGCTCATCTACAAAAGTGATATCAACAGGCAAATGATTGAAGATAAGCTGGATTTGCCTGGCAGTTAACATTCCGGTTTCAAGGTCTACACCCTCTTTTTGTGTTTTTGCTTCTGTTGCAGGGCCATCTTTTCCGAATTCGGGTTGCACATACGGGAACCTGAAGTCTCTGCTTTCGCTGAGCATCTGTTTCAGTTGGCCCTGGGGGATGGTATCCAGCATTACCGGGAAAAGGATCTTTTCTTCCCGGAACTTTATGGCCAGCATATTGAAAAAAAGATCGCCGGCAAGCTTATTGAATTTCGGGAGGTCAAGCACTGCTTTCCTGAGGATGCTTACAATTTGTTTCCTGTTGTTTCGTATATCATCATGAAATGACCACATTACCTGCAGGCATCTGTAATCAGGCCATTGTTTTTCGAGGGCCGGAAACAATACATTCTCCTTGATCACATAATGGTTTTCAAAGGGTTTTAACCCGGTAAAACCCTCCAGAAGGGCTTGTTTGGTTTTAACATCATTGGGATTCTTGTTGATCTTCCTGATCAGCGGACGCATATTTTTCAGCCGATCAGCCATTTCGGCATTATTCTTCTGAAGAATATCAAGAAAACTCCCTGCTGTGATTTTTGCCGCTTTGGCATCGTTCAGACTGCGATAAAACAGGTTTAAAATTTTGTTTATTCCGCTTTTTAATTCATCTAAAGGAATATCCATCCCCACAAGCTCATCAACCAGCGAAATTACTTCAGAAGGTGTAATGTTATCGATCAGCTTGCTGTTTTCCCTAACCTTGTTTGCAGGATCGTGGCCATATATGATTGCTTTGCTGAATTCAATCAGCTTTGTGGGTAAAGGCTCCTTTTTTTTTGATGATCCTGACATGGTTGCCGGCATATTGTATTGAACTGCAAATGTATAACAAATTGGCGAATTACGATGTAAGCGGCAGGGTGTAATGCATTATACCAAGTATCGGGTATGTGGGATTCATAAAATCCCGGCCGGCCCGGCACCCTGACAATGGTATGCTGGCTGCCGGCCGGCCGGGAACGGAATAAGATAATTGCTCACTTTATTTCTTTAAGGACCATCCCCCTTTTAGTCCAAAAACGAACCATCCCAGATATAACGCTCCTATGGCAAAGATCGTATCGCCAATTACTCTGAGCCAGCGTATTGTTTCAAGAGGTGGTGATTCGAGGAATTCTGCCGAACGTGCGTACCACAATCCATGTTTTACGCTCGCAACGGTTTGCGCCAGCCCTACAGGTAAAACGCTTAAAACTACCATCAACAGCAGTCCGATGTTCAACGACCAAAAGGCTATTTTGATGGGTTTCTCCTTCCATACAGATTTAAGATCCATATCGCGAAGAACAAACAGCATTAACCCGATGCCAAGCATGCCATATACTCCGAACAGTGCAGTATGTCCGTGCACGGGGGTTGTGTTTAGCCCTTGCATGTAGTATAAGGCAATGGGGGGGTTAATAAGAAAACCGAATATACCTGCTCCCAGAAAATTCCAGAAAGCAACAGAAATAAAAAAGTATATCGGCCATTTATAGGCTTTTACCCATTCTGTTGCCCGGCTAAGTTTGATGTTATGGTAGGCTTCGAAGCCCATCAGGACAAGGGGCACCACTTCGAGTGCGCTGAATGTTGCACCGAGGGCAAGCACGGCTGTTGGAGTACCGGTAAAATAAAGATGATGGAAGGTGCCGATGATACCGCCCGACAGGAAAATAATGGTGGCAAACAGAACACTTCCGGTGGCTATTGAGGCCCTGATGAGTTGCATACGAACGAAGAGAAATGCAATGGCTACGGTTGCAAATACTTCAAAGAAACCTTCAACCCAGAGGTGTACTACCCACCATCTCCAGTATTCGGCTACCGCCAGATGGGTTTGTCTCCCCCACATCAGACCTGCAGCATAAAAAGCTGCAATAGCCACCGAGGCGACCAGAAACATAATAAGCAGGTGCCTGTTTTCCTCCTTTTTCTGAAGTGCAGGCCAAATTGCCCTGCCCATCAGGAAAAGCCATAATACAAGGCCAACCAAAAGGAATATCTGCCAGAACCTTCCCAGATCAACGTATTCATAGCCTTGATGGCCAAACCAGAAATTATTAACCAGGCCCAGTTTTTGCATCACGCCCATCCACTGTCCGGCAAGTGAACCTACTACAATAATCAGAAGTGCAATAAATAAAAAGTTTACTCCTGCTTTCTGAAATTTTGGTTCCTTGCCCGATATGGCCGGGGCGATGAATAATCCGGTTGCGAGCCACGAGGTGGCAATCCAGAATATGGCTAACTGTACGTGCCAGGTGCGTGAAATCGAGTATGGCAGTATCTCCGCAAGGGGCAATCCATAAAACCCAAGTCCCTCTACACCATAGTGGGCTGTGATCACACCCATAAGGATCTGCACAAGGATCAGTGCAGTAACAACCCAGAAATACTTAAGCGTGGCTTTCATTGAAGGAGTGAGCCTGGTGCCTGATAATGGATTTACTGCCGGAATATTGGGATTTTTCTCCTCAGTACGGTGCGTGGCATAGTACCATCCCAGCAAGCCGATACCGAATAAAAGTATGATCACACTGAACCCTGTCCATAACAGTAAATTTCCGGTTGGCTTGTTGCCAACAAGTTCTTCGGGTGGCCAGTTATTGGTATAGGTGATGTCTTTGCCTGGCCTCTCTGTCACCGTCGACCATGTTGCCCAGAAAAAGAATGCATTCATCTTTGACATGCGCTCTGCTTCCTTGATTGTATTTTCCGGTATACTGTATGCCTCGCGCAGGTCTGCTTTTGCAGGATCATTCATAAACAAACCGGCATAATGCCTGCTGGTGCTTTCTATGGCCTTTGCCCGAATATCTGAAATGGTGATCGTATTTTCAGACTTATTAAATGTGTTTTCCCTGATCTCATTTTGCAGGCGCTGTTGCAGCATCGCCTGCTTTTCACTCTCCAGCTTTTCATAAGAAACCGAAAATTCTTCTTCGGCCCAGTAATTCAGGATGAAAAGAGCTTCACGGTGCAACCAGTCTGCCGTCCAGTCGGGAGCTTTGTAGGCCCCATGCCCCCATATTGTTCCCACTTCCTGTCCGCCAATCGATTGCCAGATATTCTGGCCATCTTTAATGTCGGAAGAAGTAAAGATCACCCTGCCATCTGAGGTAATTACTTTTGCCGGAATGGGCGGTGCCTCGCGGTAAATCTCCCTTCCGTAGTAGCCCAGGATCCCAAATGAAATCAGGAGGACCAGAATGAATCCTCCCCAAAGTCTTTTTGTAGTCATGACGTAAGTTTTTAGTTAATATTTCATCGGCAAATATAAAAAAATATAAAAAGACCCGTAAATCCATGAATAAATATTTCAGGAGATGATCCGGGAAAATGTTTTGAAGAGAAGCCTGTCATAAATTTATGAGCCTGTGAGCATTGTATTTCCATGACTTCCTGTTATTCCATAAACAGGGGAATATGAACATTTTAAATGTCCTGGGCTACATACAACAGCCATTTATATCCACTTTTTTTCTTACCTTAGTAGAACAGAAATATTTTGAAAACAATTGATTATGAAAACAACATATCCGATTTATCTTGCCGGCGAATTCCTCACAACGAGTGACAGTATGGAGGTCATAAACCCTTTCGACAACAGCAGGGTGGCCGGCACCTGCAGGGCGGGTGAGGCTGAACTGGAAGAAGCGATAAAAAAGGCCGGATCAGTGAGAGAAACACTCATCGACATGCCATCTGCCGATCGCTATGCCATCCTCCTGCAGATTGCTGAAAAGATGAAACAATCGCGGCAGGACATCGCACGCATCATCACCCTCGAATCAGGCAAACCCATGCGCTATGCCCTGGGTGAAACCGACAGGGCCATACAAACCTTTACCATTGCTGCCGAGGAAAGCAAACGCCTTCCTGCCGAATATATAGATATTGAATGGACTGCAGCGGGAAAAGGAAAAGAAGGCCTTGTGCGGTATTTTCCTGTGGGCCTTGCAGCAGGTATATCTCCTTTTAATTTTCCGCTTAACCTGGCTGTGCATAAGCTGGCACCCGCCATCGCCGCGGGTTGCCCCATCATTCTTAAACCATCCTCATCAACGCCATTATCCACACTCAACCTGGCGCATATTATCAACAGTACGGATCTTCCGAAAGGTGCCGTATCCATCATGCCCATGAGCCGCGAAACAGGCAATAATATGGTTACTGATGAAAGATTTGCCTTACTCTCCTTTACCGGTTCACCGGCAGTAGGCTGGAAAATGAAAGCAGAGGCCGGAAAGAAAAAAGTGGTGCTCGAGCTGGGCGGCAATGCAGGGGTGATCGTTACCGGATCGGCCGATATGGATAAGGCGGTTGCCAAATGTATTACCGGTAGCTTTGCCTACTCCGGTCAGGTATGCATTCACACCCAACGCATCTTTGTGCAGGAGCAGGTCTTCAATACTTTTACCCAAAAATTTATCGATGAGGTAGACAAGTTGAGGCCCGGCGATCCACTTGATGAGCAAACCGACATCTCTTCCATGATCGATGAAGATAATGCCAAAAGGGTCGAAGAATGGGTTGATGAGGCTGTAACAGGAGGGGCAAAAGTGCTGTGCGGAGGCCACCGTGAGAAGAATTATTTTCCTCCTACCGTATTAACCAATACCCGCCCTGATATGAAGGTTTGCGGACTGGAGGTGTTTGGCCCTGTGGTGACCATCGAAAAGTATGGTACTTTTGATGAAGCACTCAAAGAGATCAACAACAGCCGCTTTGGCCTGCAGGCTGGTGTATTTACCAACAGCATCGACGAAATGAATGCAGCCTTCAGGCATTTGGTGGTTGGGGGTATTATCATCAACGACATCCCCGGTTTTCGCGTCGACCACATGCCCTATGGCGGAGTGAAAGATTCGGGCTTTGGCAGGGAAGGGGTCAGGTACAGCATACACGATATGATGGAGCCCAGGCTTTTGATTAAAGATAAATAGTTGTTTTAGCAGAAATTGACGTTTGGCCGACCGGCTTAAATTTATTGCTGAACACTTAATCCAGAGAAGGTAATATAGGCACATCATCATTATTTCCTAAAGAAATAAATCCTTGCCGCATCCATTAAAATTATAAAAAGACCTGAACATCCTGTATAGAAAAATATTTATTATCTTTGCAGCAGAAATATGCAATAAACCCGGAATAAATAAAAAAGTATGCTGTCGAGAAGTACGGAATATGCACTGAGGGCCCTGGTCTACGTGCAGTTAAAGAACTGGGAAGGGAAACGCCCGGGCATTATTGAAATTTCCAGGGAGATTGAATCACCTGCGGCATTTACGGCTAAAATACTTCAGCTTTTGGCCAGGCACAGGCTTCTTCAATCGATGAAGGGCCGCGGAGGTGGTTTTTTCTTCGATGAAGAAAAGGATGAACTCAATCTTTTCAAAGTAGTTGTGACGATTGAAGGCGACAGCTTCTTTCATAAATGTGGATTCGGATTAAAGAACTGCAGCAACGAAAACCCCTGCCCTCTGCATGATCGTTTTGTCAGGGTAAGGGACGAATTCCGTGAGATTGTCGAAAGCGAAACCATACAGTCGCTTGCCGCAAAAGTGAAGGATGGCAGCGCTGTACTGAACAGAATGATTAACAATAAAAACTAAAAGATATGGCTATCAAAAAAGTTTGGATCGAAGACGGTTGCACTTCATGTGGCCTTTGCGAGAGCATTTGCCCCGAAGTATTTGAAATGCCCGACGAGGCTGAAGTTATTGAAGGCGCCGATTTCAGTGCCAATGAAGAAGGAATAAAAGAGGCGGCAGAAAGTTGCCCGGTAGAAGTAATAAAATTTGAAGAAGAATGATAACAAGAAACATTAAAACAGAAGCTGTAAAAGAAAACCCTCACGGGGTGGAAGTAAAACAAATGTATAATGATGCCTCGGCACAGATCATGCATATTGCGCTTAAACCGGGCGAAAGCCTGAAGCCGCACAAAACCCCTGTCGACGTTGCATTCTTTATTCTTGAGGGTGAGCCTACCATACATATTGGTGATGAGAGCAAGGGCTTCTCCGCCAACACCCTCATCGAAAGCCCGGCCGGGATCGTGCACTATATTAGTAATGAACAATCAGACCGGGCCAGGATACTTGTGATTAAGGCACCCCGGCCGGAGCAGGCAACACGGGTATTGTAATCAATAAAATCAGATGCCATGAGCGAATTGATCGATAATTCAAAATACAGAAAGGAAAAACTGGAGGAACTTATCCTCAA
This sequence comes from Bacteroidales bacterium, assembly GCA_032250805.1. GTDB lineage: Bacteria > Bacteroidota > Bacteroidia > Bacteroidales > B18-G4 > B18-G4. The sequence goes on from JAVVEM010000012.1 coordinate 58,876, forward strand.
GCTGCATGAAGGCCAGTCGCCTGAAGCGGTGAGGGAGGAGCTCATTGCTACGCTGAAGCATATCCCTTACGGAGAGGTTGTTGAGGTGGAACAAAAACTGATCGAAGAAGGTCTTCCTGAATCGGAGGTGCTCAGGTTATGCGATATTCATGGCGAAGTACTGGAAGGAAGGGTTGACCTCAGTGGTGCACAGATCGTACCGCCGGGCCATCCGGTGGATGTGTTTAAAAAGGAAAATGCTGAGATCCTTAAGGTAGTTGAAAAGACTGATAAGCTGTTGCATTCGCTTGAACCATTGCCCGAAGGCGATCTCCCTGCCTTCATGCTTGAGCTTCAGCAATGTTTTAATGATCTGATGGATGTCGACAAGCATTATCAGCGCAAGGAATACCTGGTATTTCCATACCTCGAAAAGAAGGGAATTACCGGGCCTCCCATGGTGATGTGGGGCAAGCATGATGAGATCAGGGAACAACTGAAAGGATGCATCGAAATACTCAAAACCCCTGAACTTAAAAAGGAAGATCTGCAGGATGCGCTTCCCCTCATCTTTTTCCCTGCCATAAAAGCCGTGGCCGACATGGTTAAAAAGGAAGAAGAGATACTGCTTCCCATGGCCATGGACAACATCACTACAGAAGACTGGTGGAGCATTCACAAACAAACGCTTGAGTTTGGATTTACCCTCTACGATCCCGAAACAGAATGGAAGCCTGAAGGGATTTCGGATGAAGATGAGTTTCATGGCACCACAGCCGATGGCAGCATTCAGCTTCCTTCAGGAAGCTTTACGGCCGGTGAGATTAAGGCCATCCTCAACACCATGCCTGCCGACATGACCTTTGTCGACAAGAACGACAAGGTGAAATATTTCACCCAGGGCCGGGAAAGGATCTTCGCCCGCAGCCGGTCTATCATCAACCGCGATGTTCGCCTGTGCCATCCTCCCGGAAGCGTGCATATTGTGGAAAAGATAATAGAGGATTTTAAATCGGGCAAAGCTTCACATGCAGCATTCTGGATACAGATGAAAGGCAAATTTATTCATATTGAGTATTATGCCTTACGTGACGACAATGGCGAATATCTGGGTGTACTGGAATTCTCGCAGGATCTTACCAACGCCAGGAGCCTGGATGGCGAAAGACGAATATTATCCTATTCCGACGAAAATAAAAACAATGGAAAATAAACTGATCATAACACCCCGCACAAAGATATATGAGCTGCTGGAAGCCTATCCGCAGTTGGAAGAAGTGCTCATCAGCGCATCACCACAATTTAAAAAGCTCACAAATCCCTTGCTGCGAAAGACCATAACACGTATCACCAGCCTGTCGCAGGCAGCTACCATCGGCAATCTTAATGTTGAAGACCTGATCAATACCCTGCGCAGGGAAATTGGCCAGGAGAATATTGCCACCACTGCCGAAAAGGACAATATAAATTTTGAACGGCCTGATTGGTTTGCCGACGAAAAGGTAAAGGCGGTAATCGATGTCAGGGATATGCTGCACCGGGGCGAACACCCTGTGCATGAAGTGCTGGCGGCTATCAAGAAGCTGAACGGGGATGAGATCCTGCGTATGATATCGCCCTTTAATCCGGTACCGCTCATCGAAAAATCGCTGAGCCTGGGTCATCAGCACTGGGTAAAAAAGATATCGGAAGAAGAGTATCATATCTTTTTTGTGAAGCAGTAAGACAATAACTTTAGGAATTGTCTATTGAACATTGAGCATTTTTCATTTTTCATGTTATATTTTGTTCCACCAAGCCGGTTAAAATACATTGATCCACCGGCACAGCAAGGTGATGCTGCCTGATGCGCCTCTGTTGTAATATTCGCATCATGTTTATAGATTTTTATGTTTCATTGAACAATTATACCCCCAATATTGTTATAAACAAATGATGTTAACAACAAAAGAGATGACTGACGATCTTGCAAAAGCTAATCCTTACATGAAAATGGTTGTAAACATTTTACGGGCAGGAAAGATCCTCGATCATAAGGTTTCGGAGGCATTGAAGGAGTTTGGGATCACTCATATACAGTTTAACATACTTCGCATACTGGAGGCCGGCAAACCCGGTAAGTTATCGCTGGGAGAAATAAAGGAGGGTTTGCTTTTTCCAACATCAGACGTATCGCGTCTGCTCGACAGGCTGGTAAAGCGTGATCTGGTTGAGCGTACGATATGCTTCGAAAACAGACGAAAACTTGAGGTAAGTATTACTGAGGAGGGCCTGGAGGTGATCCGGCAATCGCTTGCGAAAATTGAGAAAAAACTGGATGGATATTATAAGGATGCTGTCAGTGAAAATGAACGCGATCAGATCATCGACATCATGAAAAGAATTAGTTAGCAGAATCATCATTATACCAATGCACCAATTAAAAAATGTTTAACCATTAAAACCACAAATTAAAATGAAAACACGTAAATTATTTTTCCCGGCCGTAGTGGCCCTTGCCATGATTGCAGTTTCCTGTTCGCAGGGCAATCAGAAACAAACTTCCGAAAGTGCTTCAGAAGCGAAGACAGCGGTTGAAATTTCAAGCGTAAACCTCGACCCTGCCAAAAGTATGGTCATTTGGTCAGGTACAATGCTTGGCATCTATACGCATGATGGTACACTTGACCTTAGCCAGGCTGAACTTGCCTTGGATGATGGAAAGATCAGCGGTGGAAGTTTTACCGTCGACATGAACTCAATGGTAGCCACTGATGAAAATTACAATCCTGAAGAAGGCAGCACACCTGAAAAGCTAATCGGTCACCTGAAATCACCTGATTTCTTCGACGTTGAAAACTATCCTACTGCCACATTTATCATTACTTCTGCTGATGCAAATACCGTAAGCGGTATGCTTACCATACGTGGTATCACACATGAAGAGATAGTGCAAAATGTGAGTATGGCGAAAGATGGCGGGCAGGTCAAAATTACCGGCGACATGACGATCAGCCGTAAGAAATACGATGTTTCATGGGATTCGCCGATGCAAGACAGGGTGCTCTCTGATGATATTAAACTTGAGATCAGGCTGATCGGAAAGTAATAAAAAAATCATAAAAACCATAATCAATAGGCAGCGTATGCATGCTTTGTTAAAGCCCTCCTTATTGTTTTAAGGGGGGCTTTAAGATTTTTTAATCCGGATCCTCTGCCCCGGCACTTTGCAGTTTCTGGATGTATGGGTAATGGAAAACCTGAATTAAACATTGACAAAGCACATGCTTTTGGTTTAATTTTGATATTCAAAAGAAAATGTCCGGGTTACCTGACAAATCTGATCTCTCACCTTTAATTCATATCATTTATTAATTACATCAGTCAAATTATGAACAAACAGGCAAAATGGTTCCGTATAATTTTAAGGGCATTCATGATACTGATCATCCTTGTACTCGCACTTATGGTAGCCCTTCCATTCGTATTCAGGGGCAAGCTCATGGAGTTAAGCCGGAATGAGATCAATAAGAACCTGGAAGCCCGGGTTGATTTTGAGGATTTCGGGATGAACATGTTTGCCCATTTCCCGAATCTGAGCTTTTGGCTGGATGAGATCACAATAAGCGGTACCGGGGATCTTTCGGGCGATACACTTGCTTCAGTTTCACGCTTGTCGGTTGTGTTTGATATCATGAGCGTGATCAGGGGAGATGAATATGAGGTAAGAAAGATCTCAGTGCTGAATCCTGATATTTCGCTTAAAGTGATGGAAAACGGGAACCCAAACTGGGACATATTGCCGGAAGAAGAACCGGCTTCAGTTGAAGAAAATTCAGACCAGGAAGCAACTTCTTTCAACGTTTCGCTGAAAAAATTCGAGATCATCAATGGCTTGATCACCTATGAGGATATACCTGCCGGCTTAAAAATCAACGCTACCGGGTTAAATCATATTTTATCAGGCAACTTGTCGGCTGCCCAAACCGATCTGCGAACAAAAACACAAATTAATGAGTTTAGTGCTGAACAGGACGGCATTGCGTATATGAGCAATATTTTTATGGCGATGGATGCACTTATCGAAGCCGACCTGGTGAATGAGGTATATACATTCAGGGAAAATAAACTTACACTGAATGAATTGATTCTCCAATTCGAGGGGTCAGTGGATATGGGCAATACCGACCCAAATATTATGTTGAGTTTTAATGCCCCTGAAAATACATTCAAAAATTTTCTGTCGCTTATTCCTGCCATCTACAGCAAGGATTTTAATTCCCTGCAGGCAAGCGGTAATCTGGCTTTTAACGGTTATGTGAAAGGGAGCTATACCGGATCAGCACTTCCGGCCTTTCACCTCGGAATTAATGTCGACCAGGCATCATTCCAATATCCGGATCTCCCCTCGGCCGTGGATCAGATCTATCTTAACATCAGCCTCGATAATCCCGGGGGAGATGCCGACAACACGGTAATCGATATAAAACGCTTTCATTTTTCAATGTTGGATACGCCTTTTGAAGCCAGGCTTCGGGTTACACATCCTGTTTCAGATCCTTATATTGATGTCCGCCTGAATGGAGAGATTGATCTTTCGGCGGTGGAAAAAGTATATCCTCTCGGCGGGGAAGCAATCCTTGCCGGAACGATTGATGCCGGTATTTCGGTCAAAGGAAGGCAATCGTCAATCGAAAACCAGGATTATGATCAGTTTGATGCCTTCGGATCGCTGATGCTGAAGGATATCACGTATTTCATGAACGAAAACTATGAAGTGACCACGATCAGGCGAGGACAACTCAACTTCACGCCCCGATATATCGACTTTGTGAATCTTGACCTCAAATATGGTCAGAGCGATATGCTCCTGCAGGGGAAACTTGAAGATTATATCCTTTATGCCATGGGCGATCATTCCCTGAATGGAAGTTTTACCGGTTCTTCCAAAGTATTGAATGTAAATCAGTTAATTGGCGAATCAGAAGATGCTGACGCAGATCAGGAATTGACCGGTGGTGATACCCTTGCCCTGACCACATTCATGGTTCCGCAAAAGATCGACATTTTGATTGATGCCAGTTTCGATAAAGTGTATTATGATAATCTTGAACTCAAGAATGTAAACGGAAAGCTCATTGTGAGGGATGAGAAAGTCAGCCTGCAAAATATCCAGGGAGATATGCTCGATGGAACTTTTGGCCTCAGCGGTTCATACAGCACAAAAAATACAACGAAGGCGATGGTCGACTTTAATCTGCAGCTTGACAAAATTAGTTTCCGCCAGGCTTTCAAATCATTTGGGATCCTGCAGAAATTTGCACCTGTTTTTAACCGTGCCAGTGGTAATTTTTCAACGGATATGGCATTCAGTACCATGCTGAAAGAAGACATGAGCCCCGACTATACAAGCTTTATTGGAAGTGGGATTCTGAATACCTCTGCCCTGACAGTTGAAAATTTAAATACGCTTAACAAATTGTCGGATGCGCTTAAATTTGAGTCGCTGAAATCATTAAACATCGAGCCTTTAAATATTTCTTTTGATATAGAGAATGGTAAGCTTACAGTAACTCCTTTTGATATTGTGATGAAAAATATGCAGGCAAAGCTGGGAGGCTGGACGGCCCTTGACCAGACGATAAATTACGAACTGAAAATGCAGGTGCCACGAAGTCTTTTTGGCACTGAATCCAATAATGTTCTCGACAATCTGGCAAATCAGGCCAATGCCCAGGGGGCCAGTATTACTATCGGTAAGACAGTAAACCTGGATGTGCTGATCAGCGGCAGCCTTTCCGATCCTGTTGTAAAGCCTTTGATGGGTAGATCAGTGAACAGCATAGTTGAGGATATCAAGCAAGGTGTTGTGGATGAAATAGACAAGAAAAAGGAAGAGCTGGAACAAAACGCCAAAGCTGAAGCACAGAAAATATTAAATAATGCTGAATTGCAAGCTGCAAAGGTCATTGAAGAGGCTCAAAAGCAGGCAGGCCAGCTCAGGGAAACCGCACGGGATGCTGCAGCAAAAGTGAAAAAGGAAGCTGATGACCATGCTCAGAAGCTTATTGCTGAAGGAAAGAAAAATGGGATGCTGGCAGAAGTTGCTGCAAAGAAAACAGCTGATGAGTATAAAAAGAATGCCTATAACCAGGCCGGCAACATGATAACCGAAGCGGATAAAAAGGCCGATGCCATTATGCAAAAGGCCAATCAGCAGGCAGATAAGATACGCTCAGATGCCCGTAAACAAGCGGATGCGCTTTTATAGGGATAATTTAGAAAGGCTGGATGATTATGTCAACAATGAGGAAGATGCAAGGATGGGGGATCAGCACCATCGCCTCAATAATCTCCTGATTGTTCCTGGTATTTTATCAGAATGGCAATAAAGATGCTTAAAAGCTGAATTTTACGCTTAGAAATACTTCATCTTTATTTTTTACCAGGGCAAACATATTGTCGCCTTCACCTCCTATTAATCTCACACCAAGGCTTATGTCAGTGTTGATATTCGGATAATAGTTAATGAAGGGGGCGTATATCCATGCATGGTTATCGGCCGGATTGTCCCAGTCGTTGATAATGAAGGCACCGGCAACTGGGGTCACCTTCAGTTTATAATTGAAAAAGTTCTTTTCCCAGCTCAGCATCAGGTAGTCATTGAGCATACCCTGTCCACGTTCACTTACAAAACCATGAAAAAACTGAAGGTTGATATACGAACCGTCGCGGAAGGTATAATCGGCACCTAACACATACTTGACGAAAGCTTCCTTTTTCAGCAATACGGAATCGGTGGAAGGCTGAAGCACCTGGCTCAGATCGGTGGTCATAACCACCTCTTCTTCGGGCAGGAATACGCCCATCTCCCCCCAGATGCCAACACTGCCAATAGCTCCGCTAATATCGGCTCCAAAAACATGTTGCCGCGGAAAGTACAATTCGCTTCTTATATCAATGATATTGGGAGGTTCGGCAAAACTAACCGTATTATAATATTGTATGGGCAGGTCGTCGCGCCCGTAAACGTAACTCACCGACAAGTCGTAGCCAGCCAGAAAACCGCCCAGCCTGATTCCGTATGTACTGCTTTCGGCAAGGTTATATGCTGGCATTGCAAGGCTATCACTGAAATTTCTGATAATGATCCCTGCAGGCATTTTAATGGGAGGAGCGATGGCTTCTGCCCAATCGCCCCGCGGGAGCACAGCAGGCCTGAAAAACGGAAGATAATCCAGTTCAAGATGGAAATCAGAAAAGTAGTAGCGCGCTCGTATCCCGTCTGAACCTGAATGCCGCCCGAAATCCCAAATATCTTCAAGGTCGTCGGGGTTGAGGTTGTCGGTCGGATTAATAAGATCGCCCGTACCCCAGGCGATACGCTGTCGCCCTATCCTCACGTCCAGCCCATCCAGCAGAAAATCGTATAACTCAACATATGCTTCCCTGATTTCGATGTTATAGGGCGAGATCTCGTCTTTGTTAAATAACTGTTCGCTTTGATTGAGTACAGGAAGCCCAAACGACCGAAGCCACACATTGCCAAACATGGATGCCCTGTTATTGAAATCTTTATTAAGCTCAAGGTTAAGCCGGTTTTCATTCCATGACCATGCCCCGTCTTCAGTTCTGACCCGGTTGTCGATATACAGCTCACCCCCGAAACTGAGTGAATTATCCTGGGCCGAAGTAATGTACGGAATTGTTGTAAAAACCAGGATGGCTATGGCTGCAACTCTTATCAGTGGTAGTATATTCATGAATAATAGCTTTTATTTTACCTGTTGAGGACGCGTACACTGAAATCATCTTCGCTCAGTCCTGTATTAATTTCTGTTTCTGTAAAGATCATCCGGGTGGAATGGCCTTTTTTGAGGTCGGTCATAAGCAGGTCGGTGATGATCCAGTAACCGTCGATATTTTCTATTTCATTGTTTATCATCGTTTTTACCTTATTCCCACCGCGGTCGTAATAATCACTCGAAAGGATGGTATAATTTTCCCGGTCGATACGCGTGAGCATTTTCGAATAATCCGATTTTTTATCTGGTTTCGGTGTCATCTCTATCAGGTAGTATTCATCGGTGGTTTCGATCAGCTTAAGATCATATTTCTTTGCCAGTGGCACTGATTCCATATCTTCATAACTCAGGTCGGTGCCGGCAAAGCTCTGGTTTTTTATATGCGATGCGATTCGCCTTGCCTTGTTATAGGCAGGCAGGTAAACGTACATAACCTCATCGGGGAGCGATAGGAATGAAATTCCTTCCTGCGATGCCGGTGCAGTAAAACGAAACAGGCGGTAATCTGTTCCCATTTGTGTGGCAATAGCTTCCCTCTCCTGCTCCCTTCCTTTGTTGTCGGTGAGGATCATTTTTATTTTGTTTACCTGGTCGGTTGGAGCATAGGTTACCGAATCGCAGCGGTTAACGATCGTAAGCACATCCTGTGCCTTAATGAATGAGCCGATGGCCAACATGATGGACATGGACAATATGATTTTTTTCATGACAATAGTATTTTTAATGGTTTATTTAATATTATTTTTTTGTTCTATTCCATTTGTTTCCGGGCAATCGTGACCTGAGTTTAAGCATGACGGCCGGCAGCAGGGTGAGGGCCGCTGCCGAAGATGTTATCATGGTTACGGCCACAAGCAGGCCAAAGCGTTGCAGGGGTACGAGGTTCGAAAGCAGCAGGATCAGGAATCCGAGCGATACCGCCAGCACATTAATGATGATCGACCTGCCGGTAACGCTCAGAGCATGCGTAATGGCCTGCTTCAGGTTGCCATGGCTTTTTAATTCATGCCTGAGGTGCGATACCATGTGGATGGCGTAGTCGACTCCGATACCGATCGACACACTGCCCACCAACACTGTGGCTATGTCGAGTGCGATACCGCTCAGTCCCATAAACCCGAATAAAACCACCAGTGTGGCAATAATAGGGATAAGGCTGTAGGCCCCGGTCGAAAATGACCGCAGCAACAGGCTCACCACAAGGAATACAAGGATCAGCGCAATGGTCAGCGATTGGAACTGGCTGTTGATGATGCTCTTGTCGATCTTAAGGTAGAGGCTGGGCAGGCCTGTCATGCTCATGTGGCAACTATCCGTATTTTCACGCTCCAGGTACGCCTCCATATCCTTCACAAAAGCATCCATGGCCTGTACATCGCCGGTATTGAATGTCCCAGATACGAGGCCTTCGTCGAGTTCGTAATTTACCAATTGGTCCATAATACTCTGACCCTGGAGCAGGATCCAAAGCTGCTGCACCATGAGCTTGTTGGGAGGAATTGTTTCGCCTTCCTCCATCAGGTCGTTCATTTTTTTTACAAGGTCGGCAACGCTCTGCGTGTGCGAAACTGTTTCGTGCTGTTTCATATACCCGGCCGCAGCATCCATTTTTTTAAGCACTTCCGGGCTTTGCACATCGCCCTCTGTTTTAACATATACCGGGAAAGAACCCCCGAATTTTTCGCGAAACATTTTTTCGGCTATATGGGTAGGGTCGCTCTTTTTAAAATAGTCGATCATATCTACTTTTCGTTGGATCAGCAGGATGCCTGCTATCCCGGCCAGGGCAATGATGATCCAAACGATGATAATCCTGCCCGGATAATTCAGTACCAATGTTGTTGTTTTTCGCAACAAGGAATCGGAAAGCTTGTTTGTTGAGGTGCCCTGTTTGTTGAATAAGGCATCTTTCCCCGATCCGCCGAAAGCGACAAGAAATGCTGGGGCAAATGTTACCGACAACAGAAGAGCGAAAAATATGCCGGCGGCTGTAAAGATGCCAAATGTACTGATCATGGTGAGGTAGGAGCCGAAGATAAAAGAGATGAAGCCAATCATTGTAGTCACCGAAGCGATCAGCACAGGTGTGATGATATATGCCAGAGCTGCTTCAACCCGTTCCCTGTTATTTTTTCCATCGGTTTCCCTGATACGGTTGATCACATGTATGGTATAGGCACTCCCTACCGCCAGCAGGATCACCGGAATTACATCGGAGATGATAGAGAGCTTAATTCCGAGCAATCCCATCAGCCCCATGGTCCAGATGGTACTGAAACCTACTGTTAGCAGAGGCAGAAGAACGCCGCGCCACGAACGAAAACCCCAAATAAGTATCAGGATGATCATGAGTGCAGTGAGCGGTGCCAGGAACAGCAGGTCGCTCATAATGATGTCGGCCAGGCTAAGCAGTGTGAAAGGCAGCCCGCCGTAATACAGTTTATGCCCGGTTTTCTGCGACTCAATGAAATCTTTGATCCGTCGTGCAACAGCTATCTTGTCGGTGCCCTCGGCAATTCTGATCATGATGGCCGTAAATGTTCCGTCCTCTGAAACAATGGTCCCACGATACATGTCGTCGGAAAGGGTATACTGCCTGAGACTGTCAAGTTCTTTTCTGGTTTCGGGAAGATCCCATGGGTCGACCAGCGTGCTGATCTCAATTCCCCACTCAGATCCCTTGATGTCGATAATATTGGTGAGGCTGGTTACTGTGCCAATCCCTTCCATAATCTCCAGCGAATCGGTAAGAAGGCGGATCTGCTCAAGCACATCATAGGTGAAAACATTTTCGGTTTCCAGCCCTGCCATCGCAATATAGTTCCCCCCGTATGTGATCCCGATCTCATTAAATAATTCGGCAGCCGGATCATCGTCGGGAAGGTAATTGAACACATCAGGGTCAACTTCCAGGTTTTTCATGAAATAACCGGCTATTATGGTAATGATCAGTGTGATGATCAGGATAGCCTTACGGTAACGAATGATCAGATGTGCTGTATTTTTCAATTTTGCGAATATTTATGGTTTGTATTAATGATCTGCCGGAAAAATATTGAACAAAATATTTTTCTGGTCAATATTAATTGATAAATACAAGGCGTCGGTTTGGCGTTTATGCTCATCGCTTATGCCTTCGAGGGTTTGTACCTGTAAAGGTAAGGATTATATGGAAATAATTTATCGGGGGACTGATGCAAGAATATTAATAAAAGGGTCTTGACAGGCAATACTGATTATACCTGCCTGGGGTAGATGATCAGAAAATTCCTGCTTCCAACGTTTTCAGGAACGAAATAAGTAAATTTCCATAATTGCAGTTTGAATGAAATATATTGCGGACGTGAACTGACGATAACGAAAAAAGTCTGGGTAGTGTTTTTTGATTGGCTAAAGAATGGATCAAGATCAAGAGAATCCTTATAATCAATGGCTTGTTTATATTTTTGAATCCCCATTACTTCCTTGATAGCTTTGGTGGTTTCGGTGTGGCTATAGAATGAAAATTTGGCACTCAACTGCCGGTTCAGGTTAATAAGGGTGATGATCCATTGGCTGAAACCAATTTCATTCTCGGCATTTTCAGGAACATAAACCTTTATATGTTCCATGGTATTTAACGGTACAGGCAAATTGCACACAATTACTTCTTTATTTGTTCCCTTAAGCGTGGATTCTAAAATATTGCCAAATATTTTATTCATCTCAGGTGACCTTCCCGACCATCCTAAGATAATTTTTGAGATCAATAATTCTTTTGAGGATTTGACAATGGCCTGAGAAACACTGATGTCGTTGCGCATGATATTTTGCACCCTTACTTGCATGGTGTTGGCATGGGCAACAATTTTCTCAAGAGAAGCTTTAATGGAGAGTTTATTTGGCCGGTTTTTATAGGGATTACTTAAAACATAAAGCGTATAGAGGGGCTCCACTGAATTTAACGATCTGATGTATATGGCAACTTCAGTAAGTTTTTCCATCGTTTCCGGATTCGATACCGGTACCATGATCCTTTCCGTTTCAATTTCTACATCATCAAATGCTTGTTCAGCTTCCTCCAATGCCAGTTTCTTCCCGTATTTTTCGGTCAGGAAGGAACTGATGAGTGAACTGGCCAGGATCAATAAGATTATGGCATTAAAAATATCCTTACTCATAATACCATAGTTATAACCCACCAGGGCTATAGCCAGTGTGGCAGCTGCCCGGGCTGAAGTAAGCCCGAAAATGGTGTTCATTTCATTGAACGATTGCCTGAAGGTTATTTTGGTCATAAATGCGGCAATCCATTTACTGCTGATGGCCAGAACGATCAATAAAGCGGCAAATAATGAGGTTTTATAGCTTTCTACTATACTGCCCAGATTTACAAGCATGCCCACGCTGATCAGAAAAACAGGAATAAATAATGTATTGCCAACCAGTTCGATATGGCTCATCAGTGTAGAGGTATTTGGAATCAGCCTGTTAAGGGCCAGCCCGGCAAAAAAGGCACCAATAATGGGTTCAGCACCTGCAATTTCTGCAGCAAAGGACGACATAAATAAAATGGCCAGGACAAATAAGAATTGTGTGTGGCTGTCGCCCGGAATATTATGAAAAAACCACCTGCTTATTCTGGGAACTCCCCAGAAAATGAGAAAAGAAAATATAATGAAACTGACAAAAAACACACCCAGTCCTCTCATTAGTTCACCACCTTCAAGTAACACAGCCGAGGTGAAAGCAAGGACTGCCAATACGATCGTATCGGCGATTACCGTGCCACTGATGGCAATATTCACTGCCGAATTGCGTGAAATGTTCAGTTTTTTAACAATCGGGTAAGCAATGAGCGTATTTGAAGCGAGCAGGATTCCAATAAGAACCGATACGACTACCGGCAGGGATAAGAGGTATAAAGAAGCATAATAGCCCATCGCAAAGGGCAATATAAATGACAATAACCCAAAAAAGATGCTTTTTGTTCTGTTTTTTCTGAATTCGGTAAACTCAATATCCAGTGCGGCAAGAAACATAATATAGAGCAGGCCGACTTTACTGAAAAGTTCAATAATATCATTGTTGTCGATAATATTGATGGCATTGGGCCCGATGATAATTCCGGTTATGATCAGGCCTATGATTGCAGGTGTTTTGGTGTTATGCAGCAATATTGGAATAACCAGGGCAATTACCAGGATAAAGGTAAAAACCAGGACCGGCTCTGAAATGGGCAGTATTAAATAATTTTCAATAAAGTGCTCCAAGGGTTAAAATCAAATTAATATCAAGCACAAAGATAATCACTTTAAAAAACTTCTAATTATAGCGATCATCTTAATCTTCCTTCAGGAAATGTTTTATATCATTCATCTTCCCGTAAAGCACCATCACATCATTTTCATCGAGGATGGTTTTTGAATTGCCCACTTCCTGAACTTTATTTACTTTTTTCGGGACTCCGAGCAGGTTTTTTTCGGTGGTAGGTTTAATTGTTGTCAGAACGATAACATTATAATTTTTCCTTACGCCTATTTCTCCAATGGTCTTGTTCACGAATTGTTTGGGCACTTTTGCTTCAATTATGTGATGGTCGGCGGATAGATCGAAGGAGTCGATAACGCCGCTGATATTAAATTTTTTTGCCCATCGTTCGGCAGTTTCTTCTTCCGGGTGTATGATCTCTTCAATTTTCATGGCTTCCAAAATCATTTCATGTAAAGGAGATACTGCACGACTTATCAAGCGTTTAACTTTTAATTGTTTCATGAGTGCAGTAGTAAGGATACTTGCGCCCTCATCCTCTCCGATAGAAACCATAACCACATCAGTATCTTTTAGAGGCAAGTGCTTTACTGCCTGAATATCTGTTGAGTCCAGGCATATTGTATGTGTTATTGTTTCCTTGAGTGATTCAACCTTACTCATTTTGCTATCCACGCCGATAACCTCGTGGCCGGTATTTGTCAACTTCTGAGCGATAGATGAACCAAAGTTCCCCAAACCAATAATAATAAACTTCATGATTTCCGGTAATTAGTTAATAAGTATATCTTCTGTTGGAAATTTATATTTCAGGTTGACGATCCTTCTGAAGAAGGCAACCAGGATCGTAAGCATACTGACCCTTCCGATGAACATCGTAAAAATGATGACGATTTTTCCCGGATCGCTCAGTTGATCTGTTATTCCCAGACTCAGACCTACTGTGCTGAAAGCTGAAAAACTTTCAAAAGCAATAGGCAGCAAGCCTTTTTCACTATCAAAGAAAGAAAGGAAAAATATAGAAATTCCAATCACAATGATTGATAATGTCAGAATTGCAAATGCCCGCCGTGTCGAGATCGCTGAAATTTCTCTTTTGAATACTTCAATCCGGTCTTTTCCTTTGGCAATACTCAGGAAATTGAGAATGGCAATGGCAAAGGTGCTCGTTTTTACACCACCCCCTGTAGAACCGGGCGATGCACCGATCCACATCAATAATATAATGATCATAATTGTTGAAAAATGAAGAGCTGATGTGTCAACAGAATTAAACCCGGCCGTGCGGGGTGTTGCTGCACTAAAAAAGGCGGTTACAATTTTCCCGAAAGAACTATGACCGGCGAGGGTATTATTATATTCAGATACGTAAAATAAAGCGGTTCCGGCGATGAGCAGGATAACCGTAGTAATAATTACTATTCTGGCGTTTATACCAAGAACCCATGGCAAATGAACCGAATGTTTTCTCAGAAACCTGTTTTGAATAATATGCTTCAGGTAGGTAAAGGTGTTGAAAACAATAGGAAAACCCAGGCCTCCAATGATGAATAAAGCTGCTATTGTGAGATGCAGGACATAATTATAACTGAATCCCGGTTCAAACAGGCTGTTGCTCAGTGTTGAGAAACCTGCATTGCAAAATCCCGATACCGAATGAAATATTGAAAAGAAAATATGGCTTCCGGCCAGTTCAGCCGAATCAATACTCGAATAGATCACTGCTGCTCCGATGGCCTCAATGACAAATGTTACAAGCAGAATATTTTTTAATGAATTGAAAACCTCAGCAACTTTCTCAGCATTATTCATATCCTGGATTAAAAGCCTGTTCTGATACGATGCACCCCCTTTAAAAAAGTAACCAAAATAACTGGTAAAGGTCATAATTCCTATACCACCCATCTGGATTAAGAATAGAATGATGGTTTGACCGAATCTTGTAAAAAAACTTCCTGTATCAACCACAATCAATCCGGTAACACAAACCGCACTGGTTGAAGTGAATAGTGCATCCAGTGCTGAAATGCTGTCATGAGTTGCATTTGGTAGTAAAAGCAATACCATGCCGATCAGAATCATGGCAATAAAGCTTGTTACAAATAATTGAGCCGGGTTTAAATACCTTTTGTTATAATCGATCCGGAACGCTGCCAGCGACCTGATAAAGATAATTATCAGGGCAACATCAAGCCATATGGGCCCCCTTAACAATGCCATGTCGGTCCAGCCAGCTATATTCGTGAGAAGGATAGAATAAAAAAGAAATAAAAACGCATCTGTCGGCCATACCTTCCTCCCCGGCCTGATTTTTTTGAACGAATAGGTGATCAGAAAAAATAAAATTCCTGCACATAATGAAATGACATAGATTCTGTGAATAAATTCAACATCGATAAAGGTTTTTTTAAATCCAAAATCATAGATAAGGGCCAATATGCCGAGGAATGATATCATGAAGATGGTCCTTCTTACCAGCTTTATCCACCCTTTATTTTTTGGCAGAGATATATAATTGTTACTTCTGTTCATTTAATAGATCTTCATGCCTGTTTTAAAATTAGTTATCCTGTTCTTTATTTGCTTCTTTTTCTATCAATTGCATGCGTAGCCTTATATCTTTCAGTATTTCTTCTGCTGCGGCAATATTCCCGGCAAAGTGGTCTCCCATTTCCGAATAGTCAATCAATTCATTTATATAATTGATTTCCCGGGAGATAAGATCACTTAATAATTGAGGATTGTCTGATTTTGCAGCTTGCCTGAGCATACACGACAGGCGATTGTAACAGTCCAGGTAATTTATTAAGTCCCGGTTTCTTTTAACCCACAACGTTTCTTTCAAAGCTTCAATCTTAAACATTGTTGTGGCGATCATTTCAGCAAATTCAAGATTATCTTTTAGCATAATTTATTTATTGTTTTAACAGCCTGGTCATTTATATCAAAAGCATTGTTTTTCAGCCAGGCAAACATTCTTATAGTGATAAAAACAAAAATGGCAGACTGCTTTAAACGACACATATTGGGGAGTCATTCCTGCCTGTATTCTTTTATTATCTGTATTTTCTTTGATCATTACGATCCTTATGATTTTTGTATGCTTCGCGAAAGCCAACTATAAACATCCAAACAATGATCACAAACAGGATCAGGATAATGATTATTTCAACAGCAGAATTCTCCTGCATATTGATTGGCTCTTCGTTATAATTCGTTTAAAACAAAATTAAGTGCGGGAGAATAAAGGAATCATAAAGAATATGCAGGAGGGCATTAAGATTTTATAAAGATCAGCAAAAACGGTATCCCACTCCGCTTTCGGTAAGAATATGCCGGGGATTATTTGGATTGTCTTCCAGTTTTTTCCGAAGCTGGGCAACGTAAACCCTCAGATATTGCGTGTCAGACTGAAAGCCAAGGCCCCAAACTTCTTTAAGGATATACTGATGGGTTAAAACCTTCCCTTCGTTTCTGGCGAATAACGAGAGTAAATTATATTCAGTTGCCGTTAACTTGATTATCGTTCCTTTTTTCCTTAAGATTCTCGCAAAAAGATCAATTTCAAGATCATCATAAATCAGGGGGGCTTCGATATTTGCTACTGTGCTTCTTTTAATCGATGACCTGATCCTGGCCAGCAATTCACCCGTACGGAATGGTTTTGACAGATAATCTGAAGCACCATTGTCAAGAGCTTTAATAATGCTGCTCTCATTATTCTGAACCGATAAAATGATTACAGGCTTGTTATACCAGGCTTTAAGTTCTTTTAACACTTCATGACCGCTTTTATCGGGCAGTCCCAGGTCGAGGATCACCAGCTCAGGCGGATGGTTGGCAGCCATCATGAGTCCTTCTTTTCCGCTGGTCGCCAGTTGTACTTTATAATCATTGCTTTCCAGTGCAATTTTCAGCAATTTACGGATTTGAGGCTCATCGTCAATGATCAGTATCTCTGCTTTATTCATTTTCTATGACATTAAGATGTGAAACCTCTGCCGGGATCGTAATACGAAAGATGGCTCCGTGGCCTTTGTTATTGTTTTCCAGGCTGACCTTTCCTTGATGTGCTTCAACAAATCCCTTGACAATTGACAGCCCTAAACCTGTGCCTCCGGTTACTGACCGGGGCATTCTGTAAAATTTTTCAAAAACCCTGCCCAGTTTATCTTCCGGAAAACCTGGCCCGTTATCACTGATTGTAAGGATAAAATTGCTGGCCGAATGACCAATATTTATTTTAATAATAGATCCCGCTGGTGTATATTGAATGGCATTGTGTAAAATGTTTTTTAAAACCTGTTCCATCAAGCCTGGATCCAATTTAAAGAAAGGCAACGATTCATCAGAGTCAACCACAATTGTATGCTGTGAGCTCTCATCTTCAAAATCCTGTATAACCTTATGAGTAAGCTCATTCATGTCGCACCAGTCGAGCTGGGGCTTTATAAAGCCGGATTCAAGGCGGCTCATGTTCAACAGGTTGTCAACCTGTCTGTTTAATCTGATGCTTGCAATACTAATTTCCGAAAGTAAATCTTCTTTGTTATTGGAGGATAATCTGGATGGTGTAGATTTAAGTGTATCTACAGCCCCGATAATTGTTGAGATAGGCGTTCTGAGTTCGTGCGATAAAGAATTCAATAGTGTATTATATAACATAAT
>JAVVEM010000047.1:0-18720 GCA_032250805.1 Bacteroidales bacterium
AAAGTACGAATTTAATTAGTACTTTCAGTCTAGTTTCTTAGGGGTGGGCAACATTTCAAACCTATTTTGTACCGATTAATAACCACCAGGTTCTCAGGGCAAGCACTGAAACACTGAAACACTGAAGCCACCGGGTTCTCGGGGCAAGCTGTTTAACCATTTAGCCCCCGAGGTCTCGGGGCAGGCATTTAGCCATTTGAATCCATCCAGCATCCAGCATCCAGCATCCAGTATCCAGAAAAAAGACCTCCCCACAATGGTGAAGAGGTCAGAATTAATTTGGCTTCAGGTCTTTCCTTCTATCCTCCGAAATCGTCGAAGGCGATCATTTCATCGGGAACTCCATAATCGTCGAGCATTTTAAGCACCGCATCGTTCATCATGGGTGGTCCGCAGATATAGTATTCTATCTCTTCGGGCTCGGGATGGTTTTTCAGGTATTCGTCCATTACGATCTGGTGGATAAAACCAACGGGGCCATTCCAGTTATCTTCGGGCAGAGGTTCGGAGAGGCCGATATGAAATTCGAAATTCGGGTTTTCCTTTTCCAGTGCTTCGAATTCATCAATATAGAACAATTCCCTGAGCGAACGTCCACCATACCAGAAAGTAGATTTCCGTTTGGTTTTTTTGGTTTTATAGAGATCGAAAATATGCGAGCGCATGGGTGCCATGCCGGCGCCGCCACCGATAAACATCATTTCCTTGTCGGTATCCTTGATGAAAAACTCGCCGTAAGGACCGGAAATAGTAACCTTATCGCCGGGTTTTCTTGAGAAAATATACGAGGAGCATATCCCGGGATTAACCTTCATAAAGCCACCGGTTTTTCGGTCGAAAGGAGGAGTGGCAATACGTACGTTAAGCATAATGATATTATCTTCGGCAGGGTGGTTGGCCATTGAATAAGCCCGGAATATCGGCTCGGGATTTTTCATTTTAAGATCCCACATATTGAATTTGTCCCAATCTTCTTTATATTCATCTTCAACATCTATATCCTTATAATCAACCTGGCATTTGGGTACGTCGATCTGGATATATCCACCTGATTTAAAGTCGAGTTTTTCTCCTTCGGGCAGTTTCACAACAAATTCCTTAATAAATGTTGCCACATTATGGTTGGATACCACTTCGCACTCCCATTTTTTGATTCCGAATATTTCAGGCGGGATAGCGATCTTCATATCTTCTTTCACCTTCACCTGGCATCCCAGGCGCCAGTCGTTCTGCTGTTCTTTACGGGTAAAGTATCCCACTTCTGTAGGAAGAATTGATCCGCCACCTTCAAGAACCTGGCATTTGCACATGGCGCAGGTTCCGCCACCGCCACAAGCCGAAGGAAGAAAAATCTTTTCGTTCGATAATGTCGACAAAAGGGTAGATCCCGGGTTCACGGTCAGTTCCTTTTCATCGTTAATGGTCAGTGTAACCTCGCCCTGTGGTGTTAGCTTCTTTCTGGCAAACAGCAACATGGCCACCAAAAATATAATTATCAACAGGAAGATGATGATACTGGCGATAATGACTTGTCCGATTCCGACTAAAAGCATCTTTATACTTTTTTGTTAATTTTCTGATTAAAGTTGAATTCCCATAAACATCATAAAGGCTATACCCATGAGCCCGGTAATGATGAATGTAATGCCGAGGCCGCGAAGTGGCGCAGGCACATTCGAATAGCGGATCTTCTCACGGATTGCGGCGATACCCACAATAGCCAGGAACCAGCCCACGCCCGATCCAAGCCCAAATGAGGTTGCTTCGGCAATGCTCTGGTATTCTCTTTCCTGCATAAACAGCGATCCGCCAAGAATGGCGCAGTTTACTGCGATCAGCGGAAGAAATATCCCCAGTGATGAATAGAGGGTGGGTGAGAACTTTTCGATCACCATTTCAACCAGCTGCACCATTGAAGCGATCACAGCAATAAACATGATGAATGAGAGAAAGCTCAGGTCGACTTCTGCAAAGCTTGCATCCAGCCAGGCAAGGGCCCCCGGGGCAAGTAAATATTCATTCAGCAGATAGTCGACCGGAACGGTGATCCCCAGCACGAAGATCACGGCAATACCCAGCCCGACCGATGTTTTAACAGTCTTCGAAACAGCCAGGTACGAACACATACCCAGGAAGTATGCGAACACCATATTGTCGACGAAGATGGATTTTACAAATATGTTTATTATTTCCTGCATAGCTAAATGCTGTTAAATTTTAATTTTCTTCGATAAGGTCTTTCATTCGTGTACGTTGTACCCAGATAATCACGCCCACGGTGATCAGGGCCATAGGAGGAAGTATCATCATCCCGTTATTTGAATAGAAGCCACCGTTATCGATGTACCAGCTATCCGGGATTATCTGGTAATTCCAGAGTGTTCCTGAGCCGAGAAGTTCGCGGAAAAACCCCACAACGACAAGGATCCATCCATATCCCCAGGCATTTCCTATGCCATCGAGGAACGAAGGCCAGGGTTTATTTGCCATAGCAAAAGCTTCGAAGCGTCCCATGATGATACAGTTTGTAATGATCAGACCTACAAACACCGACAGCTGCTTGCTAACATCGTAGGCAAAGGCTTTCAGCACCTGATCGACAAGGATCACCAGTGAGGCGATCACCACCAGTTGCACAATGATCCTGATCCTGGGAGCAATGGTATTTCTCAGAAGGGATATCACAACATTTCCGATCCCCATTACAGCCATTACCGAAAGAGCCATAACAAAGGACGGTTCGAGTTTGGCAGTAACAGCAAGAGCCGAACATATGCCCAGCACCTGCACAGTGATGGGGTTTTCGCGCCCAAGGGGCGTAGTGATCAGCTTTTTATACCTGGCAGAGAACAATGGTTCTCTTTCTGTTTTTTCTGAACTCATATCTTATTGCTGGTTTTTAAAATATGCAACATAATTTTCTATACAATTCTCCAACATTTTGGTCACCGCATCGCTGGTGATGGTCCCACCCGAGATCGCATCGACACCATGGACCTGCTCGGCCGGAGGCATGGTTTCCACGCCACCTTTTTTTACCGTAATAGAAGTAAACTCACCATCTTCGGTAAATACCGTTTTGCCCTTGAACTGGTTTGCAAATTCGCGTGTCGAGATTTCAGCTCCCAGGCCTGGAGTTTCCTTATCATGACCAAAGTCGGCACCATAAACAGTGTTCATGTCGGCTTTAAGGGCAATATTTCCGTATACCGGCCCCCATAAACCTTTCCCCAGCAAGGGAATGATATAGATCCTTTCACCATCGGCCTCGGCAAGGTAAAGCGGGACTTTATAGGGGTTGCCCTGTTTTTTATTATACAGTTCTGTTTTCAGGTTGATATCGAACGCACGGTCGTTTCCTTCGATGAACTGGCCGTTGGCATAGCGGCCTGTCACCTGACCATCCTGGTTGATCACGATCTCTTCCAGAATAGTTTCTTCGTATAATGCCTGGGCATTATCCGACTCGGCTTCGATCTCTGCTGCCATCAGTATCCCCTGGATCTTCGCAATGGCAATGTTCCTTTCCTGGTATGGTTTGAGCACCATGGCAGCCGACGACAAGATCGCTGCCACAACGATCACCATGACCGAGGAATAAATAAAGATGTACCTGTTACTAAACATGCTTGTTGTCTTATATTGTTATTCTTTTGTTTTCATTAAGCACTTATTTCTGCAGCTGCCCACCTTTTTTTCCTTCTTTTAATGTTGGCTGCAACCACATAATGGTCGATCAAGGGTGCAAAAACGTTCATCAGTAAGATGGCAAGCATCATCCCTTCCGGATAGGCGGGATTGAACACCCTCACAATAATGGCAAAAATACCGATCAGGAAACCATAAATATATTTGCCCTTTGTGGTTTGCGAAGCAGTTACCGGATCGGTAGCCATAAACACCGCCCCGAAGGCAAAGCCGCCCATTACCATATGGTCCCAGGGCGAAATTTGCATATAGGCATTGCTGCCGGCAAGATTGAAGATATACCCCATCAGGAGGCCTCCGGCAAATACCGACAGCATTATGCGCCAGCTGCCCATGCCTGTAAATAAAAGGATGAGAGCACCGATAAGGATGGCCAGCGTGGATGTTTCACCGATCGATCCCGGAATAAAACCAAGGAACATGTCCATGGTATCAGGCAATGTGAGTGTAGAATCAGGAAGGGTTGTACTGGCAAGTGCATCGCCCATGGGGGTGGCACCGGAAACGGCATCGCCCTGACCGGCGATCCATACCTTATCGCCCGACATATGCTTTGGATAGGCAAAGAAAAGAAAAGCACGTGCAGTGAGTGCAGGGTTCAGAATATTCATTCCTGTACCGCCAAATACTTCTTTTCCAAAAATAACTGCAAAGATTGTGGCTACTGCAACCATCCAAAGCGGAACATCAGGAGGCATGATAAGCGGAATAAGCATACCTGAAACCAGGAAGCCTTCGGCAACTTCATGTCCGCGCAACTGGGCAAAAACAAATTCCGTTCCCAGCCCGGCTACATATGAAACAACAATGATGGGAAATACAACTTTAAACCCATACCAGAAATTTGTCCACAGGTCGGCATCGTTCACACCAATGGAAAGGTTGTGCTGAAATCCAACATTCCACATCCCGAAAAGTACTGCCGGGATCAGCGCAACCACAACCATGATCATGGTACGCTTTAGATCGTTGGCATCCCTAATATGACTGCCTGTGGTGGTTACCCTGTTGGGGACAAACAGGAAGGTTTCGAAAGCTTCGAATGTGGATTGAAGCTTTTCGAATTTCCCCCCTTTTTCTACCTGGGGTTTTATTTTATCAATAAAGTTCCTGAGTGCTTTCATTGAAATTGAATATGATTATACTCTTTTGTGTTCTTGCGCGTAATGATTAACTCATTTCTTTTCTCATCAGGTCGATCCCATCTCTGACGATTTTCTGGATATTGATCTTTGAGGTACTGATAAACTCACAAAGGGCGAAATCCTCTTCATCCACCTCATAGATTCCCAAAAACTCCATTTGGTCGATATCCTCTATCATGATGGCCTTGATCAATTGCATGGGATACAGGTCGAGCGGGAAAACCTGCTCAAACTTTCCTGTAAGGACAAAGGCTCTTTCTCCGCCATGATAATTGGTGTCGAGCCTGAATTTTTTCCGGGATGTTATTTTGCTCAAAAAGCTGCTGTAAAAACTATACTTTTTCAGGCCCGGCATGGCCCAGCCAAAAAATTCATAATAATCGCCTTCGGGGATCACGCTAATCTGTGAGTCATAGAATCCGATAAATCCGTTTTTTTCGATCTTCGTCCCGGTGAGCACATTTCCGCTGATAAACCTCAACTTCGCTTCGGAGATGTTGCCATTTACCATATCGGCAATAGAATTTCCCAGAACAGTTTTATAATATACCGGCCTTTTCACTTCCGAGCCCGTAAGGGCAATGATCCTTTCAGGATTAAGCTTCCCTTCGAGAAACAGGCGGCCAATAGTCAACACTTCCTGCGGACGAAGGTACCATATTACCTCACCCTTATTGAGGGGAGAGATACGATTGATCTGTGTACTCACGTTTCCTGCAGGATGTGGCCCCGAGAAAATGCAGTGTTCAACGCCTTTTGTACCTGACAGGGTTTTTGATACCTGCTTATTGCTCATGTTCAGGTAAACCTTGCCACTGGTAAGTTTCAGCAGGGCATCTACGCCTGTTTGAAATGCTTTTTCCTGTCCGCTGAGAATAAAGTCGAAGTCGGGAGCAAGGGGTGCTGAATCAAAAGCAGGGATCATGATGGCTTTGGGGTCATCGTCAGGATTTGCAATGACAGAATAAGGCCGCTGGCGTATTGATGGCCAGACACCGCTGGCGAGCAGCTTTTCAGTAATGGCTTTCTTATCCAGGCTCGCGGGGTCGGCGGCACCGAAATCGATGTAGTCCTGACCGGGAGCAACCTCGATCGATATTTCCAGCAAAACACGCTTAGCCCCCCGCCTGATCTCCCTGACCTTCCCGCTTACGGGAGAGGTAAACCTGATGTTTTCACGGTACTTGTCGAAAAACAATGGTGAACCAACTTTTACTTCATCACCTTCCTGCACAAGAAGCTTGGGAAATACACCGTGAAAATCCGGTGGCTTGATGGCACAAAGTTTTGCAGGAATTTCCCTGATCACCTTTTCAGCCTCACCCAATAAACTGATATCAAGGCCCTTTTTGATCTTAAATGTATCGGACATACCTTGTTTTTGTATGGATTTTGAAGCTGCGAATTTAACAAAAAATTACAAATTATATGTAAATGGCTTTATTTAATTGAGTTGGCCTCCTTATTTATACATAATTATAAATAAGGAGATAAAACTATATAAAAAGAAACAGGACTTGCCCCAAAAAACCGCCCGTCAGGTTAAGCTAAAAAAATGTATATTTGAAAAAGAGAAAAGCACAATTAGCATTTAACAATAAAATGTCTGAATTATTTTGAGATCAAACAGTGCTGTATGCATAAATTCAATACAGATTATCCCGATGCCTGGCAGCGCGGAATACTACTCACCTTTTCGTTGCTTGCGTTATGTTTGCGGGTACAATCGCAGCCTGTGCTGACTGCTGAAAACACACCGCAGAATGAAAGTACCTATTCCTTTTTTACAGCTACCGGAAACAACATCGGTCCCGGCAGCAGCGGAAACAATGTTAGCTGGGATTTCCAGGGGCTCCTGATCCTGGCCGATACGCTTGAAAAATACTATACCAACAACCCTGAATATGATGCTTTTCCCGACTTCAGCTATCCTCCATACTATTTTGATACAAATAAATATAACCTCAAATCGTACCACTATCATTATCTTATTACCCCTGATCGTTTTTCAATAGCTTACCAGCTTGTGCCAGTCATGTATGCAGGCAACCAGGCCTGCCCGGTAGATAAAACACTGCTTGAGTTTCCCCTCGCATTTAATGATAGCATCAGCATGTTGTGGAGTTGCGGCATGATCGATGCGGAGGGATTTATCCATGCCGATGCATACGG
Organism: Bacteroidales bacterium; assembly: GCA_032250805.1. Taxonomy (GTDB): domain Bacteria; phylum Bacteroidota; class Bacteroidia; order Bacteroidales; family B18-G4; genus B18-G4. The sequence goes on from JAVVEM010000047.1 coordinate 7,026, forward strand.
AAGCCTGTATTTGCCCGGGGGGAAGGTGTATCCCGATGTACTCAGGGTGTATTCTTATGAGCGAAGGGATTATGATTGGTATGGTACGCCTTCATCTCCTTTCGATACCGTATTCATTCGTCGCTATGAATGGTATACACAGGAATCTGAAGTTCCTGTATTTTCCATTGAGTACTTCGAAAAGCACCGTTATGAAATGGGAAACTTTTGGTTTACCTACGATACCAGCATCATGATCTTTGACCATGCCAGCAGTGCATTGTCCATTGCCGGCCATTCAGCTGTAAAAGGGTCACTAAAGGTTTACCCGCAACCTGCCGGAGAAAGCCTGCACGTGGAATTCCACAGTAAATGGACAGGAGAGATAAGATTATGCCTTTTCCATATTGCAGGGACAGCACCGCTATATTATCAAACGGAGACCATCATGCCCGGCAGTAATCATTGGGCCGTCGACATCGGGGCACTTCCCCCCGGATTATATATTCTTGAACTCATTCACGCGCATGGCCATATTGCCATAAAAGTACTGATCGGGCATTGATCGGGGGGATAGACAGGAAGGGCGATACTTTTATTCCAAAGAGATGCGGATAAGTTGCCGCTGGCGGGATCCCTGTCCGGCCGGATAATTTCAGGCATGTGCATTCCTGAAATGATAGTGTCACTGATTTAATACTATTTTTGTATATCCTCAGTTATTGATAAACAGCATTCACACATGATCAGGATAAGCAAAATTTTACTTTTTCAATCCATTTTTATCCTGTCGGCGCTTCCGCTGGTGTCGCAGGAACGGGATTATTTCTCGGAAGATTATATCCGCCACAAGGATTATATCTATAAAGACTATATCAGGAGCCCCTTATTATATAAGGAAGGATGGCAGATGTCGCCTCCGGTGGTTGCACTGGGAAGTTCACAAAAGCTTATTCTGAGTTTCGACGACCTGCAGGGCGATGCAAAACGCTATTATTTCACCATCATCCATTGCGATGCCATGTGGCAGCCTTCCGATCTCAGAAAATCAGACTACATACAGGGATTTTACGAGGACGAGATCTCCGACAATGCCTATTCATTCAATACGCTAAACACTTACACTAATTATTTGCTTGTTTTTCCAACCGATTACCTTAACTATAAAATAGCCGGCAATTATATCCTGAAAGTGTTTAAGGAGGAAGAGCTGGATTCGAATGTTGTGCTGACAAAACGTTTTATGGTATACGAGCCCAGGCTGAGCATTAAAGGGAAGGTTGTGCCTCCGGTGAAGACTGACGACAGGAATTACCGGCAGCAAATTGAATTTGAGATCAACTCAGGCAGCTATTACATCTCCAACCCTTACCGCGACCTGAAGGTAATGGTATTGCAAAACTGGCGATGGGATAATGCAGTAACCAATGTTCAGCCCAGGATGGTGGTTGGCAGCCGCCTCGACTATAAATTCATGGATGAGCTTGTATTTGACGGGGGAAACGAATTCAGGTCGTTTGATATCAAAAGCCTGAAATATCAGTCGGAAAAGATCGCGCTCATTGATTACGATTACAGGGGTTACCAGGTATATCTTCACCCCGACGAACGCAGACCTTTCAAGCAATATATTCACGAGGATGATCTCAATGGCAAATTCTTCCTCGAGAAGGAAGGCACTGAATACAGCGACACTGAGAGCGATTATGCCTGGGTGCATTTCACGCTTCCGTATAAGCATCCGCTGGTAAACGGCAATTTATATATTTTTGGAGCGCTCACCCAATGGGATTTCACCGATGAGGCCATGCTGAAATACGATTACGAAGAACACCTTTACCAAACGAGCCTTTACCTGAAGCAGGGATATTATAATTATGCTTACGTTTTTTTGGAAGACGATACAGAAGCGGGTGATATAACGCTTGTTGAAGGCAATCACTGGGAAACAGGCAACGAGTATATCATCATGGTTTATTACCGCGAACCAGGTACATATTACGACCAGTTGATCGGGATAGAATACCTCATGGCGCATTAATATTGCCCCTACTCATACCGCAGCGAATCGATCGGATCGAGCTTTGCAGCTTTTATGGCCGGCAAGATGCCCGAGAGAAGAGCAACCAGCAAACACAGGCTCACCCCAAGCGCCATCCAGTCCCACGGTACGATAAAGTTACTCCCGATAATGCCCGAAACGGCATTCCCGATGGCAATGCCCAGAACAATGCCAAATATGCCCCCCAGCTGACCTATCACGATGGCTTCGACCAGGAACTGATACAATATTTTTGCGCGATTGGCCCCAACAGCTTTTCTTATTCCTATTTCGCGCGTGCGTTCAGCAACCGATACCAGCATAATATTCATCAGGCCGATCACGGCCCCGAACAAGGTAATGATGCCGATAACAATGGCGCCGATTTTGATCTCCTTAAGAAAGTCGTTGAGCATTTCAACAATATTATCGCTTTTCACAATACTGAAATTATCTTCCTCCCCGATGGGGACTTTACGAATGATCCTGAAAAGCCCTGATGCTTCGCCGATGGCAGCCTCCATTTGTTCAGGGTTGTCGGACTTTACCGATATGGTATAATTCATGTTGGGCCTTGAAAAATACTGCCGTACATTATTCAGTGGCACAATACAGCGCCTGTCGCCGGAGAATGCCATGCTTGAGCCTTTTTCTTCCAGCACCCCGATCACCCTGTATTTTGCAGGGCCTATGGAAATGATCTTTTCAACAGGGTTTTCATTGTCCCTGAACAGATCCTTTACAACCTCGCTGCCGATGATCACCACATGCCTGCCGTCTCTGACTTCCGCTTCGGAAAAGTTCCTGCCCCGTGCAAGATTATATCCTGCATTATCAAGAAAATTCACATCACCGCCAACCACACCAATATTGGGATTTGATTTTTCGGATTTATATTTTACCGTTGCAATGCCTGTTCCCCATATGCTGATGCTCGCATTGGCAGGGAAATCGAATCGGCGTGTAAATTCTGTGGCCTCATCATAGGTGATCCTCCTGAAATATTCACTTTTGGGCGATTTTCCACCAACATGTACCCGCATGGAGCGGTTACGCATCGTAAAGGTATTGGCTCCCATCATGCTGAAATTATCATTCAGAAAGAACTTAACTGCATCAATCGATGTGAGAATCCCTACCAGGGCCATAATACCAAAGGCAATAATGCCTATGGTGAGCCAGGAGCGGAGTTTATGGCTCCGGATCGAATCTACTGATATTTTTAAATTTTCCGAAATAAGAAGTTTCATGTTTGATGGTGTTGAAAGAGCATTACAAATTTACACAATTAAACCATCTTAAGGGAATGATATATTTTAAATGGTATTTTTAAATATACAGGCAGGGTATTTCGACTGATCCTGGTAAACTCAAGCCGGGTTGAACCAAAGCCTTTGTAGAAGCGTGCAAGCGACTCATCATTCGAGCCATCGAAATCGAGTGTAAGATGCTTGTTGGCATGTTCACGAATAAAATGATCGATCAGAAAGAACATGGCCCGTTTATCACGGCCCGAATCACTAAGGCCTGAGAAGCTAAAAATAACTTTCTTGTTGCTGTTTAAAAAAACGCCCCCGGCACATAACTCATTTTCGTTTGTATATACACCATAAACACTGCCTATCCCCTTATAGATGGAGGTATAGATCAAGCGTTTAAGTTTTTGATAATTGTGTTCTTTCAGCACTTTAATATCCGCACCCCGGTTGGCCCTGAACAGATCGATCACCACATCAGGCTTGATCCCCTTAACAATGGTAAGGCCTTCTGTTTTTGCTTTCTTTAAATTGCGCCGGGTATTTGATGAATAGTTTTGTTGCAGGCTCTCGTAATCGCGGATAAGATCGAGTTCGTGGTTTACCTGCGGGATGTAGTTAAATCCCGGCAGATCGGGTTTGTTATGGGTGTTGAGGTTCAGGTCGACAACTTTGTATTTTGCCGGAATGCTGAATAAAAAATCATTGACAACTGTTGGCGACAATTCCGTTTTTGAAAATACGCCAAGCTGCTGTGTAAAAAAAGGCTGAAATATGATATTTATCCCCGCTTTCTTTTTGAAATTAACCGGAAAAACCCGTTCATAATCTCCTTCAACCAGGCCTTCCCACTCCTCACATACTACATCGAGGTACCACGAATAAGCATATACCACACCATTAAAGGATTTGCTGATACACTCATCCCACTTTTGTTTATCGATATGTTCATATCTGAGATATTTGATCATTTTGCGGCAGCGCTTTTAAGGATTATTTTAAATGCTTCATGTTTTTCTTTGTCGCTGGCCATCGCATAATTATGCCATATGGCCGTGAGTTGTCCCCCGCAATATTTCACCTCATCTATCAGGGGTTTAACCGCATCATAATACGCATCGGGCCAAAGGCCGAGATAATCGCTCAGGGCAGTATCCATAAACATAAAAGGAACAATACGCAAATCTGTTGCTTTTTCACGAATGAGGTCGTAAAAATAAAAGGGTGAAGCGATCGATGCCCTGAAACCTGAGGTGCCGGCATAACCCATAGAATAATCATGCCTGATGCCATATTTAATAAGGTTGTTATAGGTATCCGGGAAACGTATCCGGACAAAATGCTGGCGCGAAGAACTGATTTTTTTTCCTGTTACGTCAGCTATCCTGGCCATCTCCATCCCGGTCCGGAAATCTTCCTCACCTGAACGATATGACGGATGCACACCAATATCGCCATGTTGGCTCAGCATTTTTACGAGAGCAGAAAACCTGCGGTTATTCAGCGAAAGATTGTTATCGTGGGGCCCCCTGTCGCCAGCCAGAATAAAAAAAACGGGGTCAAGGTCATATTTCCTGCATTCATGAATGATCAGGTTAAAGTTATCGTAAGGATCGTTGGCCCGACCCAGCATTGTTTGCAGCCTGCTGCGTATCTCGTTCATTTTCCCTTTCAGCAAAAGCCTGAGCATAGCGCCACAGCTCCGTGTAAAGCCCTTTCCGAGGTGGGCAAAAGCAATATCCACATCAAAGGTAGGGATAAAGCGATAGCCCGGCGGGCGCAGCCTGAGCTCAGTGAAATGCTCCTTTAACAAATCACCCAACAGCAGTGCCAGCCTGTTGACCAGGGCCGAATCAAGAAATCCTTGCTGGTATGCAAGGCTTTTACTGTGCGGAAAACGCCCGTGTTGATCCGGTTCATATGGCAGATACTCTTCATATCGCGACACCAGAAAAAAGGCCATGGAAAACATATCGAAGGGCAGGTCACCTTCGGTGTTCCGGAAAAAAACAGGCAATCCCCGGTAATCAGATATCCTGATATCCTGCTGTTGAAGTCCCTGCTCAGATAACAGGCCATAAGGAACGATTGCAGGTATATCAGTAAAATGTTCTTCTGAATAATTAAACTTTGGCCCCTGAACGCGCCGAAATTCAGCAGGATCGCTGGTAATGCTTATGCGAATCCCCAGCAGTTCTTCAAAAATAAGGTTGAAGATCCAGGAGGAACGTGGCCCGGCATCCCTAATATATACGCTTAGCGCTCCTGATCTTTCCATAGGTGGTTCTGAATATGTTAAACCTTTGAAGGGGGATTTTTATTATATCGCGAACATATAAAGTTATGCTGAAACCAGCAATCGATCTTGCTTTATTTTCCTTAATATCCCTGCTGATGCTTTCATAAGCATCCCTGCACCTGATCTGCGAAAATGGCACTCCATTGATGTAAGTGGTCTGAAGAGCTTTTTCTTTAAGCTTTTCTTCGATCAGATGCAATTTCATTGTAAATCCCGGTTTTTTACTGAATAGCTTATACTTTCTCAGGGTGGTAAGCCCGTCCTTATCGGTATAGCTGATGAGGTAATTCCGGTATCTCCTGTAGCTAACCTGTAAGGATTCCTCCACATAATGGGTAAAGGTCATTGCCCGGGCAAGGCCCGTGCCTGCGAACAGCATCAGTGCATCTTTTTCCATCATCCAGGCAAAGGGCGATCCTGGCCCGAACGAGCTGACATTTTTCAGTTCTGCAAGCATTTGCGCCTCCTGCCCATGTACAAGAAAAGAATGCAGCGGATTTGCCGTGCGGACAAAATCATTTCTTCGCAGGGCCGCCAGGGCAAGAGAACCCGTCATGGGCAATGTTTTATTCACACTGTATGAATCGCCGCTTTCGAGGTCAAAATTATAGGCCGGTATGAGTAAGGTGCCTTCAGGCCCGAGGGTTTCAATAAAACTGTCGAGAAGGGCATCTGTGTCGAAACGGTGTTCATTTTTCTTTGCTGCGATGGCCAGTTTCAGGATATCGGAGGTGAGCAGAAGGCAATCGCCTTTCCTGATCTTTAGTGTTTCAGGGATCTGGTGGTAGGGAACATATATTTTTTCTTTATCTTTCATTAACTCAACCTGCTCAAATGCTTTTCTTAAGGCTTATGTAAGTTTTCTGTACTGACGCAATTCGTCCTGATACCCTAACTTTTCCCAAAATTTTATAGCCGGTATATTTCCTGATAAAACCTGAAGTTCAATTCCGAAGACCTCCTTGCCGTCAAACCATTTTTCGAGGGCTTTTACAAGTGCTCTTCCGGCACCCGTTTTTCTGTGCCGGTCCTGCACATGCACATGTGTGATCACGCCAATTTTTTTTGAACCAAAATAATTGGGTGTAAGGATGATGCTGCCATGAGCAAAGCCAATAATTTTACCTTCATTTTCGCAAACAAACAGGCTGCCAAAGCGACCCAGCCCGGTGCGTATTCCGTCAATCCATTTTCGGGCACCATCGTCGGCTAGTTCAAGTATCAGGCCTTGCTTGCGCATACAGGCATACATTTCATAAAACAGGCTTTCGATCTTCTCAAAGGCCGCATCATGCTTGTCGGTAAGCTCTCGGATGTTATAATCACTTTGCATTCGGGGCATTTTTAATCAGAATAAGCAGGTTGCCAAGGCGTGTAAAATCATCATTTTCGGCAGCCTGCTCAAAATCAATTTCCACTTTAAATTTCTCTTCCAGTGCAGCAACGAGGTCGACAAAGGCCATGCTGTCGAGCAATCCGCTCTTCACCAGGTCAAAATCCTTATCAACTTCAGCCTTGTCGAGGTTAAAAAGGATCAATTTATCGCTGATCCGTTCGTAAATAAAATCCCTTATTGCGTTTTTATCCATTTAATCTCTGCTTAAGTATATTTCTGTCGATCTTGCCATTGGCATTGAGTGGCATTTCCTCCACAAAGATAATCACTTCGGGAATCATATACCAGGGCAGATATTTCCGGCAAGCCTGTATGATCTCCTTTTCATCAGCAATGGCTCCATGCCCGACAAAGGTAACTATACGTAGAGAGGTTTTACTATCGAGGATGCTGGCCACCATATCATGCCCGGCAAGTTTTCGTATAATGGCATCCACTTCAAAAAGGTTGACCCTGAAGCCCGATATCTTCACTTCCGCATCGAGGCGTCCGAGAAAAAACAGGTCGCCGCCTGCATCTTCCTCAACAATGTCGCCAGTGCGATACCATCGTTTAGGAGTAAAGTCCTTATCGTCAATAAAATTAATCCGGTTTGCTTCCTGATCATTCAGATAGGCTTTGATAAGTTGTGAGCCGGCAAGGCACAATTCTCCTTTATTTTTTACGAACTGCAAGCTGCCGGGATCAAGAATCGCATGCTCCTGTCCGGCAAACAGCCTGCCTATTGATACGATCCCGTTTTTGCTTTTATTATTCCGTTCGTCCCAGGTATAGGCGCTTATGGCTATGGTTGCCTCCGTTGGTCCGTAGAGGTTTACCACTTCCCTTCCTCCTGAGGCCCTCTTCCACATGCCGGCGATCACTTCCGGCAGGGGCTCACCGCAAAAAAAACTCAGGCGGATATTCTTCAGCACATTTTCCTTCAGCAACCTCATTCTGTTCATGAGGATCGCCACCGAAGGGACCGAGAACCACACGCTTATTTTTTGTTCGCTGATATAGCGGGCCATCTTCAGGGGGGCATCCTCAGATGGTATGCAAAGGCAGGCTCCCGAGAGCCAGCAAACCATCATATCATGAACACTCAGATCGAAGGTTAAGTCAAAAGTGTGTGAAAAGCGGTCGGAAGGAAAAAATTCCCACGCTGCAAGCACATGATCGAGATAGGATAACACATTTTTGTTGGATACGGGCACTCCCTTCGGCGTTCCGGTTGTTCCCGAGGTAAATAAAAGATAAGCAACATCTTCGGGCTGTGAAATGATTTCGGGCTCAGGTACTTCTGCCAGGTCGCCGGTATTGATGAAATTATGCTGACCATACTCTGCTTTCAATGCATCCGCATTGCCTTCTACGACCAGGGTAAATATCCTGTTTGTATGCTCAAGTATCCCTTTCAGGACCCCGGCCGACCGCTTATCGGCAACAATGATGTTCGTTGCCGAAAGCTCAAGCATACTGCAAATTCTGGCTACCGGAAATTTCAGGTTAAGCGGCATATAGGCGGATGATGAAAAGAGTGCCCCACAAATACCTGCATATGTAAACAGGCTTTTAGCACCCAGAACGGCCACCACATTGCCGCTATTGTTTTTTTCAAGGCCAACAGCCCTGCAAATGGTATTCGAAAGCGTGTGTAATTCACGATATGAAAAGGATTTACCTTCAAAGCTGAGTGCATCATTTGGTGCATACTTTATGAAGGCATCTTTCAGCCTGCCGGCAAGTATATTACTTTTCTTATTCAAATTCGTGATAATTAAAATGTTCTGCTTCCAGCATCAATGCATCCGCCAGGTATTTTGTGGCCCAGTTCGGAAAGGCGAAAGGTTCGTACTTCCCCCAAAAAGGATATGAGCCGCTCAGTGCTCCGCGGGTGTTTACACTTCCTGGGCATCTGTTCTGCAGATGAAGCAAAAGTGTGTTCATGGTATAAGCCGATGTAGCATATGCTTTATTGCCCGCGTAAAATGCCATTTTCATCCACACGATCGACATTTGCGCACAAGCGGTAAGGATCATATGTTCGCTTCCGTTCCAATCCTTGTCGTAGCGTCCATGAAGGTAGCCGTCGCGGTCGAATTTCCCTTTCAGTTCGTCGGCTGCTGTTTTTGCTGCTTCAATGTATCTTCTTTCACCAAGAAACACTCCGCAGTCGAGCAATCCGTCGATGGTATAGGCAATGGTATGCAGGATGGGCTTATCATTTCTTTTCATGGTATTATCGCAATCCTCAAACCATCCGTTCACATGTTTTTTTTCGTTCACGATCCATTCAAGGTTCCTGAGGGCATGTTGCCGGTATTTTTCTTTTCCTGTTTCACGGAAGAGCAATAAGAGGGGATAATCTACATAGCTGTCGTAAACCCTGGCCTGGCCCATGAGGGCAAACCGTATCCATTCGCCCGAACTTTCCTGTACGCTGCAGAGCCAGTCGCCTGCCTTTGCGGCATGATCAAGATATTTTTCGCCGGCACCAAGTTTATACACAGCAATCAGCCCCCTGATGATCTGTGCAGTATTGAACACGATCTCAGGCCTGTTTTCATTTATCCTTCCCCCCTGCCAGCCACCCGACGGACGTTGAATACTGATCAGCCAATCGGCGGCCCTGATGGCAGCCTCCCTGATGTTTGAATCGTTATTGGCAGCAGCATATTGCAGCAAAGTGGGAATAATATAGCCTGTGGTTTCGGGATAGGAAGAAGACCATTTATTGATCATATGGTAAGAGCCCATACCGTTATCGGCTGTCGGCTGCTGGGCATACAGAAGCCATGAAACCGACCTCGCCATACCCAGCTTTCGCAATTTTGCCCCTACAGGCTTGTCCTTATAAAAACGGTTTCCTGATAAATAATAGCGCCAGAGCTCCTTAGCCAGGCTGACAATATTGGCCGAGAAGATCGTGAAAAGGAAAAATCTGCTGTATAAATAAAGACTTTTTATCATGCAAGTGGTAACACAGAATAAACTACAAAGTTATGATCAGTTGAATTAAGGTACTAAATTATGAATAAGTGAACACCAATGGGTCATTATATATTGCTTTTTAGGTGCAAGGGTTCATGATTTTTTTAAACAGCTCTGTAAAACAATACCTTAATCATTCAAAATCAGCCTGATCATTTTTTCATAGGTACCCAGGTTCACCTTGCTTCGACGGTCTTTAACAAGCGATTCATTGTTCCAGAGTGTAATAAGCGTTCCATTCAGTGATTTCACCCGGGCAATGATCGGCCTGAATGCCGAATCAAAGCCATATCCATATTCCAAAGCCTTGTCGACGATACAATACGGCCATATTTTCATCCCTGTTTCAATTTCAAAATCAAGGTCGTAGAACTGATACGGGTCACATATGCTTGCCCTGAAGCCTGGTGTTACGGCATATCCCATCGAATAATCGTTCTCAACATCCATATTCACAAACTGCCTGTAGGTAACCGGCATATTCAATACATGAAAATGCTGCCGGGTCATGTTAATATCCTTATTCAGGACTGCCGAAAGCCGTTTGAATTCGAGATTGAGTTTTTCTGAGGATTTAAGCGAAGCAAAAGAAGTATGTATCCCAATCCTGCAATAATCTGCGAGGCTTTTGATCAATACCTTAAAATGCCTGTTACTCACCGGGATATTCCTGTCGTTATTGTCATAGTCGGCAAACAGTATAAAATATATTGTTTTCAGGTTCAGCTCCTTATGAATGGCCAGTTGTTCTGCATAGGTATCAAAGGGATCCTGCATATTACCCGAAATCACCCTTATCCTTGCGACCACTTCACTGAAGCGGCTTCCGGCAATGGCTTCGCCAAGGCCTGCTGCCGTTCTGAAAAACCCTTTTCGTTTATACATCCATGCCGCGTTCATGTCGATGGTGGGGATAAATCTGAACTTTTTCTTTCCTGCCGACCAACGTGGCCATTTCTCCCTGATTTTTTCTGCCAGCATTTCGGCCCAGATGTTCACCACCGGTTTATCCAAAAAACCCTCTTTCCAGGCCAGGCTGTCCTTGGCCTGAAAGCGGCCGTATTCATCCCTCACAAAAGGAAGATACTCTTCATATCGTGTAACGAGATAAAAGGCAGCAGCGAAGAGATCAAAGGGCATGGCCGATCTTTTATTTTTCACCGGAAAAAAAGCAGGCACATCGCTTCCCCTGATCATCTCAATTTCCTTTCTTTCAATTTCCTTTTCGCTCAGTAAACCTTCGGCCTCAAAAAACATATCGCCTGCCGCCGGCTCCTTCGAATAATTTATCCGTGGCCCGTCAAAAGCCTTAAATTCATCTGTACTGTTAGTAAAGGCAAGCTCTTCCTTTAGCAGCCCATTAATGATGAGCTTAAAAATGTAGCGTATGCGCGGGCCTGATTGCGGACAGTAAACGAGGATCATGATAGCAAAGATAAATTATTATCGTAGTTGGTACAAGATATTGGGAATTCGGAATTTTTCATTTTACATTTTACTTGTTACATTTTATTCCACAAAACCGGCTACCCCCCCGTTAGTACGCGTCTCTGCCTACACTTCATTTCGACCTCAGGGAGAACTTAAGCAGCTATCAGGCACGAATCAGGAGATCTGCACCAGCCGGGGGAACCGTGGGAGTTACTGAATTACCCGCCCAATTCTTAGCTGTTCCTTTTGCCCGGGATTCTTATCTCCGCTGGCGTAGTATGCTGTATTTAAAAAAATCAGGGAGCCCGGAATGTGGATCA
>JAVVEM010000013.1:0-74077 GCA_032250805.1 Bacteroidales bacterium
ATCGAAACGAAAAGTTCCCGTAAAAATCCCTCTTGAAATTGCTCCTCCTTAGAATTTCTAATATTTTCCTGAATCGAAGGATTTCCAAAATAGTCTTGAAATTCCTTATATTTCTTGTCAATCAGAACAGAATCTAACTCGTTTAAATATTTTTTCTCTACCGATTTTTGAAACAAACTCATATTACCTTTTTATTCTCATGTATAATCAGGGTATCTGTCTGCAAAATACAATTTTATTGTCATTTTCAACCCAAAAGTATCATGCTAATCCATGTGCGTGAACAATAAAGCATCCCTAAAGTATCCCATACAAGTCGGTTGAGCAGAGTAGGGATGGTTGCAGGGATGGGCTGTTATACACTTGCTTTCCCAGGTTGGCATTTTCATTTTTTATGTTTACAGATCTGCAATCATGCAGCTGCAGTGTCTGTTTTGCGGCTTGCTTACAGTGGTAGCCCGATAAATGCATTGCCGTATTTCCACTTCATACGGCAATAAAATTATGAAAATTCAGGGGATAATCTTCCTCCTGGCTTTTCCATGATGAAAAACAAGCAAAATATCCGGCCGGACTGAAGCCCCGGCGGCAAGCTGTTAAAAGGGGTTTTCCGGCAGCTTGTTCAGGTTGTTAATAAACCTTTCATTGTCATATGGCTTTCCGGATTGAATAACGTCATATATTTCAACTATTACACACGATCCGATCATTTGCCTGACCTCATTATCATCAAATCCATCTTCAATTAACCTGTTATAGGTTGATGTAGTTTCCGGAGGATCGTTGTTTTTAAGTTGATCGCTAACAATTTCAAAGATCTGCTCCCTTAATATTTCATTTTCTTTCATCAACTATAATTTTCTCTTAGGGTCCCGCAATGCCGGCTCCTGCAGGTTTGTACAAATTTTCATTGTATTTAATGTCTTGTATTTCTAATTTCAACCAGGTCCAGTCCTCATTTTCAAGCTTCCATGTTGCGGTCATTTTTGATGGCACTTTGATGCCTTCAAAGATTTTATGTTCGTCGACTGAAAGAACCCATTCGTGTCGCTCAGCATCTGATTCGTTACCCATGTATCGCAAGGCGGTAAACTTTATAAAATCTCCGTCTGAATTAAAGTAAAAAGTTCCGCTTCCCTTTGTTCCGTTATAGTTCATTGTGGCAGTTGCTGTGTTATCGTTTATTTCCTGCCAGGTAATGTAAGGGCTTAATGCCAGGGAAGGAAACCAAACCATTTCGCCCAGGTATCGCTGTAGGGTGCCTTCGTTTAGTTTTTCACCTTGTTCATTCACAACATTGACCAGTGAATATAATTTAATCAACATCTCTCCTTTACCGTTTACAAACTTGTCTCTGCCCTGAAAGTTAATCAAACTGTTCATTTTCACATCAACTGTCCAGATGAATGCCGGGTTATCAATGGTGGAATATTGAATTGCTGTGGCATTGAACCATTTCTCCTGTCCGGGCTTCATTTTCATTTCAGCTTTTTGCATTACTTTTCCCGCACTGATGTAAGGCTTGCCAACTGATCCTGAATGATGAAGCCAGTTTTTTACAGGTTCAGGTAAACCATTTATGTCATTTTCAGTAACAATTCTATTTTCGGGGATTTTAATTTGGCTTAATAAGTCGGTTGTTTCTGCCTGGACAAGATTCTGAAAATTGTAATGACCATAAGAAATTAAAGAAACAGCCAGTATGGCAATGTTTGGAAATGTGCCGAACCTGGCATCTTTCCAGAACAAGATGATGAGGATTTGCGATACTGCAACAACAAAAAACCCAATAAGCCATGAATATCTATAATTTGCAAAATACACCACACCGTAAATCATGATAAGGCCTGCTGCAACCAGCCATAATATGCCCATAGGTGTAGATATTGGCAGTGTCAGTTCTTTCACTTCCCTAAAGCCAAAACCTTTTACAAATCCAGGAATATGTATCAGTCCGTGTATGAAAATGATTGCTCCAAAAATGTACTTCATCTTATTATTTATTCAAGAGAACATCTTCAAAATTCCTTCTGAACGAATACGGCAATTTTTTGGTATTCTCAAATTTCCATGCCTGCGTATTATGTCCCGAAGGAGCTTTGATGGCACATTCAACCAGGAATTTAAAATCATCTTTATTCATTTTCTTACTTCATTTATTTTTATTTTTTCAATGCTTGCCGCACTTCTGCTTATTGAAGCACTAAAATATGGCAATTTTGCGAAAACCCATAGTCCTGCATAGAATAATATAAAAATTTATCTTCTGTGTGTTTTGCTGCTTGTTATTTGTCAATTGTTTCATGATATTTGTCTGAATTTTGCCTGTAAAACCATGATATCTTAGCTGTGCGGCCAACAACCTTACGATCAGACAGCCTCCTTTTACTAACCTCATTGATCTGGGGCCTTGCATTCGTGGCACAAAGGGTCGGCATGGACTTTGTCGGACCATTTATTTTCAACGGCATCCGTTTTGCTCTCGGCGCTCTGGTTATTCTTCCGTTTATTTTCTTTTCTGGTCGTGCAGGCAAAACCTCATCCACTATATCAGCAAGCAACAAATACCTTTTCAGGGGTGGCCTGATCCTTGGCCTCGCTGTATTTGGCGGAGCCAGCCTCCAGCAAATAGGTCTCGTTTATACTACTGCCGGGAAAGCAGGTTTTATTACAGGCCTGTATGTTGTTTTCGTGCCCCTGCTCGGACTGCTGAGGAAACAATTTCCACATTTTACGGTATGGATAGCAGCGCTGCTGGCTGCCATTGGAATGTATTTTCTTAGTGTTACAGAAAATTTTACCGTTGTTCTTGGCGACCTCCTGGTGCTCATTGGTGCTGTCTTCTGGGCTGTGCACGTACTTATTATAGGGGTGATGTCGCCTAAAGTGAATGCGCTGAAACTCGCTTTCATTCAATATGTCGTGTGCTCGGTGCTAAGCATCATCGTGGCTATCGTCGTTGAGTCGAATACGCTCGAAGGCATCCTGCGGGCAACCATACCCATCTTATACGGAGGTGTTCTTTCGGTGGGTATCGCATATACCTTGCAGGTGATCGCACAGAAAAAAGCCCCACCAGCGCATGCTGCCATCATCCTCAGCCTCGAAGCAGTTTTTGCTGCTATCGGTGGCTGGATCATTCTGGATGAAGAACTTGGAACCCGGCAACTCCTCGGCTGTGGCCTTATGCTTCTTGGGATGTTGTTTGCTCAGTATCATGCATTCAAAAATAAGGTTCCTGAGCAAAGCTGATATGGTCAAATTCAGTACTTTTACAGCTTAAAAATTGGTTGGACCGGCCAGGTTCTGGAAAATACGATATGATGAAGAAAAACGCGCTGTGTATTTTTGTATCCCTTTTAATTGCTGCGGACCTTATGTTTGCACAGGGCCAGCTCCCTGGCGGAATCAGTCCGTGGAATGAATTCAAAAGTATGTCGGGCGATATCGTATTGCTCAAAAATCATGGAAAACTGCTGCCTCTTGATAACAGGCCCATAACATCCATCGCCCTGATCGGCCCCGAAATTCATTCGCCGGGCCTGGCTGCAAAAGCTAAGCAAGCCCCGGACAGCCATTCCTTTATTTCGCCCTATAAGGGAATAGCTGAATACCTGGGCGACAGCATCGATATCTACACTGCATATGGTGTGAATATGGTCAACGATGTTGTGAGACTCGATAGTTCGTACGTATACGTTGGCCAGGGCGTTCATGGTTATGCTGTAAAATATTATGATCATGCTGAGGCAGAAGGAATCCCCATTAAATCTGATGTCGACAAATACATCGATCATTACTGGGAACAACTTCCTTTTTTTGGGGCTGATACCGTATTTTCCATGAGCTGGTCTGCTACCCTGATCCCTGAGCATGGACCGGTTAAGGCAAAACTGATCCATTCAGGTGCTTGCCGGCTCTACCTTGATGGCAAGCTGATGATCGATAACTGGAAGGCCGGCCCGGTGAGGATCGATTCTGCCTGGCTGAATATCAAAAAGGGTCAGTCGTATAATCTGAAAATCGAATTTTTCTCAAAACAAGGTCCTGCCGTGATCAAATTTGGCTTCGATTACCTTGAGTCGAACATGATCTATACTGCGGTTGAAAAAGCGAAACGTGCCGATGTAGCCATCGTCATTGCCGGACAAGCTGCCGTATTTCAAAATGACGGAAACTTATCACCAGCTTATCAAATGCCCGCTCAGTCGAAGCTTATCAGGGCAGTGCTCGGGGCAAATCCCAATACCATTGTGGTTTTGCAAACAGAGGCGGCAGTTGATATCGAAACATGG
Source organism: Bacteroidales bacterium (assembly GCA_032250805.1). GTDB lineage: Bacteria > Bacteroidota > Bacteroidia > Bacteroidales > B18-G4 > B18-G4. The sequence continues at coordinate 4,296 of JAVVEM010000013.1, forward strand.
GCTTTTGATGTACCCGCAATTATTCAGGCATGGATGCCCCGCCAACAGAGCGGCAGGGAAATTGCCAATGTGCTGTTTGGAAAAGAAAATCCTGCCGGAAAACTGCCTTTCAGGTGGACCATGAACGAAAACCAGAATTTTGCCACGCGCTTTGCTTTTGGTCATGGCCTGTCGTATACAACTTTTGGCATCGGAAAACTGCTGATCTGGCCCTTGCGCGATAGCTGTGGATGGGTTGCCACCGTTGAGATCAGGAACATGGACAAACGCACGGGTACCGAAACTCTGCAGCTATATGCCCGACAAAAGGAACACTTGTATGCTGACCCTGTATCGGAGTTGAAAGCATTCAAAAAGATAAGCCTGTGGCCGGAACAAAAAAAAGTAGTTGTGATCCCCCTGCCTTGTGAGGCTTTTATGTATTTCGATGAAGAAACAGGGCAATGGACTTTCGGTTCGGGGATATATGAGATACTGGTGGGTGTTTCGGAAGAAGATATGAAATTGCGAAAAATCCTGGAGGTCAAACCTGAATACATCAACATAAAATGAGATAAAGATGAGCAAGGTGTTGTGAGCATGAAATATTGAATGCTGTGTGGATGGCCCCGAATTGTGAAACAAACCGAAAATTGTGATGGTGAAGATCATTGATAAAAAAAATATTTTAAAAGTATTTGTATTCCTCGGTCTTATCATGCCTGCGTACATGCTTTTTGCCGGCCAGGATCAATACAAGGCTGCAAGCCGCTATGATTATTATACCCTCGAAGAGGAAGTGGAAATACTGGTATGGGTGCCTCAATCGCGAAGTGGTATCGACGTGAGTGTCGACATTATGATCGGCTCTGAATATTTGATCAGGGGCGGTGCAGCCACACCCGGACAGCTGAATAAATATGCCCTGCAAAGGGATGTTTTTATGCTTTCTGCCAACACACTTTCGCTTGTATATTTTGAGGAGGGCAAAGCTGTTGGTTCGGGCAATGTTGAGGTGCTGTTCAGGGAACATAAATACAATGCCGTAAAGATCGACCGTTTCAGCGGCGGGCTCATCGTTGAAGGGATGCCCTTTTATCCCTTCGGCTTCTATACCTATTCGCCCGTGCAGGAAGGGCTTCCGGCCGAAGAGGCCGTAAAAGGGTTTAACATGATGTCGCCCTATCAGAAGATCGAAGGCAAAACGATAAACGAGCGCAAAGCCTGGATGGATCGCTGCGCTGCACTGGGGATGAAAGTAAACTATAACCTTCTGGGAGTGGCCGGCGGCGGTGGGCCTGGCTCAGAACGGCAGGATGGCCTCAGCCATAAAAAACGGATGAAACTCTTGCGGAAAGAGATTGAAACATTTCGCGACCATCCGGCACTGCTTTCATGGTATATCAGCGATGAACCTGCAGGACAAGGCTTGCCGCCCGACTCACTGGCTGCAGCCTGTTCACTGATCAAGGAACTGGATCCTTACCATCCGGTTTCGATGGTATTCATGCTCCCTGAAATGGCAAAACATTACAGCCGGATAATGGATATTGTGATGGCCGATCCCTACCCTGTACCCAATGCTTCAATAAAGGAAGTTGGAAATACTGCAGCAAAGCTGTACGAGGATTTTTTTCTCGAAAAACCAGTCTGGATCGTGCCTCAGGCCTTCGGAGGAAACGAATGGTGGCTGCGCGAACCAACCCACATGGAAATGCGTGCCATGACATACCTCGCCCTGGTGAACAGGGCTATGGGGATACAGTATTTTATACGGCATGGGCCAAATGCTTTTCCAAAATCTACTGTAGCCTGGAACGAATGTGGTGCCATGGCCCTTGAATTTGCCGAAATAACACCGTATCTGTTTTCTGATGAACCTGATGTTCAACTGGCATCAGACAATGAAAATATACAATTGCGAAGTTTTCATAAGGATGGTGCCATACTGGTAGTGGCGGTGAATACTGTAAATGAACCTTTGCCCTTTAGTTTTACAATGAACGGCCTGCCTTACAGAGGCAGTGCTAAGCTGTTGTTTGAAGACCGCAGAGTGACTGTGTTCGACGGCAGGGTGGAGGATATTATTGATGCCTTTGGCACAAGGATATACGAGATCAGATATAAAACTTCAGCGAAAAAAGGCGCACGTGTTCACCCGCAAAATATGATCGTTGATGGCAGCTTTGAAGATATTACAGGGATTGGCATTCCTGCTTCATGCTATGCAATACCCGGAGGCGATAAGGGAGCTACCTGTTTTATCGATAGCAGGAGTGCTGCACGGGGATTACACTCGCTGCGGATGACCACCCCCACAAGAAACGAAGGCATGGCTTTGTCATTTTATAACCAGCGTATCGAAGCGGGACAAAGCTATACGTTCAGCATTTATGCCCGGGCATTGCCCTATAAATTCCGGGGAACCCCGGAAAGGGGAATATTTAAAAAACTATGTGGCTGCGGGCCTGATGCTGAAGAATACCCCGAATTTAAATTGTCGGCAGGAGAATCGTGCGAAGCATATTTTAAAACCACTCAATACTGGACAGAGTATGGCTTTTCATGCCTGCCCACATTAAAGGAAGGAAAATACAGTATTTCCCCTGTGCTGGAACTTACCGGGGAGGGTACTGCCTGGTTCGACCTGCTGCAGATGGTTCCCGACATGGACATAAAATCGCGCGTGAGCAGGGAGAGCAACAACATCGATATTCATCTTACCACGGTCCACCAGGGAGCCATTATTTATTATACTACCGAAGGAAGCATACCCGGAACCGGTGATCAAAAATACGCCGGCCTGTTCAGCATCGACGAACCTGCAATAATTAAAGCAATTGCCTATCGCGACGGTGAAAAGCTTGGTTACATCGAACGTTATTTCGAAGTTCATTATGCAACGGGAAGGTTTGTTGATTACAAGTTTAAATATTCACCAAAATATGATGCAGGGCTGAATGATGGTCTTGTGGATGGTATCCTTGCTTCGCCCGATCATAAGGATGGCAAATGGCAGGGATTCGAAGGCGACGACCTGGATGTGGTCGTCAACCTCAAAACTGTGCGGTCGGTAAAGGAGATCCGCTTGCGTTTCCTCAGGAACAGGTCTTCATGGATTTTTTTGCCGCAGGAAATTAAAATAAGCTGGTCGGCCGATGGCAATGAATATTACGAACTCAAACCCGGCAGTATTATTGAAAATACTCCTGCCGGCAGTGGTATTCATCAGTATACATATGCTGTCGATGAAGGCCTCCCTGCTCGATATATCCGTATCTATGCCAAAAATACCGGTACCTGTCCCGAAGGACACCCCGGCGCCGGTGAAAAAGCCTGGCTGTTTACCGATGAAATTATCATAAAATGATGAAAAGAAAATTGAATTTAATGGTGACCCTGGCAGCGATGCTGATGCTGCAAAATTTTACAGGACTTGCACAGCAGTACGTATTGAGCTCTCCGGATAACCGCATCAGGCTTGAGGTTGAAGTATCAGATATAACCAGTTTTGCTGTGTTTATGGACGATAAAGCAGTGATCGCTGCCTCGCCCGTTTCGCTGCATACCGAACAACATGGCGTGTTTGGGATAGGAGCCAGGCTTGTTGGAACGGAAGAAAGAACCATCGACCAGTTGCTTACTCCTGTGGTGAAACAGAAATCGGCACAGGTGAGAGATCATTACAACGAATTGAGGCTGACCTTTAAAGGCAATTACAGCCTTTGCTTCAGGGTCTTTGACGAGGGTGTGGCTTACCGCTGGGAAAGCAGGCTGAAAGGCGAAATGATCGTTGTTAGTGAAGAGATGAACCTGAATTTTACGGCCAACCATATGTGCTGGTTTCCCGAAGAGGAAAGTATGTTTACCCACCAGGAAAGGGAATATCTCAACATCCCCCTGAAAGAGATCACCCCCGACAGGTTTTCATCGGTTCCTGTTATGATTGATATGAATATGGGGCCCAAAATTGTTATCACCGAAAGTGATCTGCAGGATTATCCGGGGTTTTATCTGAGGGGAGGGACGGGGAAATATTCTCTCAAAGCCCGCTTTCCAAGGGTGGTGGTTGGCGAAGAGCTCAGGAACGATCGTGATCTGGTGCCTGTATCCAGAGCCGGCTATATAGCAAAAGTTAATGGAAAACGGAGTTTCCCATGGAGGATCATAGCCATAGCCGAAAATGATAAAGACCTGATCACCAACCAGATGGTATTCCTGCTTTCGGAACCATGCAAAATTGAAGACCCTTCGTGGATCAGGCCCGGCAAGGTGGCCTGGGACTGGTGGAACTATAACAATGTATATAAGGTTGACTTTGAAGCCGGGATCAATACTGCCACATATAAGCATTATATCGACTTTGCTTCCGATCACAAGATTGAATACATCATCCTTGATGAGGGCTGGTACGCCCTTGGTGACCTTACAAAACTTAACCCCAACATCGATATGGAAGCCTTGCTGGCTTATGGAAAAGAGAAAAATGTTGGCATTATCCTGTGGGTGGTATGGAAAACCCTCGATGATCAACTGGAAGAAATAATGCCTGTTTTCGAAGACTGGGGTATTGCGGGCCTGAAGGTCGATTTTATGCAGCGCGACGACCAGTGGATGGTAAACTACTACTGGCGCATTGCTGAGGAAGCTGCCAGGCGGAAGTTCCTGGTCGACTTTCACGGAAGCTATAAGCCGGCAGGCCTGCACCGTACCTGGCCCAATGTGATCACACGTGAGGGGGTGCGGGGCATGGAATGGAGCAAATGGAGCGATGCCGCTTCACCTGTTGGAGCCGTAACCCTGCCGTTTATCAGGATGCTTGCCGGGCCAATGGACTATACCCCGGGTGCAATGATAAATGCAACCAAAGAAAACTTCCGGCCGGTTATGCGAAAGCCCATGAGCCAGGGTACACGTGCCCAGCAATTGGCCATGTATGTAGTATTTGAAAGCCCGCTGCAAATGCTCGCCGATAATCCAACCCACTATATGGAAGAGCCCGAATGTATGCAGTTTCTCTCGGAAGTGCCTGTGGTTTGGGACGAAACTGTTGTACTCGACGCCGAAGTGGGCGAATACGTGCTTATCGCCCGCCGTAATGGTTACAAGTGGTATATTGGAGCAATGACCAATTGGAGCGGGAGGGATCTGGAGGTCAGCCTCGATTTCCTGGGTGAAAGAAAGTTTGAAGCCGATATTTGGAAAGACGGCCCCAATGCACATCGCAATGCAAACGATTATAAAACGGAAAGCATGATCGTGGATAAGAATTCAAAGATGAAAATACATCTCGCCCCGGGCGGCGGATGGGCTGCAATATTGAGTGTGGCCAGACTTTAGCAGCAGATGAGTGAACATGTTTTTTAAGAATCCGGGAAACCTGCTAAATTTGTATTTTGCACTGATAACTAACAAAACACCTGATGAACGACCGTAGAAATAATTACCTCATCCCCATTATTATTATTGGAGCCCTCTTTTTTATTTTCGGATTTGTTACCTGGCTGAATGCCACACTGATCCCTTATTTAAAAATTGCCTGTGAACTCACAACTTTCGAGTCGTTCTGGGTAACCTTTGCCTTCTATATCTCATATTTTGTGATGGCCCTGCCTTCATCCTACGTCTTAAAAAAGACAGGTTTCAAGAATGGCATGTCGCTCGGCCTGATCACAATGGCTGTCGGGGCGCTGGTGTTTATACCCGCTGCTATGACGCGCACATATGGTGCTTTCCTTGCAGGCCTTTTTGTTCAGGGTACCGGCCTGGCCATATTGCAAACAGCTTCCAACCCCTATGTTACAATTTTAGGTCCCATCGAAAGTGCGGCCAAAAGGATAAGTATTATGGGGGTGGCCAACAAGTTTGCCGGCATATTGAGCCCGGTCATCCTTGGAGCCATCCTGCTTGAAGGAGCCGATAAGCTTACCATAGATATTGAGACTATGGATGCCGGGGCCAGGGCTGTTGTACTCGACGATCTGGCGGCGAAAGTAATTCTTCCCTATATCGTAATGGCGGGTATCCTGGTATTGCTTGCAGGCCTTGTGCGTTTTTCGTCCCTGCCCGATATCGATCAGGAGGATGAAGAAGTAAACGACAGGGAAAAGGCCCGCACCAGCATATGGCAATATCCATACCTGCTTTTGGGAGTTTTATCAATATTTGTATATGTCGGTGTCGAAGTGATCGCCGTCGATACGTTGATACAATATGGAAGTACACTGGGTTTCGAACTCTCGGAGGCAAAGTTCTTTGCTTCCTTTACCCTGATCGGGATGATCATCGGATATTTTGTTGGCATTTTTGCAATACCAAGGTACTTGTCGCAGGCAAATGCACTCAAATATTTTGCTATTCTGGGAGTGCTTTTTTCGGTAATGGCAACCCTTACCGACGGCTACACCTCCATTCTGATGATTGCCTCCCTTGGCTTTGCCAACTCTATTATGTGGCCGGCCATATGGCCCCTGGCCATCGAAGGACTCGGAAAATTCATTAAAACCGGCTCGGCTTTGCTCATTATGGGCATTGCGGGCGGTGCCCTGCTGCCCCTTCTTTATGGTTACCTTGCCGATCTCGAACCGGTAGGGCCGACACAGGCATACTGGGTAATGGTTCCCTGCTATATGTTCATTATTTACTATGCAACATATGGTCATAAAATTGGAAAAAAAACTAAAGCATAAGCTTGCTATGAAACCAACTTTATTAATCCTTGCCGCCGGGATCGGAAGCCGTTATGGTGGCGTGAAACAAATGGATGCCATTGGCCCCGGAGGCGAGAGCATAATCGACTATTCAGTATATGATGCCATCAGGGCCGGCTTTGCAAAGATCGTCTTCGTGATCAGCAAACAGATCGAAACCGACTTTAAGAAGATATGGGAGCCCAGGCTGGCCGGACGCATCAACCATGCTTTCGTGATCCAGGATCCTGACGACCTGCCTGGAGGTTTTCAAAGGCCCCCCGATCGCGTTAAACCCTGGGGTACCGGGCAGGCCGTACTGGCAGGCAGGCATGCCATTGATACACCCTTTGCCGTGATCAATGCCGACGATTTCTATGGCAGGGAGGCATACAGGCTGATATCTGAATACCTCAGCGAAAATCCCGAACCGGCAAAATACTGCATGGTTGGTTACCAGCTTCGCAATACCTTATCGGAATATGGAACCGTGTCGCGGGGGGTATGCGCTTTCGATGATGATCGTTACCTGACTGAAATAACCGAAATTACCAACATCGGAAAAAAAGGCGATACAACAGGCTACGAAACAAAGGAAAATAAATTTGCAGAGCTTTCGGGCAATACGCTTGTCTCGATGAATATCTGGGGATTTAAGCCGGGCCTGTTCCAAAACCTGGCTTCGGGCTTTCAGACATTTCTCGAAAGCAACATCAACAACAATAAGGCCGAGTTCCTGCTGCCCTCAGTGATCAATGAGATGGTGAAAAAAGGGCAGGTAAGCGTAAAGATGCTCGAAACTGATTTTCCCTGGTTCGGTGTAACATACAGGGACGACAGGCCGGCCACGGTAAAAAAGATCAATGATATGATAGAAAAGGGGGATTATCCCCCCGAAATATGGAGATAATTATGGGCGAAACCAGATTTTCAGAAATTTTAATTAACTACGGCATCGATCCTGAAGTATGTAACATCAGCGAGTTTACACGCGGACATATCAATGATTCATACATCGTTGAGGTGCAGCAGTCATACCGTTTCTTTCTGCAACGCATTAATCATCATGTGTTTAAAGATCCTGGCGGGCTCATCGAAAATCATGTGAAAGTGAATGATGCCATGGCCGCACATTATGGTGGAGAGAAAAAAAGCCCCTATCCGCGCATTATCAAAAACAAAGACCAAAAATATTTTTGTAACGATCGTGAAGGTAATTTCTGGCGGTTATTGGAATTTGTTCCCGGCAGCCGCTCATTTAATATTGCCTCCACAAGCGCGATCGCTTATGAAGGGGCAGCAGCCTTCGGTGCTTTTCAAACGGTTATGAACAAGGAGAGACCGTCGGCATATATAACTACAATACCTGGCTTTCACCACCTGGGTAACAGGCTGCGCCAACTGCAGAAGGCTGTGGAGGTTAATCCCAAAGGGCGCGTGAACAACGCCCGCCCCGAGATTACCTTTGTATTCGACCGTATGGAATATGCCACAAAACTGGAGAAACTTCTCCTGAAAAAGATCATCCCCCTAAGGGTAACGCATAACGATACAAAACTCAATAATGTACTGTTTAAAGAGAATGAGATAAAATACATTTGCGTTGTCGATCTCGATACGGTGATGCCGGGAACTGTTCTATATGACTATGGCGATATGGTGCGCACATTTACAAGTCCGGTTGAAGAAGATGAACCGGATCCGTCAAAAGTGCTGCTGCGAACGGATATTTTTGAAGCCCTTACAAAAGGTTATCTAGGGGCATTGAAAGACAGTCTTACAACAGGCGAAAAAGAACACCTTCTTTTTGGGGCAAAAGTAATGCTGCTGATGATCGGTACGCGTTTTCTTACCGATTTTCTCGAAGGCGACCATTACTTCAAAATAGCCAGAAAAGAGCATAACCTCGATCGCAGCAGGAATCAGTTTGCACTGCTGAAACAGTTGGAGGATAAAGAAAACAGACTGCAGGCGATCATCAGGTCGTGCCTGCAATAATGAGCCTGGCTCAATGCAAGCAATTGTAAAAATTGTTCCTTATGAAAAAAACACTGATCATTATTGTAATGTCCTTTTTTGGAATGCCTGTACTCCTTGCACAGAACTCACCGGGCCACGACTGGGAAAACCCTGCGATTATTTCTGTAAATAAAGAAGCTCCACATGTGAGTATGATCCCCTTTGCATCGGTCGACAAGGCCCTGAAGGGCAATATGCAGGGAAGCAGGTACTATAAAAGCCTGAATGGCGACTGGAAGTTTTACTGGGTTGAAAAGCCTGCCGACAGGCCGGAAGACTTTTTTAAGACAAGCTATTCGGATAAGGAGTGGAACAGCATAGCGGTACCTTCCAACTGGGAACTGCAGGGATATGGAATCCCCATTTATGTGAATCAGCCCTATGAGTTTACCGACGATCCTGTGCCACCTGAAATTCCTGACGATTACAACCCGGTTGGCGCTTACCGGACCACTTTCACTATTCCGCCTGGATGGTACGGGCGCGAAATATTTATTCATTTCGGGGCCGTTAAGTCGGCCATGTATCTTTGGGTCAACGGTGAAAAAGTAGGCTACAGCCAGGGAAGCAAGCTACCGGCCGAATTTAATATTACTTCGTTCATTCGTGAGGGCGAAAACCTTCTGGCTGTTGAAGTATACCGCTGGTCGGATGGTTCTTACCTCGAGTGCCAGGACTTCTGGCGTATCAGCGGAATTGAGCGGGACGTATTCCTGTGGTCGGCTCCCACGGTCCATATCAGGGATTTTTGGGTGAAAGCCGGCCTGGACGATGCTTATCAGAATGGGGTACTCAGCATCGATATGGATATAAGGAATTACGACCCCGACAACAAATTCAGGGGAGGGAAAGCCGAAATGCAATTGTTCGACCCTGCAGGGGAAATGATCCGCAGCAGGGAACTGGAATTCTCCATGGAAAAGGGAGAATGTTGCGATTCGTTGTTTTTTGATGAAATGATCATTCCTGAGGTGTTGCAATGGTCGGCCGAAAAACCAAACCTTTATACCCTGGTGTTAAGTCTCAGCAATAAGAAGGGCGACCTGCTGGAGGCCCTGAGCTGTAAAACCGGTTTCCGCGAAGTGGAGCTGAAGAATGGCCTGCTTTATGTCAATGGCAGTTATGTTTTGATCAAAGGCGTGAACAGGCATGAGCATGATGAGAAAACAGGCCATGTTGTTGATGAGCGTACGATGCGTCAGGACCTTGGACTGATGAAAATGAATAACATGAACACGGTTCGCACCAGCCATTATCCGAATGATCCGCTCTGGTACCAATTATGCGATGAGTACGGCTTGTATGTGATCGATGAGGCCAATATTGAGTCGCATGGGATGGGATATCACCCCGACCGTACCCTGGGCAATAATCCCGTGTGGAAAGAAGCCCATCTCGACCGCATCCGCCGTATGGTCGAAAGAGATAAAAATCATCCCTCGGTCATTATCTGGTCGATGGGAAATGAAGCCGGCGATGGCGTTAATTTTGAAGCTGCTTCCGACTGGATCCACAAAAGGGATCCGTCACGCCCGGTGCATTATGAACGTGCCCTGACAAGGCCGCATACCGACATCTATTGCCCGATGTATCCCGGCCTGGCGTATCTTGAAAAATGGGCCACAGGCGACGACCCCCGTACACTTATCATGTGCGAATATGCCCACGCTATGGGCAATAGCACCGGTAACCTGAAAGAATACTGGGACCTGATCAGGAAATTTGATAAACTACAGGGGGGATGCATCTGGGACTGGGTTGACCAGGGGATCCTGCAAACTGATGAAGAAGGAAACGAATATTGGGCTTATGGTGGCGATTTTGGTCCCGAAGGAACTCCCTCCGACTATAATTTTTGTGCCAATGGCCTGATCAATCCCGACAGGAGCATCCATCCGGGTCTTCACGAAGTGAAAAAAGTATACCAATCGATAATTTTTAGCAGGGATAGCGTTTTTAACCAAAAGATAAACGTGTATAATGAGTATAATTTTACCGACCTGAACGAATTTGATTTCTTTTACCTGATGTATGCCGACGGCAGGCGTATTTCGGGTGGCGACCTTCCTGCAATAAATTGCCCGCCAGGAGAAACAGCCAGTTTTGTGATCCCACTGAATGAAGCCTTTACAGAACCCGGAATTGAGTATTTCTTTAATGTTCATGCACGCATTAAATCCGGAGGCGGAATGCTGCCCACAGGCTATGTGGTGGCCTCCGAACAGTTTGAGATGCCTTTTACTGCTATGACCGAGATGATCAGACCCGGACAAAACCCCGGACTGAAAACCACCGATACTGAGCAAATAGTGAAAGTAGCCGGCGAAAATTTCTTTCTTTCATTTAATAAGGAAACAGGCGAACTTACATCATACACCTACGCCTTTAAAGATCTGGTGTTAAAAGCACCAATACCCTGGTTCTGGCGCGAACCAACCGATAACGACCATGGCTTTGGAATGTATAAAGAGATGCAGCCATGGAAAAAAGCATCAGAAAACCGCCGGCTCACCAGCTTTCAGATCATCAGCTCCAACACACGAAAAGTGATCCTGCTGGCCAGATATGAATTGCCTGATGTATACGCGGATTTCAGCCTGAATTATGAGGTTAATATGGATGGAGAGGTTATGATGACCGCCACCTTCCACCCCGGCGACAGCGCCCTGCCCGATATGCCGCGCTTTGGCCTTTACATGGAAATGAACGGCACCTTTGATAATGTTAAATGGTTCGGAAGGGGGCCTTTCGAAAATTATGTCGACAGGAAAACGGTTGCTTTTGTCGGCCTTTATGGTGGAAGTGTACAAGAACAGCACTTTTCATATATACGGCCGCAGGAAAACGGCAATAAATGCGATGTGCGCTGGATGAAACTTACCGATCAGCTCGGCGATGGACTGTTCTTCTCATCTGATGACCTCTTCGAATTTACTGTTCAGCATTACCGGCCGGCCGATATTGCGCAGGAATCCAGAAGCAGTGGCATGCATAGCGTCGATGTTCCGGAAAGAAATATGGTCGCCATTAACCTCGACCTTTTTCAGATGGGAGTAGGCGGAAACAATAGCTGGGGTGCACGCCCGATTGAACAATACCGATATCCTGCCAAAGAATACAGCTTTACCATTAAAATTAAACCGGTGAAACGATAAGCTTTAAATTACTTCATGCATATACCGCGGTGAATGCCATGAAAATATTGTATACTAAAAATTTTTACCCAATGCATAAACAACAAAATCTAAAGACTTTCATTCTTAGCCTTTCATTCATTGTTTTGATTTTAACGGCTTGTGAAAATGATAAGCGGCCCGAAACTCCTGCCGGCTATGTTAATCCTTTTATTGGCACCGACGGGCACGGACATACATATCCCGGGGCGATGGTCCCTTTTGGTATGGTACAGCTCAGCCCCGATACGCGCAAAGACAGCTGGGACGGTTGTTCGGGATACCATTACAGCGATGACAGGATCTATGGGTTCAGCCACACCCACCTGAGTGGCACCGGGGTTGGCGATTATGGCGATATCAGGCTTATGCCCTGGAGCGGGAATATCGATACCTTGCTCGGGATCTGCGAAAAGAAACAATTGCCCTATGCCACATTTTCGCATGATGAGGAAAAAGCAGGAGCGGGATATTACGAAGTTGAATTCAGGGAACCGGGCATTGAAGTGGAACTGGCCGTTGGACAAAGAAGCGGATTTCATGTGTATGAGTTTGAGGATGAAGAAAACAAATTTGTGTATCTCGACCTCTACGAGGGAGCCACATCAGATAATATCCTCGGCCTGGAGCTTAACATCGTGAATGAAAACACCCTTTCAGGCTTGAAAAGGACGCAGGGCTGGGCACAGGATCAGTATGTGTATTTCTATGCCGTATTTTCTGAACCATTTAACGAAGTGATGGTGCTGGAGAATGGCAAACGAATTGATGGGAGCACCTTTTCTTCATCTGAAGACCTGAAAGCGATCCTTTCCTTTACGGGTGATCAGGAAAAGATCATGGCTAAAGTAGGGATCTCGGCAGTGGATACGGAAGGCGCGCGGAAGAACCTTGAATCGGAGATCCCGGCGTGGGATTTTAATGGCCTGAAACAAAAAGCTTTTGATTCGTGGAATGAGGAACTGGGCCGGATCGAAGTGGAGGGCGGCACCAAAGAGCAAAAAATTATTTTTTATACTGCTTTGTACCATGCATATCTGGCTCCTTATATTTATTCTGATGTTGATGGCCGCTATCGCGGGCATGACATGGAAATACATACTGCCGATGGATTTGAGATGTATACCGTTTTTTCGTTATGGGATACTTTCAGGGCTTTGCATCCTCTCTTCACGATCACACAACAGCAAAGAACCAACGATCTTATTAAGTCAATGATTGATATGTATGATAAGGGTGGTTTGCTGCCCGTTTGGGAACTCGCAGCAAACGAAACCTGGTGTATGATCGGTTATCACTCCGTTCCCGTCATTGCCGATGCATATCTGAAAGGTATCCGTGGCTACGATGTTGCGAAAGCTTTTGAAGCCATGAAAAAAAGCAGTATGACCGACCGCGAAGGTCTCAAATATTACCGGCAATATGGATATATCCCGGCCGACCTTGATGGGTCGTCGGTTTCAAAAACGCTCGAATATGCCTACGACGACTGGTGTATTGCCACCATGGGAAAAGAACTGGGCCATGATGAAGATTATGCATACTATATCAAGCGGGCCCAGTACTATAAGAACATCTTCGATCCCGGCACGGGATTTATGCGCGGCCGAATGAATGGAATGTGGGTAACCCCCTTTGATCCTGTGGAGGTAAACTTTATGCTTACCGAAGCAAATACCTGGCAGTATACTTTTTTTGTGCCACAGGATGTAAGCGGAATGATGCAATTGTTGGGGGGACTGGAAAAATTCAGTAAAAAGCTCGATGAAATGTTCAAGGCTGCCACCGGTATGAGCGGACGTCACCAGAGCGATATCACCGGGCTGATAGGGCAATATGCACACGGAAATGAGCCAAGCCACCATATGGCATACCTCTATAATTTTTGCGGCGAACCCTGGAAAACCCAGGAACTCGTCAGGGAGATCATGTCCGGACAATACAGCGACAAGCCTGATGGCCTTTGTGGCAATGAAGACTGCGGGCAGATGTCGGCATGGTACGTGCTTAGCGCCATGGGATTTTACCCTGTTACCCCCGGAACAAATTATTATGTTACCGGAAGCCCTGTGTTCGATAAGATTACGATCCGCCTTGAAAACGGGAATACCTGTGTGATCGAGGCAAAAAATAACTCACCGGAAAATAAATACATTCAGTCGGCAACGCTCAACGGCAATCCCCTTATGCAATCATATATTTTATACGAAAATATTATGGATGGAGGCCATTTTGTGTTTGAGATGGGCCCACTGCCAAACAAGCTATGGGGGACCGGCGAAGACAATATTCCCGTAACCGGCATAAACGATGAGCTGATCACTCCTGCACCTTACCTTAGTGCCGGTTCGCGCACTTTTACCCATAGCATAACAGTGGGCATGGATTGCCTCAACCCTGAGGCAGTGATCTATTATACCATCGATGGCAGTGAACCAGGCCTGAATTCGAAAATATTTACAGCTGATTTCACACTCACAGAAAATACGACAGTGAGGGCTTTCGCTCTTGCACCCGGAAAACACCGCAGCAAGACGGTTGGCGGAGTATTCAGCCACATGCCTGCCGGACGAAAAGTGACCTACAATACCTCCTATGATCCGCAATATACTGCCGGGGGCGAAGTCGCTCTGATCGACCTGATCCGGGGCAGCGACAATTTCCAGACAGGATCATGGCAGGGATTTCACGGAGTGGATGTTGATGTTCTTGTTGATCTTGGTGAATTGCAAAAAGTTGATATGATCAGTGCCGGATTCCTGCAGGATCAGAACAGTTGGATATTTATGCCTGAATATGTTGTATTTTCGGTTTCTGCCGATGGTGTGAATTATGAAATGCTGGCAAAAGAGAACAATAGGATCGATGCAAAAAAGGATGGCAGAATTACGCATAACTTTTCTGTTATTCCGCCCGGCGAAATGATCCGGTTCGTGAAGGTATATGCCAAAAACCGGGGCACATGCCCCGAATGGCATCCAGGGGCAGGCGAGCCGGCCTGGTTGTTTATTGATGAGGTGAGTTTCGGGCATTAACAGCCTGAAGACTCTTGCGGCTATTTATATTTTTTGCCGAGGTAATCGGCAATGCCATTGCTGCTCTTGGTCACACCTTCATCGCCCTTATGCCAGTCGGCAGGGCATACCTGCCCGTGTTCTTCAAAAAACTGAAGGGCATCGACGGTTCGCAGCGCTTCTTCAACACTTCTTCCCAGCGGATCGTCATTCACCACCTGGTGACGCACAACTCCCTGTTTATCGATCAAAAAGAGGCCACGGTAAGCAACGGGTTCGCCTTCAAATTCCATCTCACCATCCTCATTGTAGTCGTATTCTCCGGCCAATACATCATAGTTCTCCGAAATGGTTTTTGAAAGATCGGAAACAAGTGGGAAAGTTACGCCCTTGATGCCACCATTTTTTACATCGGTGTTGAGCCATGCCCAGTGCGAGTGATGCGAATCAGTTGAACAACCAACCACAGCAACGTTACGCTTCTCGAATTCTTCGAGTTTTTCCTGGAAAGCCAGGATCTCGGTCGGACAAACAAAAGTAAAGTCGAGAGGGTAAAAGAAGAAAATTACATGCTTCTTTCCAATATACTGGTCAAGAGAAAATTTTTCAACAAACTCGCCCCCATTCACAACTGCAGTTGCTTCGAAGAGGGGGGCTTTTTTTCCAACTAAAACTGACATAATTTATTCGTTTAATTAAGGGTTTATTTTTTTGCAAATATATTGAATAATATCTTATTTAGAAAGGGTATAATTAATTTGATTGATTCAATCCATCAGACCCCCTGAGTTTATTATTTATTCCTTACCATCATACCACCAAGCCAGGCCATGGGGATATAGGCAAAAATAAGGTCGAGGGTGTTGAACCATAGCGGCGACGGAAGCATAAATACATTAATTATGCCTCCCACCAGGAAAAAGACACCAACCACCATAGCGATCGTCATTTTTTGCTTTGCTGCGATCAGGGCGGCGATGAGGCCTCCTGTCAGGGTGCCCAGGGCATGTGCAAGGAATGGGAAAACAAAATGCTTCGGGCCAAATAAATGCATTCCCGACTTCAGGCCGTCCATGCTGCTGGTATCCACGCCTTCGGGGGGTGGAATAATGAAACCGCTGATCATGATCAAGCCCATATTTACGACACTCCCGGCTATGATCCCCGCAATGATCGCCAATACATTTCTGATAATTGGATTCATAAGATGACATATTTTATGTTGTTCGCATCAAATATAAGGCATTCGTGATGCGAATCAAAGCATTTCATGATAAGCTGCTGACAAAAGAAAGGTAAAATCTGAAGAAATTAAAAAGAGTTTCCGCGTTGAATATGCTACATTGTTTCATTAATGTTGAACAATATCGGGCGGTCTTCCTTAAAATCATAAAGTGTTTCTTTCCTGATCTGGTAGTAGTTGCGCCAGTATGACCGCATGGCCTGGTAGTAGCCTTTTTTTGCATTGTCGGTGTCGATCTGCGCATTGTTAAGTTCAAGCACATCATTTACCTGTCCGATCATATATCGTTTCTGTGTAACATCAAAACGCTTATGGGCAACGGTATCGGCTTTGGCTGCGATACGCAGCTGGTTTTCCTGCATGTTGAACTGCATCACTTCGAGGTAAATGTTTTGCTCAAAATCAATTTCTTCCTGTTCAACAGAGGTAAATACAAGTTCTTCCTGCGATTGTGCAAGTTTAATCTGCCCGCGTGCCGAACCCCAGTCGAGGATGGGTAACCTGAAGCCCAGGCTCATCTGCTGCTGATCTTCGGGTTGGGTATACGCTGCCGGAATGGTCGATCCCTGCTGTGCCAGTCCAAAGCGTGCCGTAAGGTCCGCATCGAATCGTCCGTTCATTTTTGCTGCATTTACAGCACTTTGCGCCTGCAGCCTGCGCTGTTCAAAATCAAGTGAGGTAGAAGAATTGTACCGCGCTTCTTCTATGGCCTTATCGGCTCTGATGGTAAAAAAGTCATCTACAATGGGCGGGATGAGCTCAATGCGAACATCATCCTTAATGCGAAGGTATGATTTGAGTCTGAACAGGTTATTTTCAAGTTCAAGCTCTGATTGCTCAACCGCTGCTTCGGCTTTAAGGTAGTTCAACTCAAGTTGCAGCAAGTCGTTTTCTGCGATCTTACCAAGTTGATAACGCCCCTCGGCGATCCTGAAAAGGGTGTCGTAATTAAACATGTTCTTCACCGCAATCTGCATATCAATCTGGGCCTGAAGCAGGTTGAAAAAATAATTGGTAGCAGTTATCGATACCTGTTCAACATCTTCAAGGTATTTCCGCTTAGCCAATTCGTATTTCATGGGTTCAATATGCCTGTCCCATTTGTAGGGATTGTATTTGAATATGGGCTGAACATACTCAATGTTTACAATTTCTGCAGCAAAAGGATTATTCAGGGGCGAGCCGGTAAAATTATCATAATAGTTAAGCCTGCTGTTCAATGAAATGGTCCCGCCGGTCAATCCGATGCGCTGGCCAATCGAAAGCCTGGCATTTGCTCCTCCCTGGTCGAGGGGCCTGAATTCGACACTTCCGTCGGGTTGCTGAACCGGCGATATCGACCGGTCATAAACCGGGGCAGTCCCGTCGAGGGTAAGCCCGGGAAGGTAATCAGCCTTGAATGAACGAAATTCCCAGTAACTGGCCCTGAAACGATGTTTGGCGATGAGTGCATCCGGCGATTGCTGATGGGCGATGTAGATCACATCATCGAGCGAAAGATAATTGGTGCTGTCGTTCTGCGTAACTGCCGGAGTAAAAATGATGGAACTAAAAAAGGCGACCACAAATAATGTTCGTTTGCCTCTCATTATCTTGTTCATATAATTATTATTCATGACGGAGTGATTCAACTGGATTCTGGTTTGCTGCCTTGCGCGAGGGCATATATCCAAAAGTAATGCCAATGGCAGCCGAAACGCCAAAGGATACTACAATAGAAAGTAATGAAATGATGGTGAGGATACCGGTAAATTCTGTTATGAGCTTGGCAAAGGTCACACCCAGTATGATCCCGATAAATCCTCCCGTGATGCTGATCAAGGTTGCTTCGGTAAGAAATTGTGCAATGATGTCGCGTCGTGTGGCTCCCGTAGCGCGACGCACACCGATCTCACGGATGCGTTCCATCACAGAGGCAAGCATGATGTTCATAATGCCAATGCCTCCTACAAGCAGTGAAATGCTCGCAATTACGCCCAAAACAATGTTAAAGATGTCTTTTGTGCGCTGTTCCTGCTTGAGCAGAAGCTCCGGAACAGTAATTTCAAAATCAGGGATCTCTTCGTGCCTTCTCAGCATCATCTTTTTTAGCAGGCTTGTGGTCGCATTCAGGTTCTCACTTTTATCAACCTGTACAACAATTTTGTCAAGCTGGTTTTTATTGGTTTCTTCATTCGATCCTCCACTGAAAGTAGATGAAACAACTGCGCCATGCCTGACCACGACCTCCCCGCCACCGCCTCCTCCAATATCGCGCTTGTCGATCACCGAACGGTCTTTATAGCGCAATAATACAGTTTGCAGAGGAGCATAGATGTTGTTGTTGTAATCGCTGATGCCAAGATCCTCAGAGGTGCCTGCGGCCATTTTCATGCTCTCCAGTATCCCTACAACTTTCAACCAGATATTTCCGCATTTGATATATTTTCCTATGGGATTTTCGGCAGGAAAGAAACGTGATTTAATGGTGGGTCCGATAATGCATACCGGACTGCCGTTTTGCAGCTGGATGTCATTGAACATCTCACCATCCTGCAGGGGCAGGCTGTAAACATGAAAAAAATCAGGTGTAACTCCTTTCAGTGTGGCTTTTTTCCGTATACCGCTGTTAATGATATAAGTTTCGTATGAAACTTCGGGGCTTACCCGCATAACTGTGGGAATGATTTCGGCAATGCTCCGGGCATCCTTCAGGGTAAGCCCGGGCGAATATTTTCCCTTCATCGATTTTCCTTCATCCTCATTTGAGCTGGCAGCCGAGTTATCAAGTATGGGAGTGATCATGATGTTATTTACGCCAACCATCTTGATCTGTTCCAGGATCTCCTGTCGTGCACCATTGCCAATTGCCATCATTGCAATCACCGCGGCAACTCCGAAAATTATACCAAGAGCAGTGAGTATCGACCGGAACTTATTTGCAAGAACGGCATCAATGGCTATGTTCAGAATGTGGTAATATCTTTCCAAGATCAGTGTTTTATTTTCTCTTATAAACGCCTTAAAGCAGGCTTAATTATGAATGATTGCAAATTTAGGTAATTATTCGTAAGACTGAATACATTCAGGATGGTTTAATTTTATTATGCTGAATTGCCGGGTGCCATTTCCGCGAATGATTGTATGATACGCTCCACATATGTTTTTGATACCAGCAGTGATAATGATGGCTCGATTCCAAGCTCCAGATGAAGACCGTCTTTTTCTTTACGAATGATCCTGACTTTATCGAGGTTTACCATATATGAGCGGTGGCAGCGAACAATGTTCAGGTCTTCAAACTGTGTTTCGTAGGAACGCAGGGTGTTGCGCACCATGAATTTCTTTACTTTACTGCCTTGAAGATAGTGTATGGTAACGTAGTTGTCGGCTGCTTCAAGGTACAGCAGATCTTCATGTTTCAGGCTCAGGCGCAGGGTCCCTTTTTCATCCCTGAAGGGGATCATCACGCTGTTGTGGGTTTCGGCCGGTAATTTATGCTCTTCGAGTTTCTCGAGTTTTGCCGATTTATCCTGCCACGAAAAGAAAAGCCAGAGTATTGTATAGGGCAAAAGAATAACCAATGAAGTGTTTTTCATGCTGATGCTTGCTATCTCCATAAAGTCGCGCTCATCAGCAAGTATAAACTTCACATAAATGGAATAAACAAAAGCCATAACCAGTATCTCGATAAATACCCAAAGAATATACCTCCAGTAATTTAACTGTTTTACGCGGCTGTAATGGTACATGACCATTCTGCTCACCACAACCACCAGCATACCTGTGAGGATCACAAAACTTGAATAGAGAAATAGCCTGATCCCTGTTAGTTCCAGGTAGAGGTCTACCCTGAAAGGATCATAAATATTGATAAAAGCAAGTGCAAATACTGCAGTAAAGATCACGAGTCGGATAAGATTGCCCTTTCGCGTAAGATAGTCGGGAATGGCTTTTTCGTAAAATTGCATGAAGGCAGTATTAAGGTATTGGTTAATTCCTCAGCAAAACTAATGTAATTTTAAGCCATTTCAAATCAATATTTTCATTTTTAAAAATCTGAGTTCACCCCTGTATTTTGATTTTCACCCCGTATATTATCATTTAGTCACCCGATTTCGGCCTGCATACCAATTATTTGACAATATTGATTTGACTTTCAGAATTTTGTAAAAAATAAATTTATCTGATGAACGGTTATACGGCATACCATAAAATACTGGCGCAGGCATTTTCGCTTGAAAAGGATGTTTCCGGGATATCAGATACGGGCATAGGATATAAAACCTTTTCGTTTAGTTCGAAGTCAATTGATCACCTGCCGGTTTCGCGCGAGCTATCCCCGAATGAAAAAAAATTCCTCAGTGGAATGCCCGACAATGAGATCAGGGAAAACATTGAATTTCGTTATCCGGTATTTCTTCCTGAAGGGAAAACGCAAATGGATAAGGTGATTATTTTGCTGCATGGATTAAACGAAAAAAGCTGGAAAAAGTATCTTCCCTGGGCACGCGAACTTGTTTTGCGTACCGGTCAGGCAGTACTTATGTTTCCGATAAGTTTTCACATGAACCGCACACCTGCCGATTGGACAAACGTGCGCAGCATGGATATACTCAGCCGGCAACGCAGGACCAGATATACAGAGCAGTCGTGCACCAGCTTTGCCAATGCCGCTATTAGTGAACGGCTCGACAATATGCCTGAACGCTTTGCGCTTTCAGGATATCAGAGTGTAATGGATCTCCTTAATTTGGTAAATCATATCAGCTCCGGTAAACACCCTGTATTCAAAGAAGGTTCTGAGATCCACTTCTTTGGGTATTCTATCGGAGCTTTTTTGGCCCAGGTATTGATGATCGCAAATCCCAATGGTGTTTTTAACCAGTCGAGGTTTGTGCTTTTTGCCGGTGGAACAGTATTCAGCCATATTAACGGCACATCAAAGTTCATTATCGATCAACAGGCCTTCACACAGCTGCGAAAGTATTACTTAAATCACAACTCCTGGCGCAGCCGTACGCTTCGTGCATATGTTGAGGTGATGCAGGTGAAAAATATTGCGCGGGCTTTCATGGCCATGCTTTCGCCTGAATATTTTAAGGGCATGCGCGAAAAGACCTTTAACCAATTCAGGGATCAGATGTTGGTTATGGCAATGAAAAACGACAAGGTGTTCCCGGCCGATGATATCTTTATGAATTTTAAAAATTCAGGAGTGAAGGTTAACCTGCTCGATCCGCCATACCGTTATTCGCACGAAACTCCTTTCCCTGTCAGTGCCGATGAGCAAAAAGCGGCACAGGTCGATAAGTGGTTCGACATGGTTTTTACCGAGGCAGGCGACTTTTTGAGGAAATATAGTATCTACGGTTTTGAATGATCCGCAACAGCATTAACTTTGCCACACTTTCTTTGGGGCCTATCCCGGCACAGCGGTAAATAAAAACCTGAAACCCTGTTACTAATTATAGGGAAAATCTACTTTTCTTCATCAACAATTAAATAAATATCCTCATTGTCGCGCTTCATGAGGTATTTTTCACGGCCGAATTTTTCAAGGGTAAGGGTGTCGGTGATAAGCTCACGGGTAGCTTGCCGATCTTTTTCTATTTGCGTGAGGTAATATTCTTTTTCCTGTTTTAGTTCTTTCAGCGTACGGTTCAGCCGCACCTGCCCGATGAAATTATGGGGATCGAAAAATAACATCCACACAAGAAAAATGACGATAGTGTAAACATATTTGTTTTTAAGGCGATGGATGAAATTGTTTGTCGTCATGCTGCAAAAATAAGGATTGTCATGGTGCGAAAACATTGTGTTGTTTAATTCTTTTCATCAATAGATTGTTGATAAGATTGGTTTAATTTTTTAATGCCCGCACAAAATAATAATTGGTATCGGGGTAAAAATTGCGTTTTACCGATGTAAATCCCGATTCATGCAGGGCGGGTTTTAATTGGGCATATCCAAGCGGAAAAAAATCGAACACAAATTTTTTATATTCCGTTGTTTTTATGTCAAGCGTGTCAACATGCATTTTACATACCGTGTTCCAACCTGTGAGGTCCCAGTAATAGCGTACCCGCATTTCCGATCCTTTTTTTCCGGCTTCAAATTCCTGCGGCTTCAGGTTATTTTCTGCAAAGGTCTTTTCCCAGTTGCGGATATCGAAACAGAAAGTGCCCCCATCGCAGAGGCTCCGGAAAATCCCGTTCAGTGATTGCGCCAGCATGTTCATGCCTTCCAGGTGAGAGAAAGAATTTCCGGGGCTCATAATGAACTGATATTGCATGCCTGAATTTTCCGACAGCTCTTTCCATGAGCTACGGAAAAAATGTATCTTCACTTTTGCAAACTGCGCTTTTTCCCGGGCTTTTTCCAGCATACTTTCGCTGATGTCGGAAGCATAAACCTTAAACCCCTGTCGGGCCAGCCATATGGCGTGATCGCCGGTGCCGCACGAGCAATCAAGCACTGCAGCACCTTTTTTGAGGTTTTTCAGGATCTTTTGGGCTTTTATCCTGAAAAACAGGGCGCCATCGTCACCCTCCGAAAGATGGTCGTAAATTGATGCGATGTCGTTGTATTGCTGGCGTATACGCTTCACTTCTGAATGGATAATTTGTCATTTACGGTCTTCAGTTTTCTTATAACCCCAAACGATCACTGATCCCCCGCATGGCAAAGATGGCAAGTTCGGCGAATTCGGGCAGGGGGATGCCGATCTTCTCGCATTCGCGAATGGCATCGCGGTTGACCGAGGCGGCAAAAGCCTTTTCCTTCATTCGTTTTACAACAGATTTTTGCTTAACACCCGACAGCTTTTTGTCGGGGTAAACCAGGGTTGTTGCTACTATAAGACCGGTGATGGTTTCACCGGCGGCCAATGCATGATGAAACTCCTTGGTACGTGGTAGGCCGGTTGCTTCCTCATTGTGCAGTTTAATGGCTTCAATGCTTTCCTCGTCCATGCCGGCTTCCCTGAGTATAGTCACTCCTTCAAGGCCATGCCTTTTTGGGTCGGCGTCAGTGATTTCTACATCAATATCATGCAGAAGGCCGGCAATTCCCCATTGATCTTCGTCCCTTCCAAGTTTTTTTGCCAGCGCCCGCAGCACCGCTTCCGAGGCGTAACAGTGATTCTTCATGCGCTCGTTTTTTATATAGCGGTCGAGAAGTTCCAGGGCCTTGTCGCGTGTCATCATATATTTTGTTTAGGGGTGAATGTCTGATTTAATAAGGAACAATTAATGGGTATCTAACCCATGCAGCATATACACCATATGCCTGAGCGATTTTGTGATCTCAGCCATATATTCGTTCACGGCCTTAACGCTTCCGGGAAGCGCAAAAAGTAAGCTTTTACCGGCAGTTCCGGCCACGCCACGGCTGAGCAAGGCATTGGGTTTCTCCATACCATATATCATACGAATCATTTCCATGATCCCGGGGATCTCCTTTTTAATCACACTGCGCAAAACCTCGGGACTGATATCTCTTGGCCCGATGCCGGTGCCGCCCGTAGTAAAGATAAAGTCAACCCCCTGCTCAATGGCATCCAGCAACAAGGCGCTTAAAGCCTGTTCGTCATCAGGGATCAGGATATTTTCCACCTCGTGCAGCCATTTCTGACTTTCGAAGAACTCAATCAGCAACTGGCTGAGCCGCGGCCCGCTGCGGTCTTCATATTCTCCTGCGTGAGCACGGTCGCTCAGGGTGACCACCAGGGCACTGAATACTTTTGGAATGTATTCAAGTGTGTCGCCGGCCTGCAGGTCGCCCAAACTCAGAACCCTGCAAAAAATACCTTCTTTCGGCATTACACAATTCCCAACCTCACGGTATATGGAACAACTGTCGCCATGGCATTTTTTACCGATCTGGGTTACTTCCAGTTCAAGCTCCTTACAGTAAAAACGATCGAGGGGTGAGGCTTTATACAGTAGCATGCCTTCGGTGGTGATGTTTTCGGCAAATTCTCCGTATTTGATCTCCCTGCCGGCCAGTTTTGCGAATTTATCAACACTTTCTTTTGCCAGCATGCTTACCTGGCGGTGCCATTTTCCCGCGTGCGCATCCCCCTCAACCCCACGGTTGTTGAGGTGGATCTCGCTTACCGGGACTTTAACGGTGCCTTTTTTTTCTGATATGTTTACTGAAAGGATTTTAACATTTGTTGATTGTATGCTCATCTTAATTTTTTTGTTTATGTATCTTATCTTGCTATATTTGTATATCGGTCAGTGTAAATGCGCTGACGGTTCACAAAAATAACTAAAACATATTAGTATGGAACAACCAAATGCAGATCAGAGTAATTTGATTAAAGAAGTTACGACTCCTGTATATCAGGCACGTGGCTGGATGAAATTTATTGGTGTCCTTATGATCATTGGTGGCATTCTTTATGCCCTTACCATTGTAGGGATCATTATCGCCTGGTTGCCAATCTGGATGGGAGTGGTGCTTTTAAAGGCAGGCTCCTCCTCGGAGCAGGCCTATTTCAGCGGTGATAAATATAGCCTGATCAAATCGCTTAACCAGATCAAACTGTATTTTACCATTATGGGCATCCTTACCCTTATTAGTATTGTATTTTCTGCAATAGCAATTATAGCGTTTATTGCAGGAGGTTTTGCCTTTGGTGAATTTTTTGATGGCGGATATTACTAGAAATTTACCGATCATTTATAGCAAAAGCGCTTGATGACGCCATAAGCGCTTTTAATCCCCAGTTCGCCGGCCTTACTAAGATCGCTGCAGCCGTTGTCGAGCTGATAGAGGTATATATAAGTTAATCCGCGGTTAAACCAGGCTTCAGCCAGCCCGGGATCGAGTTTTATGGCTTGTGAATAATCAAGCACCGCACTGTTATAGTCTTTGAGCCTGCAGCGTATGTTTCCGCGATTGAACCAGGCATATGGCAGCTTTGGGCTAAGCCCGATTACCCTGTCGTAATCCTGCAGTACAGTGGCAAAATCGGGTTCTCTTATCACATCCTCAGCCCTGGGTGCAGGGATCTTATCCCAGCTTATGGTTACATTATCAGTATAAACCCGTTCATTATACAAATACTCTTCAAGCTCATACCTGGTGTTTGCCCTGTTGAAATATGCATAAACAAATTTAGGGAAGAGCGTAATGGTGTTATCATAAGCATCGAGCGAATTTGTATAGTTATGTGCCATGCCATTTACAACTCCCTTAAGAAAATGGCCAATATAATCGGAAGAGTTTTCGCTGAGAAGGCTGTCGGCAATCGTAAGGTGATAATTAAGCGTTTCGGCATTTTCCTCAACCGCCTCGTTCATGATGATAAAGGCCAGGTCTTCCCCGTTGCTGACCGTATATTCGGTGATCTCCTTTACCGTAAATCCTTCGCGCTGTTTTCTGACAAATTCCTTGTCTTTTTTAATAAACTGTACAGTAAAATTTGGCTGTAACTCAATGCCTTCATATGCCCTGTTAAGCTCACCGGTCATATTGCCATCATTAAAATCCGATTCAAATGCAATCAGTTTTTTAAAATAGCTGGAGTCGGCATAGGTTTTCAGCAATGCTTCGGTCGATGATTCTCCATCATTAAGCATGTTTATGATCTCAAAAGCCCTGTCGCTGTCCTGCTTTGCACCCTGAAAGTCGTTCAATTGCTGTCGGGATGCTGAGCGCTGAAGGTAAGCACCGGCAAAATCAGGGAATAGCTCTATGCATTTTGTATAGTCGGCAATGGCTTCTTTATGCTGTCCGGTAACCTGGTAAATATAAGCCCTGCCATACCAGGCATAAACATTATTGGGGTTGATCCCGATCACCATGTTGTAATCCCTGAGCGAGCCTTCATAGTTTTTCAGGCTTGCTTTGAGCCATGCCCTGTTGTAATAAGTGAGGGCATTGTAAGGATTTCCCTTGATCACGGCATCAAAGTCACGCATGGCTCCTGTGGTGTCTCCTGTATTGATCCGGGTTAAGCCCCTGTGGAAACGGGCCACCGAATTGTCGGGATCTAGGTCCATGATCTGCTCAAAATCAGCAATGGCTTTCTCATATTCTTCCGTTTCGTAATAGATCTGACCGCGTTTGAGGTAGGCATCGGTATTGAAATAGTCCAGCAAGAGCGCTTTGTTGCAATCTTCTATGGCCCCTTCGTTATTGTTCAGGTAACTTTTGGCAATGGCTCTGTAAAGATATGCATGGGCGATTGTCTTGTCGAATTTTAATGCCTGGTTAAGATCATCAATGGCTGATGCATAACGCTTCATGTTGATGCGTGTAAGACCCCTGTCGATATATATGTCGGGATTGAAGGGGTCGATCTCCAGTGCTTTGTGAAAATCGTGCTGGGCATTGGTGTAATTATACATTTGTGCCCTGGCAATGGCCCTGTAATGATAGGCATGCGAATACAGCGGGTGTATAGTCACTGCCGTGCTAAGGTCGCGGTCTGCCCCCTGGTAATCGCCCAGGTAAAGCTTGGCGATGCCTCTTAAAAAATATGGTTTGAACAGCTCGGGCTTATAAGTGATAACGATGTTGAATTTTTTGATCGATTCAGCATAGTTGGACTGGCTGAGCTCATATCGCCCCGAATGCATAAAGTGCGAAATGTTTACCTGTGCTGAGGCAAAAAGCGACAAAAGCAGGCCCAAAAGTGCTGTGATCAGAATCTTTTTCATAGGCATTCAGCTAACGCTAAAGATCGGTTTTTGTTTTCCCGCTCAGGCTGATGTCGCCTATCTGCATATGTTTGTCGACGGCCTTGCACATATCGTAAATCGTTAATAAAGCAATGCTGACTGCGGTGAGCGCTTCCATTTCAACCCCGGTTTGACCTATGCAGCGTGCCAGGCCGGTTACCTTTATCCCATCGGGAAGGATCTCTGCATTTACTTTTACTTTGGTAAGGGCCAGGGGATGGCAGAGGGGGATCAGTTCGCTGGTGCGCTTGGCTGCCTGTATTCCGGCAATCTCGGCAACAGTGAGCACATCGCCCTTTTTGATCTCATTTTCGCGGATCAGCTCAAGGGATTTTTTACTAAGCCTGATATGACCTTCAGCTATCGCTTCGCGCTGCTGTTCAGGCTTGGCACTGATATCAACCATGCGGGCCTTACCTTTATCGTCAGTATGTGAAAGTTGTTTCATGCTTTCGGGTTTTTTATTTGGCTTTCTTCCAGAAAAATTTCAGTTGCTATGGGTTTCCGACAGTGCTATCCGCCGATATTGTAAAAACTGCTCTTCTGACTGCTTAAACCGCATGCCGGTTTATTTTCTACTGCCATCAACAGTGCTTTTCTTGCTCCGAGTTTTCGAACATTGTATTCCAGATCGCTGAACAGGCATGGCTTGATCATGCCGTCGGAGGTCAGGCGCAGTCTGTTGCAACTGGCACAATGACCTCCCGATCCCCCGATTACTTCTCCAAAGGTACCTTCGTGCAGATCCATTTGGGGGATGAATCGTATTTGAAGGCCCTTAATCCTGGCAAAAGCACTCACGCTCTGAGCATCGGGCTCATCGCCATTGTGTTTTACGACACAATTGAGCTTTACCGGGTTAAGTCCGGCATCAAGGGCAGCATCAATCCCCATCAGCGCATCCTGAAGACTGCCTACACGGGTAATGGATTTATACTTTTCGGGCCTGAGGGTGTCGAGACTGATGTTTACCCGGTGCAGGCCTGCTTTTTTCAATTCGAAGGCGTATTTCGGAAGCAGGGTGCCATTGGTGGTCATTCCAAAATCGTTGATGCCTTCAATATCAGCGATCATCCTTACAAGTTCTGTAATCCCTTTTCTCACCAGTGGTTCACCCCCGGTGATCCTGACCTTGTCGACGCCCAGCCTGACTGCTTCCTCAACCACTTCAACGATCTCGTCATAGCTGAGAATATCCTTATGCTTCATAAGTTTTATGCCACTGGCAGGCATACAATATGTGCAGCGGAGGTTGCATCGGTCGGTGACCGAAATACGGAGGTAGTTTATTTTTCTGTTATATTTGTCTAACATCAATGAGTTCTCCTGCTTTCAGGCTTTCTGTGCCCATGGGTACCCTGATAAAACCATCAGCCAGGCTTAATGCCTGTATGTGGGCAGAGCCATGATATTCGTTCGGAAACACTTTTCCGTCTTCAATCCTAACCGGAATAAACGAATCACGGTCGGTCTTTTTTCGAGTGTAGTATGCCCCCATGGGCAGGTTGAGGACTTTGTGGCCGATTTCGGCACCCATCGACAGGCGAAGGTATGGCTTCACGAGCAGATCAAAGGTGTTGAATGCCGAGACAGGATTGCCCGGAAGGCCGAAAATCCTTTTATTGCCATACTTCCCGAAAAGGGTTGGTTTTCCTGGCTGGATGGCAAGTGTTTGAAAAAGCACATCGATATGCAGTTTTTCAAATACGGCCGGGATAAAATCAAATTGTCCCATAGATATTCCACCTGTAAGGATGACCACATCGTTGTTTTCCAGGGCTTCATGGATGATATTATACGTAGCTTCTTCTTCATCGCGGGCAATGCCCAGATAGTGCGGTTCGGCACCGCATTTTATCACCTGGCCGATGAGCTGGTATGCATTGCTGTTCCTGATCTTCGATACACCCGGTTTTTGTGTGGGTTCTACAATCTCATCGCCTGTTGAAATGATCGCCACACGTGGCTTTAAAGAAACCTGCAGATTTGCATATCCTGTTGATGCAAGAATAGCCATGTGCTGGGGCTCAATAATCGTGCCTTCATCAATGAGCACATCACCTTTTGCCACATCTTCAGCTTTCATGGAAATGTTTGATTTTCCGGGTTTCCCGGTAAAAATTATATTGCCATCGCTGTCCGTGTGTGTATCTTCTACCTTAATCACGGTATCGGCCCCCTCAGGTACCGGAGCACCGGTCATAATTTCCGAACATTCGCCTTCTCCGACATTTTTTTCGGGTTCTTTTCCGGCGGGGATGGTTTCAATTAAGCGCAAGGGTTTGTTCAAATCCTCATTACGGCATGCATAACCATCCATTGCTGATTTATTAAACGGGGGCATATCGACATCCGAAATGATGACTTCGGCAAGCACACGGTGGAGCGAATCCTTTACATCAACATTTTCGACATCCATTGGCTCTACAGCGCCTGTAACCAATTTATATGCTTCTTCGATGCGGATCATTTGTTATTGTTTTGATATGCAAAAATAGACTTTTTTCAGAAGGTATACGGAACACCTGGCGCAGAATAACGAAGAATGGGCTTTGCAACCCAGGCCTCTAAAGTTTTGCTTTCAGGTAGTCGTATATCTCAAACTGTGCGCGGTGTTGGAAAGTATCGCCTGTTGTGCGGTACTGGTTCATGTTTTTTCTGCTCAGATACCGGGCCTGGGTATTGTCCTTCAGCTGGATCTGAAGCATGTCGTGGAGTTCCTTTTTGATGCCCTCATCAAGGATGGGGCAAACAACTTCAACACGATGATCGAAATTACGGGGCATCCAGTCGGCAGAGCCAATGTAATACTTATGGTCGCCCCCGTTGCAGAAAACAAAAACTCTCGAATGTTCAAGGAATTTGTCGACAATGCTGAAGGTTTCGACTTTATCATTGATCTCTTCATCGCCGGGATCGATGATGCATATCCCCCTGATGATCATCTGCAGCTTTACGCCTGCTTTTGCTGCTTCATAAACTTTATTGGCGATCTTTTTGTCGGAAATGCTGTTCATCTTCAGAATGGCCCAGGCTTCTTTCCCTTCGGCTGCATTCTTAATCTCATTCCCGAGCATGTTTGTAAAAAACTGCCTGATGCTGAATGGCGCAATAATGAGATTGCTGAAGGTGGGCATGATGAACTTCGATTCGAACAGATGGAATACCTTGTTCACTTCTGCTGTGATCTCCTGATTTGCGGTGAGCAGGCTGTCGTCGGCATATACCCTGGCAGTCGATTCATTGAAGTTTCCTGTACTTATGTTGGCGTAATAGACATTTTCGCCATTTTCTTTTCTCCTGATCTGCAGAAGTTTGCTGTGTACCTTAAAGCCCGGAATGGTTTGAATGATCTTGACCCCTTCTTCCTGCAGCCTGTTGGTCCAGTAAATATTGGCCTCCTCCTCAAAGCGTGCCTGCAGTTCCATGAATACTGTAACCTGCTTACCGTTTCGTGCAGCATTGATGAGGGCATTCATTACGCTCGATCCTTCGGCGGCGCGGTAAAATGTCATTTTAATGGCCCGCACCTGCGGGTCGATGGATGCCTCCCTGAGCAGATCGATGATATAGTGAAAGGTTTGGTAAGGGTAGTGCAGCATAATGTCCTTCTCGCGTAACACCTCAATAATGCTCTTGTTCGGGGGCAGATCCTTATGGAGCAAGGGTGGTGAAGGCGGATACCTCAACTCAGTGCGGCCAAGGTCGGGGAAGCTCATAAAATCTTTAAAATTATGATATTTGCCACCGGCGCGTGTATTGTCGCGCTTGCGGATATTAAATTTTTTCATAAGCAGTTTGAGCAACTCCTCAGGTATTTTTTTGTCGTAGACAAAGCGAACGGGCTCACCCTTTTTGCGCTGCTTTACGCTTTCACTCATGAGCTCAAGAAAGCTTTTCGATACGTCATTGTCGATATCCATCTCCGCATCGCGGGTAAACTTTATCGTATAGGCCTTGTAGTAGTCGTAACCAAATATTGAAAAGATGTCGCCCAGGCAGTAACGGATCACGTCATCGAGAAGGATAATGAATTTCTTGTTTTCTTTTTCAGGCAGGATAACAAAACGGTCGACTTTGTCGGTGGGAACGGTGATCAGCGCAAACTGCCGCTTGTTTCCGTTTTTTTTGCTGCGGAGGTCAACGGCAAGATGTATCGTTGCATCTTTAAGGGTTTGCAGATCGGTGAGATTGTCAAGCATCAACGGAAAAAGATCCGGCCTCACCTTATCCGAAAAAAAACGATGTACAAACCTGCCCTGCTCTTCATCAAGGCTTTGCTCATCCATGATAAGGATATTTTCTTCATTGAGCTTCAGTTTGATCTCTTCCCAGGTTTTGTTGAATTTAATTTCCTGTTCCTCAACAATGTGGGCTATCTCTTCAAGTACTGCAGCAGTTTCATTTCCTGCAATGTTGTTTTTAATCTCATAATTCAACATCCTGCGTTGTGTGGCAACCCTCACCCTGAAAAATTCATCGCGGTTGTTGGAATATATTCCCAGAAATTTGATCCGGTCGATCAGGGGGGTGGTTTCATCCATTGCCTCCTGCAACACGCGCTCGTTAAAATCAAGCCAGCTGATCTCCCTGTTAATGTATTTTGATTTTTTTAAGGTCATGTGCTGTTATTCCATTGCCAGTACAAAGATATAAAATTAGCTGAAACCCAAGGTGTCGCAACTGCCTGCTACCAACCGGGGGCTAAAGCATTTTTGGATAAATGATGAAATTGGTTGTGGGTTCAGCCACCGGCAGATTCATCCAAATGCGTGTATTAAAGCTTACTGATACCACACCTGAGGTGGGGAGCCATTCAATTTTTTCGTGCAGGAAATGATTGGCGAAATTTGTAAGTGCAGGGTTATGCCCGACAATCATTAAATTGTCGACATCATCGCGAAGGTCAAAAAACTGATCATACAGATTGTCGGCCGAAGCATGATAGACTTGTCTTGATACCTGTATATTGCCGGAAGGGTAATTCAGGCCGTGGGCAATGATCTTTGCTGTTTCCAGGGCACGTACAGCGTGGCTGGAAATGATCAGGTCGGGCTTGATCTCTTTCTGTTGAAGATAATCGATAATTTTTTTTGTTCTTTTTTTGCCTTTTTCCAGCAATGGTCTTTCTTCATCACTCAACTCAGGGTGATTCCATGATGATTTTGCGTGCCGCACAATATACAGGGTCTTCATAGCATAATGAGTTAAAGCCTTTTGGGCTATAAAGATATAAAGTATTGGTATTGACCGCTAAGGCGATGGTGTTAAAGAATCGTTAAATCTACCAGGCAAAGATGGGAAAATCGCCCATCATTTTATTTACCTTATCACGCGTGGCATTGATCACCTTTTCATCTTCCAGATTATTGATTACATCATCAATCATCTCAACGATAGGTTCCATGTGTTCTTCCTTCAACCCCCTGGTGGTTATCGCCGGCGTACCTACACGCAAACCTGATGTCTGGAAGGGTGAGCGGCTGTCGAAGGGAACCATGTTCTTGTTTACAGTGATGTCGGCACGAACAAGTGTGTTTTCAACAACTTTCCCGGTGATTTCGGGGAACTTCGTTCGGAGGTCGATCAGCAGCAGATGGTTATCGGTTCCGCCCGATATGACATGATAACCCCGGTCAACAAAGGCTTTACCCATCACGTCAGCATTTTTCTTCACCTGAAGGATATATTCAAAATAACCATCAGTAAGTGCTTCGCCATATGCAACGGCTTTTGAAGCAATGACATGCTCCAGTGGTCCGCCCTGTATGCCCGGAAAAACTGCCGAGTTCAGTACTGTCGACATCATTTTTACTACCCCCTTGGGCGTAGTGAGGCCCCAGGGATTTTCGAAGTCTTCGCCCATGAGGATCATTCCGCCGCGTGGTCCGCGCAGGGTTTTGTGCGTTGTAGTGGTTACAATGTGGCAGTAGGGCAATGGATCGTTGAGGATACCTTTGGCGATCAGTCCGGCAGGATGCGCAATATCGGCCATCAGCAGGGCACCCACCTGGTCGGCAATGTCGCGCATGCGCTCGTAATCCCAGTCGCGCGAGTATGCCGAAGCACCTGCCAGGATAAGCTTTGGCTTTTCGCGAAGGGCAATCTCTTCCATCTTGTCGTAGTTCACCAAACCGGTTTCTTCATCCACACCATAAGCAACCGGATTGTAGAGGATGCCCGAACTGTTCACGGCCGAACCATGCGAAAGGTGGCCGCCATGCGAAAGGTCGAGGCCCATGAAGGTATCGCCCGGTTTAAGGCATGCCAGGAATACCGCCATGTTGGCCTGGGCACCTGAATGGGGCTGCACATTGGCATATTCAGCACCGAAAAGCTCCATGGCACGATCAATGGCCAGTTGCTCTGTTTCATCAACGAATTGACATCCGCCATAATAACGCTTGCCGGGATATCCTTCTGCATATTTGTTGGTCATGCACGACCCCATCGCCTCCAGCACCTGCTCGCTGACAAAATTCTCTGAGGCGATCAGCTCGATGCCAAAACGCTGCCTGTCCTGTTCTTTCTTAATGATCCCGAAAACTGCTTTATCTCTTTCCATAACGCACTTATTTATATTGTTCTGATGTTGTTTTTATAAGGAATGGCAAAAATACATTAAAATTGAATTTCTGCCAAGAAAACAAAGTATAATCGCCGCTTGTTAACAGATTCGGGATCGCCGGATACAGTATTCAGGCTTCCTGAAAATTTAACGTATCCGGCTGCCCGCAATATGTAGCATTGGCGTTTGCAGCTTTACCTGCAATGAGCATAAAATACTTTAATTTTGTATCTGCCGTTAATAATGAAATGTTAAGAAATGCGCTCCTCATAATCGTTCTGATCGTTCTGTCGGTAAGCGGCAGGGGGCAGATCGCCGGGCATTATATGCACTGCCTCGTGGTACTCGATAATGGCGACGTGAGCATGGCCTGGGAGAAACCCGTTGATGAGGATACCTTTGTACGGTATTTCGTTGTCAGGTCAACGGCATCAAACCCAACCGCCTTCGATACCATTAAGGAGTACACTTTTTATGGGGATACGAGCTATGTTGACACACTGGCAACGGCAAATACACAACAGAACTTTTATTATATCATTACCGATCAGAGTGGTGCGCTTCCCGACATTTACTCTGATACCTTAAGCACGATCCACCTCAGGGTCGACAACTCCGACAATCACCTGGCTGTTCTTGATTGGAACTCCGTTCATGATCCCTTGCCTGCAGGCTCTGATCTTTTGTACCGTATTATGCTGCTCAACGCTGACAGTATTTACGAACCCATTGATTCTATTCCCGGCCTGCATTATGAATACCCTGTGCTTGTATGCCGTGCTGATCTGCGATTTCGCATAGAGATCGGAAATGCGAACGGCTGCACTTCGGTTTCAAATAATTACTTTGCCACCTTTGCCGATACCGATTCCCCTCCCATGCCTGCGCTCGATTCTGTTAGTGTAAACCCCTATACCGGAGAAACAATTCTTGGATGGACGGAAAGCAGTGAAGGCGATGCCGGAGGCTATGTGGTCTACCATGCCCATACCACCAACGATACCCTTGATTTTATCGTTGGCAAAGAAAATACTTCCTATTCTGATGTTCTGGCCAATCCCTGTGAGGAGCCAAAAAGCTATGCCATTGCTGCTTTTGATACCTGTGGCAACATCGGGCCGGGCACCTACGATATTCCACAGCGGACGATCCTTCTCAACGATATCGTTTTCAAGCCATGCGAAATGGCAAACTACATCAGCTGGACAGCCTATATCAACATGGAGCCATCACTGCAGGGCTACAGGCTTTACCTGAGTACCGGTAACGGGGCATTTGAGCTCCTTGCCGATCTCCCTGCCGGAACTCTTTCATATGAGCATACCGGATTGGAAACAACCCGCCAGTACCGTTATTTTGTCAGGGCCTACAGTGTGAACCACGAAGTGACCTCCTCTTCATGCATAAAAGAAAATACAACCTGGCAGTACCTTGAACCACTGGCCAACCGGCTCGATAATATTACCGTTGAAGGCAATGAGCTTGTTGCCATCACCATGCTGCCCGACACTTTTGCCTTCGTTCCCCAACTTAAGCTGTACCGTTCAGAAACTGCCTCCGGCCCATATGGCCTTATCGCCGAAATAGAGCCTCAGGGGGCTGATGTCCTCTATTATGATGATCTTACGGCCGAAGTCAATAGCCAAAGTTATTATTATAAAAGTTCACTGGTCGATAGCTGTGGCAACGAAGTCCTGATGAGCCAGGCTATGCGCACCATTCGCCTTACGGGTGAAAAAACAAACCCGCAAATGAATATGCTCAACTGGAATGCCTTTGAAGGATGGCCTGAGGGTGTTGAGAATTACGAAGTTTTCCGGGCCGTTGATCAGGATGGAGGCTTTGACCGAATCGGCACTACTGAGGCAAATAAACTGGATTTTGAAGATGATCTTTCTTCGCTTTCGGGTGAGTTTGGCATGCTCAGGTATCTGGTGCGGGCCCGCCGGATAAGCCAAACCGGTTATTTCAGCCATTCCAATGAGATCATTATAGAATATGCACCTGCCATCATTTTACCGAATGCCTTTGCCCCGGAAGGCACCAACAAAGTTTTTAAACCCGCCGGAACTTTTGCCAGTTTTTCTGAATACCGCATGGATATCTATAACCGCTGGGGCGAAATCCTCTTTACCAGTAAGGATTTCGGTACAGGCTGGGATGGCCGGCATAATGGCAGAATTGCTCCTGCCGGCGTCTATGTTTGCGTAATTTTCTATCGCTCTGCCAAAGGCGCAACAGAGACCCTGAAAACAAGCTTTGTCCTTCTGCGATAAAGCCCGTTAACTTTAGTTATTATTAACATTATTTAATATAGCTTTAGGCATTTTTTAATACCTTTGCAGGTCAAAAATATCTTGTCATGGATAAAGATTTCGAAAAGTTTACCGGTGAGGGCCTTACTTACGACGACGTTTTGGTTTTGCCTTCATATTCTTCTGTCCTCCCGAGGGATGTCGATATTACGACCTATTTTTCCAGAAATATCCAGTTGAACATACCTATAGTAACGGCGGCCATGGATACGGTTACCGAATCCAAGATGGCTATTGCCATTGCACAGGAGGGAGGTATAGGTGTGTTGCACAAGAACATGACCATTGAAGAACAGGCAAACGAAGTGAGGAAAGTTAAAAGGGCCGAAAACGGGATGATCCTTGACCCCATTACCCTGAATGAAGATGGTTTGGTAATCGATGCCCTGAATATCATGAAAGAATATAACATTGGAGGCATTCCGGTGATCAACAGTAAAAAGGAACTTGTTGGGATCGTTACCAACCGCGATTTGCGCTTTGAAGATAATCCCGACAGGCCCGTTACAGAAGTTATGACCCGGGAAAACCTTATCACTGTGCGGGAATTCATCGACTTTGAAAAAGCTGCAAGCATATTGCAGAAATACAGGATTGAGAAACTCCCTGTTGTTGATAAGAACAACCGTCTTGTTGGCCTGATCACATACAAGGATGTGATCAAGATCAAATCAAAGCCAAACGCTTTTAAGGATAACAGGGGGCGCCTGCGTGCAGCCGCTGCCGTCGGCATCGCCTACAATACACCTGAACGGGCAGAGGCCCTGGTCGAGGCTGGCGTTGATGCCATCGTAATAGATACGGCCCACAGCCATACCGAGGGCGTCATCACGATGGCCAAATTATTAAAGAAGAAATTTCCCGACATCGATCTCGTTGTGGGAAATATTGCCACCGCACAGGCCGCCCGCGACCTCAGAAATGCAGGCGTTGATGCCGTAAAAGTTGGAATCGGCCCCGGATCCATTTGCACAACCCGGGTTATTGCGGGTATAGGAGTGCCGCAACTAAGTGCCGTTTATGCCGTAGCCCGCGAACTAAAAGGATCCGGTATTCCTGTCATTGCCGATGGGGGCATACGCTATACAGGTGATATTGTGAAAGCAATTGTGGCCGGAGCCTCGAGTATTATGGCGGGCTCACTCTTTGCCGGTGTTGATGAATCGCCCGGCGAAACGGTTATTTACGAAAGCAGGAAATATAAAACATACAGGGGGATGGGGTCAATAGAAGCAATGGAAAAGGGTTCGAAAGACCGTTATTACCAGGACACGGAAGATGATATAAAAAAGCTTGTGCCGGAAGGCATTGTCGGAAGGGTGCCATACAAAGGCATGCTTTCTGAAGTCATACATCAGATGGTGGGCGGCCTCAGGGCAGGAATGGGCTATACGGGCTCAA
Source organism: Bacteroidales bacterium (assembly GCA_032250805.1). GTDB lineage: Bacteria > Bacteroidota > Bacteroidia > Bacteroidales > B18-G4 > B18-G4. The sequence continues at coordinate 41,373 of JAVVEM010000013.1, forward strand.
AAAATATAGCAGCTCTTTGGGATGCCCGCTTTATAAGGATAACGTCGGCCGGCGTTATCGAAAACCATCCCCACGATATCACAATAACAAAAGAAGCACCAAATTATAGCAGATAAATTAAACCATTAACACTAATCAGTATCAAAAATGAAAAGGTTTTTAGTGAAAGTATTTGTATTTATCCTTGCCGCATGTATTCAGCTGAGCGCATGGACACAATCTGAAGATAACAGGGTTCTTATATCAATTGGCGATGAGGACATTACCGTTAGTGAATTTCTTAATGTGTACCAGAAAAATAATGTAAATACCGACCTGGCAGATAAAAAATCAATGGAAGAATACCTTGAATTGTATGTCAATTTCAGGTTAAAGGTAAAAGAAGCGCGCGACCTTGGCATGGATACAGCCAAAGCATTCATTGAAGAGCTTGCAGGATACAGAAAACAGCTCGCCGAACCGTATTTCAATGATCAGGAGGTCACCGACGAATTGCTTCAGGAAGCATACAACCGGCTCATGTACGATATCAGGGCAAGCCACATCCTGGTCAAGGTCGACGAAAATGCCTTGCCGGCAGATACCCTGAAAGCATATAATAAAATTATGGATGTCCGCAAGCGTTTGCTCGCGGGCGAAGACTTTGCAAGTGTTGCAGCAGAAGTATCGGATGATCCATCTGCACATGACAGACCCGCGCAGGGGCAAAGCCCGGCAAGAAAGGGAAACGGTGGTGACCTGGGTTATTTTACCGTTTTTGATATGGTGTATCCTTTCGAAACGGGTGCTTATTCAACTCCTGTTGGTGAGATATCCATGCCGGTACGCACGGCCTACGGATACCATCTTATTAAGGTTACGGATAAACGTGAGGCACTCGGAAAAGCAACTGTAGCCCACCTTTATCTGGCACTCCCAAAAAATGCAAGCGCCCAGGATTCGGCCCGCAAAGAGCAGGAGATCAATGAGCTGTATCAAAGAATCGTGGATGGTGAAAAATTTGAAGAACTGGTTTTGCAATATTCCGACGATCGTGGTTCAAAGGAAAAGGGAGGATTGTTGCCCAGGTTCGGTTCGAACAGGATGGTCCCCGAATTTATTGTTGCCGTGTCGGGTATCAAAGATTCTGCCGGAATTTCCAAGCCTGTGCTTACCTCTTTTGGCTGGCATATTCTCAAGCTTATCGACAGAAAAAAACCCGGTGACTACAAAGTTGAAGTGCTGGAACTCAAGCGCAGGATGTCCAAGGATGTGCGTGCAAACAAAAGCCGTGAAACAGTCATTAAACGCATTAAGACAGAGAATGGATTTAAAGAATATCCCGAAAACCTCAACGACCTGAAAGAAGCCATCGACAGCTCATTCCTGGCTGCTGAATGGAGTGCCGAAAAGGTATCGCACATGAATAAAAAAATATTCCAGCTGGGCAAGGAAAAATATACGCAGCATGATTTTGGCCAATATCTTGAAAATATGCAGAAAAGACGTGCTACTGCTGCCTTTGAACCTTTTTTCTTTGACCAGTACCATGATTTTGTGAATGAAAAATGTATTCAATTGAAAGATTCACAGTTGGAAAAACAATATCCTGAATTCAGGATGCTTATGAATGAATACCGCGACGGGATATTGCTTTTTAATCTTACCGACGAACGCGTTTGGAGCAAAGCTGTGCAGGATACAGCTGGTTTGAAGGAGTTTTATGAAAGTAACCGCAAGCAGTATATGTGGGATGAAAGGATTGAAGCCGACCTGGTCATCATAAACGATCCTGCCATGGAAGCTGATGTGAGGAGACTGATCTCGCGGTCGATGGCCCGGGAGCAAAGCTATGCCGAACAAGGCCTTGATACCATGGAACAGGTGAGCATTAAGAGCGGAATTTTTGCCAAAGGCGATAATGATTTTGTTGATCAGCTCGACTGGAATACAATTGGCCAGACCGAAGCAAGGAACCTTGCCGACTTTAATGCACTTTACGACGGGAAGCAACACAACGAAAATTCGCTCATCTTTGCCGTTATCCATAAGGTGATAGCGCCTGAGCCCAAAGCCCTTAACGAAGCAAGAGGAATAATTACCTCTGATTATCAAAATTATCTGGAAAAGGAATGGGTGCGGAAATTAAAAGAAACTTATCCAGTAGAAATACATGAGGAAGTATTTGAAGATATTCAATAAGCATTACCGGAAATGTTTGCTCGCTCTGGGCCTTGGGTCATTGCTGGTATCCTGTAATCCTGTTGGGAATACAGGCTCGGGCGATGTTCTCGTAAGGGTTTATGATAAATATCTTTATGCTTCTGATCTGGAAGGTGTTGTGCCGCCAGGCCTGTCGGTGCGCGATAGCCTTACCATGGTTCGTACCTTTATCCAGAATTGGGTCGATAATGAGCTGATCATCAAAAAAGCAGAAGAAAACCTGCCGGATGAACGAAAAGATTTCTCCGATGAGTTGAATGAATACCGGAACAGCCTGATAATTTACGAATATGAAAAAATGCTCGTGCAGCAACAACTTGATACTGTTGTTTCACTCGATGCAATATCAAAATACTATCTGCAGCACCGGAATAATTTTACTTTATCGAACGATGTTGTAGTAATGAAATACCTCACACTTTATCCCGCTTCGCCTGCAGTATCAGAGCTCAGGCAATATATCCGGTCAGATGAACTTGCCGACAAGGATTCGCTGGCGCTGTATTGCAGTAAATATGCACTGGATTTCAGCCTGTTCGAAGACCGCTGGCTCAGTATTGAAGAGTTGAAAGAACTGGTTCCTGTTGATGATTATAATTATGAATTGTTCATGGCTGGGGAGCGGTACTATGAGTTGAATGATACTGATTTAATTTATATGATAAGATTTATAGACTATAAACCGGCTGATAGTATTGCACCTGTTGGAGTTGTTGAAAATGATATCAGGGAGATGATCCTGAATAAGCGAAAAAACAACCTGATCAGGAACATGCAGCAAACAGTGCTGAAGGATGCCATTGAACATAATCAGGTGGAGATTTTTTAGTCATACAATAATCCGCCCTCTGTTCTTGTTTTAATGATGTATATTGAATTAAAAAATATGATAAATCGCACCTTATTCGCCACCATACTTATGTTTGTCCTGGGCACGGCCCTGCAGGCCCAGCAGGAAAAGATCATCGACCAGGTAGTGGCTGTTGTCGGTAAAAATATTATTCTTGAATCTGATATCGAAAACCAGTATTACCAGTACCGCATGCAAAGCGGCTCAATCTCTGGTGGAAGCTCGGTTCGTTGCCAGTTCCTCGAAACGGTGCTTTTTCAAAAATTACTGCTCAACAAGGCTGAAATCGATTCAATCGAAATTACCGACTCACAAATTCAGCAAACCATGGATCAGCGTCTTCGATATTTTATCGCCCAGCTTGGGTCGCGCGAAAGGTTTGAAGAATATTACGGTAAATCAATCGAGGAGTTCAAAAATGAGTTTCGTGAAGAAATTGAAAATCAGCTCAAGGTGGAAGAAGCTCAACGTACGATAGTTGAAAATGTGGCTGTTACACCTTCGGAAGTGAAGGCTTTCTTTAAAAATATACCCGAAGACAGCATACCGCTCGTAAATTCTACGGTTGAAATTGGGGAACTGATCCTGAAACCACCCATCAGCCTCGAGCAGAAGCTGGCTATCAAAGACCGCCTGCGAGAGCTGAGGCAGCGGGTCAAGGACGGGGAAAGTTTTGCCACCCTGGCCATCCTGTATTCAGAAGACCCCGGTTCTGCAAGTAAAGGGGGTGAACTGGGCTTTTACGGCCGTGGTGAACTATATAAGGAGTTCGAAGCAGTGGCATTCAAACTCGAAGAAGAAGAGGTTCCGGAAATTGTTGAAACAGAGGCCGGATTTCATATCATCCAGCTGATCGAGCGCAAAGGTGAATACGTGAATGTACGCCATATATTGCTCAAAACAAAAGTGTCGCCCCTTGCCCTTGCAAAAGCAAAGGCCAGGCTTGACACGGTGGCCGGGCTGATAAAATCAGATTCGCTAAGCTGGGACGAGGCCGTGCTTCAGTTTTCCGACAGTGAAAACAAAAATAGTGGAGGCTTGCTGATCAATCCTAAAACCGGAACGACAGGCTTTGAGGTTGCCGACCTCGACCCTCAGGTATCTTTTGTGATCAATAAACTTAAGGTTGGTGAAGTTTCTTCGCCTGTGCTTGTCGAAACCGAGGACGGAAAGCAGGCATACAGATTGCTTTACCTCAAAAAAAGGACCTTGCCCCACAGGGCAAACCTTCGCGAAGACTATAACCAGATACAGAATTGGGCCCTGATGGAAAAACAATCAAAGGTTTTTAAGGAATGGGTCGATAAGAAGGTTAAAAAGACCTATGTGAAGATAAATGATAAATTCAGGGATTGTGAATTCGAGTATGATTGGTTTGCCAAAAGCAAGTGATCATCCCGAATAAAAAATATATTATGAAAGAACTTTATAGATCAGATGTTGAAGCGGTTGACGCCCTGGTAGAGAAATATAATTTGCTCAGAAGAGAGATTGCCAAGGTTATCGTAGGACAGGACGATGTTATTGAGAGCGTGATCATATCTATTTTCAGCAAGGGTCATGCCTTACTCGTTGGTGTGCCGGGTCTTGCAAAAACCTTATTGGTAAATACCATCGCCAGGGCGCTGGACCTTAGTTACAGCAGGATACAATTCACCCCCGACCTGATGCCTTCCGATATCATCGGTACAGAGATTCTTGACGAGAACAGGGCCTTCAGGTTTATTAACGGGCCGGTTTTTGCCAATATCATCCTGGCGGATGAGATCAACCGTACACCTCCCAAAACACAGGCCGCCCTGCTTGAGGCCATGCAGGAAAAAGCCATCACTGTTGCTGGAAAGAATTATAAGCTCGGTGAACCATTTTTTGTACTGGCAACACAGAACCCTATCGAGCAGGAAGGAACCTATCCGCTCCCCGAAGCACAACTCGACAGGTTTATGTTTAATATTTGGCTCGATTATCCTTCATTTAAGGAGGAAGTTGATGTGGTCAGGAATACGACCACCTCTGTTATGGCAACACCTGAGGTTGTGATCCATGCCGAAGAGATCATATATTTTCAGGACCTTGTACGGAAGATCCCGGTTCCTGACAATGTGTATGAATATGCGGTAAACCTGGCTTCAATGACGCGGCCTGCAACTGCCGGTGCACATAAACTGGCCAATGATTACCTGAACTGGGGCGCTGGTCCAAGGGCTTCACAGTATATGATCCTCGGGGCAAAATGTCATGCAGCACTGCACGGAAAATACTCGCCTGATATAGAAGATGTCAATGCCATTGCCACTTCGGTGCTGAGGCATCGCATTGTGCGAAATTATAAAGCTGAAGCCGAAGGCATGTCAGTAGAAAAGATCATTAATGAACTTACGGATATAAAATAAACGAATAAGAACTGCATTATGAAAAAGTACCGGATATACATTGGTGTTATAGTGATCATACTTGTGCTGGTCCTGCTGTATGTGTTTTTTGGGAATTCAAAATCCACTGTTGAAACAATTGAGGTTCCGGTTAAACAGGGAACCTTCGAGATCCATGTTTCCACTTCCGGTGAACTGGAAGCAAAAAGTTCTGAAAAGATCCTTGGCCCTTCCGGATTAAGAAATTTCCGCATCTGGAATGTTAAGATCGAAGATATTGTGCCTGATGGAACAGTTTTGGATTCGGGCGATTATGTTGCTACCCTCGACAGGTCGGAGTTAACAAATCGCCTGAAAGATGTTGAACTTGATCTGGAATCACTGGAAACACAGTTCACGCAAACACAACTCGACACCACCATGGATCTGCGCAATGCCCGCGACGAACTGGTGAACCTTGAATATAACCTCGAAGAAAGGCAGATTGCCGTCGACCAGTCGATTTACGAGCCTCCGGCCACCCAGCGCCAGGCCAGGATCGACCTCGACAAGGCAAAGCGGGCCTACGAGCAGGCCGTTGAGAATTACCAGCTTAAACTCCGGAAAGCAAAAGCAAACATGGCAGAGGTGATCACCAAAAGAAGAAAAGCACAAAATGAGTACCAGGATATGCTCAACCTGCTCGATCAATTTACTGTGTATGCTCCAAAGTCGGGTATGGTCATCTACCGGCGTAGCTGGGACGGTCAGAAACAGGGAATAGGGGCAACTGTGAATGCCTGGGAACCTATTGTTGCAGAGCTTCCCAACCTCAGGGAGATGAAATCCCGTACCTACGTGAATGAGATTGATATCAGCAAAGTCAAGGTTGGACAGGATGTTATCGTTGGCGTTGATGCTTTCCCCGACAATGAGTATACCGGAGTAGTTACAGAAGTTGCCAATATTGGTGAGCAATTGCGAAACTCCAATGCCAAAGTGTTTGAGGTTTTTATCGAAGTAAATGAGTTTGATTCCATATTGCGTCCGGCCATGACAACTAAAAATATGATCATAACAGATGTGATCGATAGTGTATTGTATGTGCCGATTGAATGTATTCACAGCAACGACAGCCTGTCGTATGTTTATCGTGGCAGATACAAACAACAGGTGATCCTTGGCAAGACCAATGAAAATGAGATCATCATCAGGGCCGGTCTGGAGAAAGGCGACAACATCTATCTTGTGCCACCCGAAGGTGCTCAGGATTTTACGCTGATCGAGCTTGATACTGCCATTGTGAATCATTTTAACAGGATCGATGCCGCCGAAAAGGGAAATAATTCAAAAGGAGAGGAAAAAGAGCTTAGCCCGGAAGAATTGCGTGAAAAGCTAAAGAATATGAGCCAGGAGGAAAGAATGAAGTATATACAGGAACATCCTGAGCTTCTGAAGCAAATGGAAGGTTTGAAAGGCCGGAAAGCCGGCGGTGGCCGGCCGGGCAGGTAAGCAATAACGATCATCAGTCCGGATATATACTGCCGGATATCTAATAGGGGTCAACATCGATCCTTACCCTGACCTTTTTAAAATCTTTCAGTCCGGAAAAATCATCCAGTTGAGCCTGAAGTTCTTCTTTTATTGCCTGCACTGATTCTTTCCGGCTGGTCTTGATCAGAATCTGCTTGATATATTGATTCTTTATTCGCGCTACCAGCGGATATTCAGGGCCCAACACCTTTTTGGGGAATGAAGTATGCAACTGGGTGGCCAGCACGCGCGCCGCCTCATTCAGCAGCTTATAGTCGCGGCAAAGCAAACGCAACTGAACAAGCCGGAAGTAGGGAGGGTACTGAAAACGGCTGCGCTCGGCCATCTGCCGCTTATACAGGGCGATATAATTGCTGTTAACAACGTCTTTTATCACTTCATGATCAGGCTTATAGGTTTGAATGATCACCTTGCCCTGTTTATTTTTCCTTCCTGCCCTTCCTGCCACCTGCGACATCAACTGGTAGCTGCGCTCATATGACCTGAAATCGGGAAAGTTGATCATATTATCGGCATTCATGATCCCCACAATACTTACATGATCGAAGTCGAGCCCCTTGGTCACCATTTGTGTGCCCACCAAAATATCAACCTCTCTCTTCTCGAAAGCATTGATGATTTTCTGGTGTCCGTGTTTGCTCCGCGTAGTGTCGAGGTCCATACGCCGGATATTTGCTTCAGGGAAGGTCAGCCGGAGTTCTTCTTCGATCTTCTCTGTGCCAAACCCACGCATCAATACCCTTGTGCTTCCGCAATGTCCGCATTCAGGGGGTACCCGTGTACTGTAACCGCAGTAATGGCAGCGCAGATGGTCGGCTTTTTTATGGTAGGTGAGCGAAATATCGCAACGGATACACATGGGTATCCATGAGCATATTTCGCACTCAAGTCTTGGCGAAAATCCCCGCCGGTTTTGAAAAAGGATGATCTGTTCCTTATTTTTCAGGGCTTCCTCCATATGATCAAGAAGGAGTTTGGTAAAGTTTGACTCACTTCCCTTTTTGCGCTTATCTTTTCTGATGTCGGCGAGGATGATTTCAGGCATAAGCAGGTCGCGGTAGCGTTGATTTAACTCCACGAGTTTATATTTTCCCGTGCCGGCATTGAAATAACTCTCGAAAGAAGGTGTTGCTGTTCCCAATAATGTCTTGGCTTTGTGCAGGGAGGCGAGGTAAATCCCCGCATCGCGTGCATGATAGCGCGGGGCGGGATCAAACTGCTTATAGCTTTGATCGTGCGATTCATCAACGATTACCAGTCCAAGCCTGCTAAAGGGTAGAAATACCGCCGATCTTGCCCCAAGGATGATATTATAACTGTCGGCAGGATTGCCGGCATTTACCTTGTTCCAGATCTCAACACGTTCCCCTTCGTTATACTTCGAATGATAAACACCAACCTGTTCACCAAAAAACTTCTGCAGCCGGCTGATGATCTGTGTTGTCAGGGCGATCTCAGGTAAAAGATACAGCACCTGTTTGCCGCTTCTGATCACTTCATCAATCAACCTGATGTAGATCTCTGTTTTGCCGCTTGAAGTGACCCCGTGCAGCAATACAACATCCTTTTCCTCAAAGCCCTTTCTGATATCGTCAAGGGCATCCTCTTGTTGCCCGTTAAAAATGATCTCCCCGGCATTTTTGCTTGAATTTGCTCCATGCAAACGGCTTACGGTTTTTTCTTCAGCAATAAAAATGCCCTTATTAATCAGTTCCTTTAACTGCGCGTGGCTTGCATTTGCATTTTTCAGGATCGATGTCTTACTGCTTTCGGGATAAGGCTCTGCCCGGGTGCCAAGCTGAATATATGAAATGAGTACTTCCAATTGCTTAAAGGCCCGCTTCTCCAGTTTTTCAAATACCTCCCTGAGCGCTTCCTCCGACTGGTATGCCGGGGCAAGCCGGATGAATGTTTCGGTCCGTGCTCTATAATGGTCTCTGAGTTCCTCTTCAAGGATGATGACCTGCTTCCCGATCAGGGTGTTGATAAGTGGAAGTATCTTTATCTGGTCGGTGAGGTCTGAGGCTTCCTTAACCGAGATGGATTCTTTATGGATCAGGGCTCTGGCGATAAGAGCTTCCCTTTCATTCAGGTTGGCAGAACCTGCAGTAAAACCGGGATGTAATCTCAGCTTCGATTCGCTGGCAAGTTTAAAAGCTGAGGGTAAGGCTGCATTCATCACTTCCCCGGCAAAGCACATGTAATATGATGAGATCCAGTCCCAGAACAAGAACTGCAATTCGTTAACAATGGCCTTCTCGTCGAGCACCGAGAGGATATATTTGGGCATATAGGATTGGGGAACCTTTTCGTGTACTTTCCTGATGAGGGCCGTAAAAAGTTTCCTGCGGCCAAACTGTACCGCAACGCGCTTTCCCGGCCCAACAAACTCATTTAATTCAAAAGGTACCCGGTAAGTAAACAATCCTTTTACCGGTAACGGGAGCATTACATCTACAAAAAGTGTTTTTCTCTCCATGCCTTCTAACGCCTGTGAGTGGATCCTTTTAAATGGCCAGGGTGCGGGCAATATCAAGTAATTCCAGGTTAATTTCCTGGTGGTGCTTGATGGATTTTTCGAAAGAAGTGAGTTTTATCTCATTATCTACCTGTCCGATCATCACCCCGCTAACGCCATCTTTCAGGGTCAGTATGGCCGCATTGCCCAGCCTGCTTGCCAGCACCCTGTCCATAGCCGATGGAGCCCCGCCCCGCTGAATATGGCCCAGAATGGTGACCCTGGTTTCGAAGCCGGGAAATTTTTTGTTGATCTCTTTTTCAACCTCCAGCGCACCGCCCGAATCATCCCCTTCGGCAACGATAATGATCCCTGAAGTCTTGCTTTTCTTCCAGTCTTTTTCGAGCATATACAGCAATTCGTCGATGTATGTGGGGCTTTCAGGTATGAGGATCATTTCTGCCCCGGTGGCAATGCCACTTCTGAGGGCAATAAAGCCGGCATCACGACCCATCACCTCTGTAATAAATAAACGGTCGTGCGAATAGGCAGTATCACGCAATTTATCCACTGCCTCTATTACGGTATTTAGTGCTGTATCGTAACCAATGGTAAAATCTGTTCCGTAAAGGTCGTTATCGATGGTGCCCGGCAGTCCAACTACGGGTACTCCAAACTCCTTGCTAAAGATACGGGCTCCGGTAAATGTGCCATCGCCACCGATCACTACCAGGGCATCGATGCCTATAGCCTGCATTTTCTCATACGCTTTTCTACGCCCTTCTTTTTCGTAAAAGTCTTTGCAGCGGGCCGACTTAAGGATTGTTCCCCCGCGCTGAATGATATTTGATACCGAGCGGCTGTGCAGAGGAACGATCTCACCATTGATGAGCCCCTGGTAACCTCTCATGGAACCCGCCATTTCGAAACCTTCGTTAATGCCGGTGCGCACCACGGCCCTTATTGCCGCATTCATGCCGGGCGAATCACCGCCGGAAGTGAGGACCGCTATTTTTTTGATTTCTTTCATTGGGTTGAAACTAATTACGAAATGCAAAGTTAGTCAATTATGGATTGGTGATCCGGGTCTTCAGCTTTCTCTTTTCTGCTGCCTTCATACAATTCATATTTCATAAACCGGCATTCGATAGGGCCATTATATATTTTAATCTTTTTCGACGGCCTAAGCCCGATGAACTTCATGGCTCTCAGGTCACCACTGATGATCCATGCCTCGGCATTCTTGTAATTTTGCTTCAGGGTGTCACCAATGGATTTGTAGAGCGATATGATGTCGTCAGTTTTAACCCGCTCACCGTAGGGAGGGTTCATGATGATGTGCAGTTCGCCGGCCGGCGAACGGAGTTTCTCAAAAGCCGAAGGGTGAAGGCTGATTGATTTATCAAGCCCGGCGCTGCTTATATTTTTACGCGTAACGCGCATGGCAAGCGGTGAGCTGTCACCTCCCATCACCACCTTCGATAGGTATTCGGATGGCGGCTGGTATTTTTCCCTGATCGATTTTAGCAAGGCAGCATCAAAGTCTTTCCACTTTTCAAAGCCGAATTGTTTCCTGTAATAGCCGGAGGGAATTCCATTGGCGATCATGGCTGCCTCGATGAGGATGGTGCCCGAACCACACATGGGGTCGAGCAGGAGTTTTTTGCCATCCCAGCCACTAAGCAGGATCAAGCCCGCGGCAAGCACTTCGCTAAGCGGGGCATTGCCAAGCGAAACCTTATATCCCCTCAGGTGTAGCGATGATCCCGAACTGTCGAGCGAGATGGTGCAATGGTTTTTGTTGATATGGACATTGATCCTGATATCTGGATCATCGGTATCCACATTGGGGCGCTGCCCGTATTTTGTCCTGAAAAAATCTGCAATGGCATCCTTGGTCTTTAATGCGGCATACATGGAATGGGTGATGCCTGAGTTAAAAACTGCTCCGTCGATGGCAAAGGTGGTATTCAGGTCCATGAACCCGTCCCACGGAAGTTTCAGGCATTTGCTGTACAATTCCTTGTCGTCCACCGCGCTGAACTCGTACAATGGCTTCAGAAAGCGTAATGCAGTCCGGCATGTGTAGTTGCAGGTGTAAAGCGTTTCATTATTCCCCTTAAAACTTACACCCCGGTGGATGACCTCAATATCATGTCCGCCGGCCTGCTCAATTTCACCGGCAAGAACTTCTTCCAGCCCGTAGACGGTCTTTGCGGTAATTGCGAAAAGATGATCTGATTTGATACCGGGACTGTTTTGCATGTGTCAAAGATAGTACAAATAAGGCGAACATTCAGATTTTCCCGATACTGCGTTTGCTTTTTATAATAAGCTTTTGTCTCCAGACTGCCCTTGAACGGTTTTCAGCATCGGCACCGATCAGGAAGGCATATGGCTTCAGTTCTTTTGATTGCTCAAAAATAATCTTTAGGACAGCTCCCACAGGAATAACCACGAACATGCCAACGATGCCCCAAACCATACCTCCGATGATGATCAGTAAGATAGTAAACAGGGGGTTAAGACTGACATAATTGCCGGTTATGTTGGGGGTAAGGATATTGTTTTCGAGAAACTGAATGATGACGAACAACAGGAGTACCCACACTGCGAGGCCTGGGGTATCGCCGGTTAAAAGAGCAAAGGTAAATGGAATACTGGCACCTATCCATGTTCCGAAATAAGGTATGAGGTTAAAGAGAGCTGAAATGATGCCGAAAAGAATGGCATATTTTACACCAACGATCCACAAGCCCAGGGAGTTCAATACCGACAGAATCAGGACAACCGTAAATAAGCCTCCCACATAGCGCGGGACTATAAATGAGATCCGCTTCATAATGTTGCGTGCATCTTCTTCGCGCTTTGACGGTACCGCCATGATAATGAACTTGTAGAACTTTTCGCGGTAGTAGAGCATGTAGAACATGAATACGGGAATCATCCCCAGTATAAAGATCGTGCTTGTTGTGCCCTTGAAAACTGATTTGGTAAAATTTCCTGACAGATTAAAAATGTCGTTGATCGCATCATGAATAAGAAGGTTTTGAGATTCAACGGTATAACCGAAATAATTTTCAATGAATTGCCCAAGCTGGTCAATGTTGCTGTGTGCTTTGTCGATCAAAGCAGGGATATCGCGTGTGAGGAGGAGGGCATTTTTATAAAGGATAAAAACTGCAAATGTAAGGATGCCAACCAACAGGAAAATAGAAATAATATTGGCTAGTGCCCCGGGAAAACGGGCCTTGTTCTCAAGAAATCTAACCAAGGGATATACAAGATAACTGAAGATCGCACCCAGGATAAGTGGGCTGAAGAAACTCTTGGCAATAATGATGCTGTAAAAGAGCAGAATCGCAAATAGAAGAAAAAATGATGCTGTTACGATTCTGGGGGTCTTATTGAAGGCGTTCTCTGTCATTTCTGTTTTATTCTGATATTTGCAAGAGATAAAGTTAGTAATTTCATTCATGAAATAAAAGCAAATTGTTTGCCAAATGACGATAAAAGAAGCGCAAAATATTGTTGATCAATGGATCAACACCACAGGAGTGAGGTACTTTAATGAACTCACCAATACTGCTATATTGATGGAAGAGGTGGGCGAAGTAGCCAGGATCATGGCACGGAAATTCGGCGAGCAGTCGTTTAAGAATGATGAAAATGAAGCGAACCTCGCTGATGAATTTGCCGATGTTTTGTTTGTGCTTATTTGCCTTGCCAACCAAACCGGAGTCGACCTGACCAAAGCCCTTAAGCAAAATATCGAAAAAAAGACCCGAAGGGATAAGTTCCGGCATGCTGAGAATACGAAACTGAACAAGGACCCGCGAAAAAAGTGATCAGCAACACTGAAATTCGTTATCTTATATCTTCATCTCGTTTATCAGGATACATGAATATTCCTGCTGCAATTCGTGTTTGCGGTTTTTGATCATACGATTGAATGCTTCGAGTGATGGGGAGGATCTGTCGGGGTATTTGCGAATAAAATTGTTAATTTCTTTTTGCATGTTCAGATGATCATGCCAAAAGCCGGCCAGATCAGCCAGGTCGCGTAAACGCGATACACCGATGTTAAGGCTGTCTTCAACAGGCAATTGTTCGTCGAAGATATTGTTAAGGTAGTTGATATCTTTCAGCCGGCGGCGAATGCTGTGAAATCTTTTTTCCTGCCTGCTTTCATGAAAAATATAGCTGATCTCATTGGTGAGGATGGTCAGCAAAGAAATTCCTTCTGCATAAGCTTGCTCACGATCTACATGCTGGAGGGCCTGTCTGAGTTTGGAACTGATCTCGTCGGGATGTTCTTTCTTAAACCCCGCAAGGGCGATTTCATATTTATTTCTTCTCTGGCCGGTCTTTCGCAACAAATTGCTCAGGACCGGGTCGAGCTCCGGGAGCTTAAATTCTTTCAATAGCAGGCCGATGATCTGTAAATCCCTCAAATTTCCTGCCTGCTTAAATAATGTATTGATTTCCTGCATGCTGCTCAGCATGTCGGAATCTTTCCTTATCTGATTCACAAGCCTCATCACCACCCGCAGCCGTTTAATGCTCAGGCGCAGATTGTGTATGGCCTCAATATTTTCGGGATCCTCACTCAGCAGGAGGTTCTCCTTAATTATGTCTGTGTGTTTTGAATAATACTTAAAGACAGGATTTAACATCTTGCTGCAAAATTAATCATTCTGAGGATACCGTTTACCGGTAATCGCATCGATTACATTAATTATCAGGCTGCCAGTACAATCGCTCAAAAAGGTATACCAATAGTTAATTATAAACTACCACGTGTTAATTAATTGCTGCCCCCGCAACCATTACTCAAAACAATTTTTTATCTTCGGCCTGAAAATTTTCGGGCTATGGTATTAAGGTGGTTTATCAGTCATCAGTTCAAGCAGCTCAGACGTTCGCCATTCTGGCAAAAGAGCCTGGCTATAAACATTGTTCTTTCATTTCTGGTTGGACTCGTTCTTCTCGAACTACTCGGCCTTGGCATTATGCTGCCGGTAATACTGACAGAAATCTATCCTGATGAGAACCTTGTGGCGTTATTCAATAGTGCATTGCTGTATTATTTCGCTATTGATCTCATACTTCGGTATTTAATGCAATACCTTCCTGTGATATCAGCTCAGCCTTATTTTCATCTTCCGATACGAAAATCGGTTATTGTGCATTATATGCTTGCAAAGTCGATATTCTTTATCATGAACTATCTTCCCTTGCTGGTTTTTATCCCCTGGGCTCTAAATGCCGTTGCAGTTGAATATACAACACCGCAGGCTCTCAGGTGGTTGCTGGGGCTCATCTTTCTTGTCTTTGCCAATAATTTTATTGTTATTTTTGTGAAGCGGCAAATATTTACCCGCCCCTGGATAGTTCTTATCTTTGTGATTGCGCTGATAGGATTTATTGTACTCGATTATTTAAACGTGTATTCCATCTCTGCAATATCAACATCTCTATTCCATTATCTTATCACTATTCCCTGGACCAACCTTGTTCCCCTTGCTTTGCTCATTTTCGTATATGCCGTCAATTTTTCATTTCTGAGGGCCCGTATGTATATCGAAGAGATGAGTATGAAAAAGCATACACGAACCGATTCACATACCGGGATCAAATACCTGAAGAGCCTCGGACGAATTGGTGAAATGGTGGCTTTTGAACTGAAACTTTACTGGCGTAACAAACGTTCCAAATCACTGTTTTATATGGTTCCGGTTTTTTTGCTCTATGGATTTTTCTTTTATCCGAATGATGTATACATGGAACTTGGCGGAATGATGGTGTTTGTTGGGATATTTGTCACCGGTGGGGTGGGAATGAGTTTTGGAAATTATTTCCTCGGTTGGGAAAGCAGCTTTTTTGATACAATCTTAGCCAATAACATTGATTTTGAGAAATATTTCAGGGCGAAATATATGATACTACTGGGCATGGCAGTGATCTCATATGTGGTTACATTACCCTATGCTATTTTTGGTTGGGAGATCCTGTATGTTAATACAATGTGTTTTCTGATGAATATCGGGGTCAATGCCTACGTGATCCTGCTCTTTTGCACCAATAATAAAAAACGAATGGATCTGAGCAGGGGCGCAACATTCAACTATCAGGGGGTTGGGGCATCGCAATTCCTGATCATGCTTCCACTTTTGCTGCTGCCTGTTTTGCTTTACGCTTTATTTTCGATCTTCCTTGATTTTATCCCGGCAGTAAGCATTCTGGGTATGGTAGGTTTAATCGGGATTCTTTTCCACAGGGTGTGGATGCATAAGGTGATTACAAGGTTTCTGCGCAGAAAATATATCATCGCTGAAGGATTCAGGGAAAAATAATTCTGATAACTGAGTGTTTTAACCTAACGAAAAACAATATGATAGAAGTAAAAGACCTGACCAAAGCCTACCACGGGAATGTAGTGCTTGATATTCCCAAACTTACGATACCCAAAGGGGAAAGCTTTGGCCTGGTTGGGAATAACGGAGCGGGAAAAACAACGTTTTTTCGCCTGATCCTGGATCTGATCCGTCCAACAAGTGGTACAGTTTACATCGACTCCGTGAATGTAATGGGTTCGGTTGGCTGGAAAAGCTTTACAGGGTCATACCTGGATGAGGGTTTTCTTATAGATTTTCTTACACCGGAAGAATATTTTGAATTCCTGGCCGATATCAATGGGCTGTCCAAAGGAGATGTGAAAGAGTTCTATGCAACTTTTGCAGAATTCTTTAACCAGGAAGTGCTGGGCAAGAAAAAGTATATCCGTGAACTGTCTTCGGGTAACCAGAAAAAAGTGGGCATCGCGGCAGCGCTTATGACCAATCCTCAGTTGGTGATCCTGGATGAACCATTTAACAGCCTCGACCCAACCACACAGATACGTCTTAAAAAACTACTGAAGAATATTAAGGAAAACAGAAATGTTACGGCACTTATCTCCAGCCACGATCTGAGTCATGTTACTGAGGTGTGCGAACGCATCGTTGTGCTCGAAGTGGGTAATATCATTAAAGACATCAAAACCACAAACACAACACTGAAAGACCTTGAGAAATATTTTTCAGTTTAGCCCGTGTTGTGCTGAATAAATAATTGTTTTCTGCAGGTAAGGCAAAATTCTTCAACACTGTTTTATTATATCAGCCTGTTTTTTTAAACGGCAGTTCATTATTCCACAGAGAATGTTTATTTTTAAAAAATGAATCAACCCGGGGCTCTTGTCATCATTGCAAGAATGTGTATTTTTTTATTGCTTAATGGGGTTTATCTCATTGGCCCCGGTCAATCCACCCAGCTCAGCGGGCGCGTACTCGACGCAGAAACCGGCGAGCCGCTGGCTTTTGTAAACCTTGTGGCAAATAGCAGCCGGCAAGGAACAGCATCCGATATTGACGGGAAATTCAGTCTGCACTTAAGTAAACCTGCGCAATTTTTAAAGGCCACTTACGTGGGCTATGAGCCTGCCCGGATCAATGTGGCCGGACGTTCGCAAAATTTGAAGATATTGATGCGCAGGATCCCTTACGAACTTGATGAAGTTGTTATACTTCCCGGTATCAACTCCGCGCACCGGATTATCCGTAATGTGGTAAATAACCGCCATCGTAATGATCCGGCAAAGCTCGAAGCATATTCATATATATCCTATGAAAAGACAATTTTTACACTCGACCTGGATTCCCTGCGGATGATCGACACCATGCTGCTCGACACCGCTTCGCTCCAGGTGCGAAGGTTTTTCGACCGGCAGGATATATTCATCGCCGAGTCAGTCACTGAGCGAAAATACCTTCGCCCCGAAAGAAAGCGCGAAAATGTCATCGCGACAAGGGTGTCGGGCATGAAAGACCCGATATTTGTTTTTCTGGTATCGCAGATGCAATCAACCTCCTTCTACAATGAACGCATCAACATCGGCCGCAGTGAATATATTAATCCAATTAGCGGGGGCAGTACTTCAAAATATACTTTTATCCTTGAAGATACAGCATACAGCGATCGAAATGATACCATATTCATTATTTCATACCGGCCTGCACCAAATACTAACTTTGACGGGCTCAAAGGCGTGCTTTCAATAAACACATATAACTGGGCCGTACAGAATGTGATTGCTGAACCTGCACGCGATGAAGGCCCGTTCACCATCAGGATCCAGCAGCAATATGAACTGATCGACGGGAAACAATGGTTCCCGGTACAGCTCAATACCGATATTATGATCAGATCGATCGGGACCAGCGTTAATGATGAGATGTATTCATTTGTTGGCGTTGGCAAAAGTTATATCAGGGATATTGAATTGAATCCCCGATTGCTTCGAAGCGAATTTGATAATATTGAGGTGGATGTCGACCCCCGGGCCCACGACCGAAGTGAAGAATTCTGGAATGTATACCGTGCCGACAGCCTGAGTGAGAGGGACAGGAATACATATGAATTTATGGACAGCATCGGGCGTGAAGTGAATTTCGACCGCCTTGCAAAAACTTTTGAAACTGTGATGACAGGCCGGATACCGTTTAAGGTGATCGATTTCGATATTGATAAGTTTTTACGCTATAACCAATACGAAGGATTATACCTTGGACTTGGCATCCATACCAACGAACGGCTTTCAAGGCGCTTCAAAGCCGGCGGGTTCTGGGGCTACTCGTTTAATGACAAAACTGCCAAATATGGTGGCGATGGTTCGGTGCTGATCCACAGGCGCAGTGATTTGAAACTCAAGGCCGGCTATTTTTATGATGTTACGGAAAGCGCAGGGACAGAATTTAATGGTGAACCAAAATCTTTTTTGCGTGCTGAAGGCTTCAGAAATTTTCTCATTCGCCGAATGAATGTCACCGAAAGGGGGTATGTTGGATTGGAGTTCAATGCCCTGCGGCATTTTCGCTGGGAGTTGCTTGTTTTGAGCGACTTTAAAAAGGCATTTCCCGACTACTACTACGGACAGCGTGAAGGAAATACCGCCATGCTTAAGAACGAATTCCGGTTTACCGAATTAACCGCAGGATTTCGCTTTGCTTTTCGTGAAAAATTTTTAAGAACAAAGCGGATGAAAATCTCACTCGGAACAAAATATCCCGTCATTAGGTTTCAGTATACCCGTGGCTTTGATAACATCCTTAGCGGCGAGTTTGCATACAACCGCTATGATTTGAAAATTTCCGAATCGTTTTATATTAAATATCTCGGATTAACGGCCATTGAACTTCGGGCAGGCTATATCGACGGCGATCTTCCCTATTGCAACCTCTATAATGGAAACGGCAGCTACCGGGTGTTTACGGTCTATGCCTCCAACAGTTTTGCTACCATGCGCATGAATGAGTTTTTGAGCAACCGCTTTGTGGCCTTATACCTGTCGCATAACTTCGGCACCCTGCTGGTCCGTACCCGTTTTTTCTCGCCCGAGATCATGCTGGTTACAAATATCGGCTTCGGCAAACTGAACAATGCTGCACAGCATCATAATACCAGCTTCAACACCATGGAAAAAGGCTTTTACGAATCGGGTGTGCTCTTCCATGGTTTGCTCGACCTGAGTTTTTACAAAGTAGGGGTCGGGATGTTTTACCGCTATGGTCCGTATAGTTTCGAAAAAACAATTGATAACTTTGCCTTTAAAGCAAGTATAGTGTTCCCGATCGAAAGCGTTAAACGGCAATAGATCCTACTACCCGGCGGTCAACTCTTTTGCTCGATTTTTTTGATCAGTTTTTTGAAAATGTAAAAATGGAAGGGCAGGAAAAAATACCAGTAAACTTCACCCCATAATCCTTTTGGCTGAAAATATGCCGTAACGGTAAGTTTATTCAGTCCCTCGTGTGAGTCGATGATGAATTCGAGCCATGCTTTGCCCGGAAGGATCATCTCAGCGCGCAATAGCAGGAGCTTATCCTTTTTGATGTTTTCGACACGGAAAAAATCAACGGCATCATCAACACGGAGTTCTGAATAACTTCTTCTGCCCCGCGAAGATCCCACACCAAGAATCATGCGGTCGATCATCCCCCGCAAACGCCACATCCAGTTACTTTGAAACCAACCTCTTTTTCCGCCTATACTGCAAAATGAAGCAAATAATGAAGATGGTTCTTTGTGCGTGAGCAGGCAATAGCTTGTATTGTGTTTGGGGACAGGGCTGGTATGCGTAAGTTTTACGGGTTTTGCCAGTGAATCGGGAAAAGTATCCGACCAGCGTGTAGTGATCTGGTCAGACTTTTCTACCCTTAACGCCTCTTTCAGGGCTTGCCCGAAACTCAGGGGTTCAAATTTTATCAATTCCCTGATGTCGTTGTTTTGACATACAACCTCATTTTTGCACCCGATTACCAAAACCTTGGTAATCGGACCTGGTACCGGAGTGAGCAGGCTTGCAAGGTATCCGTATACTGCGGGTGTTGTGATGAGGGCAGGCAAAAATGCCCGCTTCTTTCCAAGAAATTTTGCAAAATGAACAAGCATTTCATCGTAAGTAAGGATCGATTGTCCTCCGATATCAAATTCCTTGCCACGTGCTTCATCTATCTCCAATACTCCTACCAGGTACTTGATCACATCCCTGAGCGCAATGGGCTGACTTTTTGTTTTTGCCCATTTGGGTATAAAAAATACAGGCGTATTGCGCACAAGGTTCGACAATATCTCATAAGAAGCACTTCCTGAGCCGATGATCATTCCTGCCCGCAATATCGTAACAGGGATGCGCCCCTGCGATAGCTTTTTGCCTACCTGGAACCGATTTTTGAGGTGCGGTGAAAGTTGGGTGTTTATGTCTCCCAGGCCTCCCAGGTATATAATTGCCTTCAGATTTTGGTTTTCGGCTGCGATCCGAAAATTAACTGCTGCCTGGATATCGGTTTCTTCGAATTTTTTGTGGCCAAGCAGCAACGAATGGATCAGATAATATGCAATGTCAACATCTTCAAGAACAGTAATCAAACTTTCAAGATCAAGCGCGTCAGCTTCAATTACTTCAGCTCCCGGCCACCGGCTTTTGTAATCTTCAGAATAGGAACGAACCATTACCCTGACACGGTAATTCCTTGCCAATAACTCAGGAACAAGGCGTCCACCTATGTAGCCGGTGGCACCGGTGACAAGTACAAGGGGATCGTCTTTCCTTGGAATTGTGGGAAGGTCTCTGCAAAGCAATGTATTGTCATTTTGCATCTGAAGTGGATTAATTGCCGACTTGTATAGAATGATTATAAATTAATATACATAGTAATTACATACAAATTAATACATATATTTGATAATAAAGTAATTTCGGACAAGATACAAAAATACTATTTACAAATATAAATATATAGCTATGAAACTACCAAAATCATTTCATAACTGGACATCGCTTAGCGGATCGATCATTGCGATCATCTCAATGTTCATGATTGTATTCCTCATTGTAATATCTTCCTTTTTGGGCGAGGGGAGTTCATACCTGGGGCTTGTGATCTATATCCTGTTGCCTGTGATCCTCATCATTGGTTTGCTCATGATCCCGCTCGGGATGATTTTTTACAACAAAAAATTAAAGCGCACAGGCCAGATACAGATAAAAAAGTGGCCATACATTGACCTGAATACGACCCGGCACCGCAATGCTTTTCTGATTTTCACATTCGGGACGGTGGTGTTTCTGCTATTCTCAGCTGTTGGGAGCTATGAGGCTTTTCATTATACCGAATCAGTTGAATTTTGCGGTACCCTCTGCCACCAGGTGATGGAGCCCGAATATGTTGCGTACCAGAATTCGCCTCATGCCAGGGTATCGTGTGTCGAGTGCCATGTTGGCTCAGGTGCAAACTGGTATGTCAGGTCGAAATTGTCGGGATTGTACCAGGTATATGCAGTGCTGACCAATAATTATCCCAGGCCAATTCCAACTCCCATCACAAACCTGCGACCGGCACGAGAGACCTGCGAGGAGTGTCACTGGCCTGAAAAATTCTATGCACGCACCCTTCGCATCGAAAAGCACTACCTTGCCGACGAGGCCAACACAGAGTGGGATATTGCCCTGCAAATGAAAATCGGATCGTCGTACAGCGCCCTGGGTCTCAAAGAGGGGATCCACTGGCATATTAACCCTGATGTACGGATAGAATACATGGCTTCTCCCGATTCACACCGTGATACCATTCCCTGGGTAAAAATGACCAACCTGAAAACAGGCGAGGAA
Source organism: Bacteroidales bacterium (assembly GCA_032250805.1). Classification (GTDB taxonomy): domain Bacteria; phylum Bacteroidota; class Bacteroidia; order Bacteroidales; family B18-G4; genus B18-G4. The sequence goes on from JAVVEM010000013.1 coordinate 62,999, forward strand.
ACCATATTTGAAGATCCGGATTATTTCGGCCTGGCCGATAAAATGGAAGGAATGGAGAACAGGATCATGGACTGCATGGATTGTCATAACAGGCCTTCACATGATTATCAAACTCCTGTCCGCTTTATCAACGACGCCATTACAGCCGGCAGGATCCCCAGGGAATTGCCCGACATAAAATCCCTGGCCATGGAAGTGATTAACAATGACTTTCCTACACTCGACAGTGCGTTTAGCTATATTGAGGCTGAGGTATTGATGTACTATGAATATATGCATGAAGATATTTTTGAAAATGATATGCCACTGATCAAAAAAGCGATCTCGGCAATACAGAGTGCCTTCAGTAAAAATATTTTCCCGTATATGGGCGTGAGCTGGACCGCATATCCCAATCATATCGGGCATCTTGAATTTAACGGATGCTTCCGTTGCCATAACGACAGGCATGTTTCGGAGAGTGGAAAGATTATATCAATGGACTGCAACCTTTGCCATACCATCATTGCGCAGGGTGCAGTTGATACGCTGCAAATGACCGATATGTACCAGTCGCTTGAGTTTGTGCATCCAAACGACCCCAATGAAGCCTGGAAAAGGGAAGCCTGCTCTGCATGCCATAAAGAGCTATATTAGCACCATGATGCTTAATTCCGGTAATCACCGGATCACTATTGTAAATAATATATAATCAGGGGTATAGCAATAAGTCCTGCAAGGATCCCGAAAGAGACCATGGAGGCGGCATATTCCTTGTCGAGTTTTTCCATGGAAGCATATATGATCGAATTAAATCCGATAGGGGCCGAGGCGCCGATAAGCACTACGGCCATGATCAAGCCATCCAGATCAAGAAGATAGCAAAAGCCAAGGCCGAGAAAAAATCCAAGCAGCATGCGGATGGCGATGCCCGCAAAAACTGAAACGGGTTTGATCAGCCTGATATTGAAAAATACCCCGAGGGTGATCATGATCAGGGGTATGGTAAGGTCGCCCAGAATTTGTAAAAGCCTGGCCGGTACCGGGGGGATCGCTGTATTGCTCAGGTTTAGCAGAACACCTGCGATCAGCGCCCACAAAGGAGGCGAAGCGGCAAATTTCTTTATCAGGATCTTATTTGAGTTTCCATGCTCGCCGTAGCGGCAGGCAATATAATATACCAGCGTGAAGGCCAGTGCCGCATTGCTGAAATCAAAGATCGACAGCACCGCCAGTCCTTCATCACCATATGCTGCGATCACAAAGGGAAGGGCAAAACCAATGTTCATGATCATTGTGCCCACCATAAGCACCCCGTGTGTCCTCCGGTCGAGTTTCATCATTTTTCCAATGATGTACGCTACGCCAAATTGTATCATGATAATGGAAAACGAGATCAGGGGCAGCCATGCCAGCTCTTTGGTAAGCTCTATACGTGTAAGGGAAAGGATGACCAGGGCAGGAAGGGATAAATAAAACACCACGCGCATAAAAACATCGCCGTGATCCTGCTTGAGCACTCCCAGCACCTTAAGTAAAAACCCCAATACAAAGATCAGGATAACAGGTATAAGGTTGTAGGCCAGGTTTTCCATGATTTATTTATGATCAGCGAAGATAGGGAAATATGTTCAGATGACCGGAATGAGAAACATTATAATGAGCCTGCATAAATTAATTCCACCTTCCCTGAATCTTGCCCTTAATAGATAATACCGTATCTTTGCTTTCACTAAAAAAATTTATACCGTGAAGAAAATATATCTACTCCTTATTGCAATGGCGACGGGACTGTTCCTAAGCGCACAGGTTGCTTACAGTCCGCTGGTCGATTCACTGAAAAACGAAATTACCGAATCAACTGTTTCAGTCCTGCTGGAAGAGCTTTCCGGCGAGGTACCGGTAATGATCGGCGGGAATCAATATACACTCGACTCAAGGCATTCCTTTTCAAGCTTTAACCCGCTTGCGGCCCAATGGATCTATGAACAGTTCGAAGCTATGGGCCTTCCCGTTGAATATCATTACTTCAACAACAACGGCGAAAATGTCGTTGCTACGATTACAGGCAGTCAGTTTCCTGATAAGCAATTCATCGTTTGTGCGTATTATGACGACATGCCACAGGGTGATGATGCTCCGGGAGCCGACGACAATGCTTCGGGCGTAGTTGGTGTGCTTGAAACTGCGCGCCTTCTGAAAGATTATGACCTGAAATATACGGTTAAATTTATCGCTTTTGATGAAGAAGAACAAGGTTTGATTGGAAGTAATGCCTATGCCGGCCAGGCTGCACAAAATGGCGATGATATTTTGGGGGTGCTCAATCTCGATATGATCGCCTATGATTCAGATGGCGACTACGAAATGTCGATATCCACCAATACACAATCAACACCTTTTACCAATGATTACACCGCCGTTTTGGCAACTTATGACTTCGACTTCAGCCATAACTATATCACAACAGGTGCCAGCGACCATTCTCCCTTCTGGAACAATGGCTACCAGGCCATTCTTGCAATAGAGGACTGGTACGATTTCAATGCCTTTTATCATACCACCAATGATATTTTCGATAATTGCAATATTCCCTATTTTCATCAGATGGTGCAGGCAGCCTTCGCCACTATGGCAACACACGGCATGGATATGAAAATGGAATTGATTCATGAACCGCTTGCATCAGGAAATTTTACAAATGACAGGGAGGCCATGCTGGTTATCAATACAAGCCATCCAATTGCTACAGGCTCTGGTTCCCCGCGATTATATTACAGGCTTGATGAGGGTGCATTTATGGAATTACAGGCTGCTTCATCCATTCAGGATACTTTTTACTTTACCATTCCGGGGCAGGCTGCACCCACAAAGGTTGACTATTATTTTGGAGTTCAGAATGAAGATGCCAGCCTGGTGGCAACCCTTCCTGCCGGAGGCAGGGGGCTGAACCCCCCGGGCAACATTGCTCCTGAAATTTTTTATTCCTACCTGATCGCCGACGTCAGTTCGCTGGCGGATTGCAGCAACACTGTTCCGAAAGCCATTAATGACCTGGAGAATCTTTATGATACGATTTTTGTAGATCAGGAAGGCGCACTTTTCGACCTGAATGTGATGGTCGACATAACCCACACATATACCGGCGATGTTGAAATATATCTTATCAGTCCCGGAGGCACCGAAATTAAACTCAGTGTGGGAAATGGCGCATCAGGGAACAATTACTCAGGTACCATTTTTGATGATCAAGCCGATATATCCATCTCGCAGGGAGCGCCCCCCTATAATGGCTCATACAGGCCCGACGAACCATTGGCGATCACATCTTCCTGTGGAATGCCGGAAACCTGGTGCCGGGAAGATATTTTTACAGAATACAAACCGATGATAAGGTTGAAGTAAAATCCATGCTGATTATAAAATAATGAATTATGAAGCTGAACAGAATCCTTCTTAAATTGAGCGGCGAAGCCCTGATGGGTGAAAAAGACCATGGCATCGACCCTGAACGTTTATTGCAGTTTGCTTCTGAAATAGCCGAAGCTGCTTCAAGTGGCACCCAGATCGCTATTGTGATTGGAGGAGGGAATATTTTCAGGGGACTGGAAGGTGCCACTGAAGGTATGGATCGTGTGCAGGGCGATTATATGGGGATGTTGGCAACGGTGATCAACAGTTTGGCCCTCCAGGCTGAACTGGAGAAACAGCATGTTGAAACTGAGCTTTTTTCAGGCATGCTGATCAGACCTGTGGCCAGGCCTATGAGTGCACGACAGGCAATAGCAGAACTTGACAGGGGAAAAGTGGTGATCATCTGCGGAGGTACCGGCAACCCATACTTTACAACCGATTCAGCCTCGGCATTGCGTGCGCTCGAGATCAAAGCCAACATTTTATTAAAAGGTACACGGGTGGATGGCGTATACTCGGCCGATCCAGAGAAAGACTCCTCGGCGGTGAAGTACGACAGTTTGAGCTTTGATGAAGCTCTGGAAAAAGGACTCCGGGTGATGGATCAGACGGCCTTTACCCTGTGCAGGGAAAACAAGCTGCCGGTTTATGTGTTTAACATGAACGAAAAAGGAAATCTGCTGAAGGTTTTGGCAGGAAACAATATAGGTACATTGATCAATTCATAAAAAATATTATATTTGTTATCATAACATTAAAATACCAGCATCATGAACGAAGAAGCGCAAATGTGCCTGGATGAAGCCAAAGAAGGGATGGAGAATGCTCTAAGCCATCTTGAAAAGGAGTTTCAGAAAATACGTGCCGGAAAAGCAAGTCCGCAGATGCTTGAAGGCGTAAAAATTGATTATTACGGGGCAATGACCCCCATCGAACAAACGGCAAATATCAACACACCGGACCCACGCCAGATTATCGTTCAGCCCTGGGATAAAAGCATTTTGGGTGAGCTGGAAAAGGCCATTCGCAATGCCAATCTGGGATTTAATCCTAAAAACGAAGGCGAAGTGCTCCGCATCAGCGTGCCACCGCTCACTGAGCAACGAAGGCTTGAACTGGTGAAAAAGGCCAAAATCGAAGCCGAAAATACAAGGATCAGCATCAGAAATACACGAAGAACCGCCAACGACTTTGCCAAAAGCCTCGAAAAAGAAGGCCTGCCCGAAGATGAATCAAAAAGGGTTCAGGACAAAATACAGGAGATTACCGATGAGTATACCAAAAAAGTTGATGATATGCTCGAGGTGAAGGAAAAGGATATGATGACGGTTTGATCCGTAAGGCCCGATAACCTGCACCGGACAAAATAAAAATACGCATCACTTTCAGGCGCATTATTCAGTGCAATTTCTGCAAATTTCAATTTTACTTCTGTCGTTCAGGATTTGCGTTCTGAAGCTTTGGTATGCTTCGCTTTTCCATATTTTTGCAAAGTTGTTACGATCAAGCGATCCCAGCTTATGCGATGCATCCTTGTCGAAGCAACACGGAACAATGGTGCCATCCCAGGTGATCACAGCACCACTCCACATCCTGAAACAATGGTTTTTTAAAGGTTTTTTTAATTTCCATCTGCCTTCTGCAGTCTTCACGTAGCGGGCATATTTCGGATCATCGGGAATGCGGTCGTTGTCATTCGCATAATTGTATACCTGCGCAGTTTTCAGATCCAGCCTGTCGACACCAAGTTTCCCTGCCAGTGCTTTAATTTCGGGGATCTGGTGCTGGTTGGATTTGAGAACCAGAAACTGCACAATGACGTAGGGCGTCGTCGAGGCCAGTTGCTTTTTCCATTTTACGATATTCGCAACACCTTCGGTAACCTGGTCCAGCTTGCCCCCGATCCTGTACTGCTGGTAAGTTTCCTGTGTGGTGCCGTCGATTGAAATGATCAGACGATGCAAGCCTGATTCAACAGTTTTACGCGCATTTTCGTCGGTCAGAAAATGTGCATTGGTGCTTGTAGCCGTATATACCTTTTCCTTTGCAGCATATTGCACCATTTCAAAAAATGCTGGATTCAGGTAGGGCTCGCCCTGGAAATACAACATGAGCCAGATCAGTTTAGCCTTTAGCTGGTCGATGGCATTTTTAAATATATCGGCGGGCATCATGCCGGTTGGACGGCTGAATTTTCTGAGCCCGGCCGGGCATTCAGGGCATCGCAGGTTGCAGGAGGTGGTTGGTTCAATAGAAATTGATGTTGGCAGGCCACAATGCTTTGGCCTGCGCAGCAGAATGCTTGCAACATAACTGAAATGAATACACAGCGCATTTATCAGCTTACTTGCATTTAGTGTAGCGATAAAATTGATCCCATCTCTTATGGCCGGAAGGGTTTTTCTCATTTCAATGCAAATATGTTCTGTCCAGGCATAATCTGTATTTGAATGTAAACAAAGGTATAAAAATCGTGTTCCTGATGATGAACGGAAAAAGACATTGATTAGCTTTGCACGTTATCATTGGGAATGGCCCGAACACCTGCCCGCAATTATGGCTCTTCGAAGCGGCCATTGCAATTTTCTTGCGTATCTTCGTATTTTCTGCCTTATGCCAGTCAATATTGAAATAAAAGCCCGCTGCCCCGACCCGGAATTGATTGCCCGTATTCTTCGTGCCAACAGTGCTGAGCATAAGGGCCGCGATCACCAGGTGGATACATATTTTGCGGCGAAAACCGGACGCCTGAAATTGCGCGAGGGAAATATTGAAAATAATCTTATTTACTATTGTCGCAATAATGTGTCGGGGCCAAAAAAATCGGAGGTCGTACTTTATCCGGCAGGCAAAAACCCCGGATTAAAGAACATTCTCCGTAAAGTGCTTGGCATTAAGACAATTGTTGATAAGCAACGCGATATTTATTTTATCGATAATGTCAAGTTTCATATTGACAGGGTAAAGGATCTGGGCGATTTTGTGGAGATCGAAGCCATTGGTGAGGCGGGGCAGGAGGAAACGCTCAACAAACAATGCCGGTTTTACATGGATCTGTTAATGATCCATGAGGATAATCTGATCGGCCAATCATACAGCGACCTGTTAATGGAAAATAATAAATGATGAAAAAATTCAAAACAATATACCTGGCGATTGGCCTGATACTGCTTGGGAGCCTTGTCTGCCAATCGCAAAACAGCCTTGTGTCAAATGCGATAAAGGCATATAGTGAGGGTGATTTTGAGCAAGCTTTCGAACTTACCGGCGATGCCCTCGTTCATATAGATGCCCTTAGCGGCGACTATATCCCGGCAGCTTACTACTATCGGGGAAAATCACGTATTCAGATTCTTCGGATTGCCCTCGAGGAGGGAGATAATGAGCGTTTGGCCGGCATGCAGAATGCCTTGATCGAGAGCTATTACGATTACAATGAAGCACTAAAAACGGCAAACGACAAACTTAGCATCGATATCCGGCGCGACCTGGCCGACCTCTACAGTCCATTGCTTCAGACCGGCCTCTCAGCGCTCAATACAGCTAAAAATGATGATCAGCCCGGCAATGTCCGCGAATCAGCATTGCAGGCGTCGCTCGGATATTTGCAGGCAGCCGCAAATATCAGCCAAACCTACCTGGTTTATGACCTTTTAGGGCAGGCAATGATGATGACAGGTGATTCATCTGCCGCTTTGATAAATTTTAATCTGGGCATCCCGGCCTATCGCGAGCGGCCCCCTGCAACACCGGATTTTTTGATGGCTTATGTGTATTTCAGAAAAGCCATTATCGAACGATATTTTTTGAAGGATAACAATAAGGCCCTGGCCAGTCTGATGGAAGGCCAGAACATGCTTAAGCGCGAATACAGCAAATCAGGAGGCGCACTCAGCAGGGAAGACAGGCAGGCATACGAATCAGGTATGATCGACCTTATTGGTTTTGAACTGGATATATACCTTGGTGATCCCGCTTTGATTGACGATGCCCTGGTCAGGTTCAGGGAGGTGATGAGCCTTTATCCCGAAGATTACGATATCCATGTTTCCTATGCAAACCTGCTCGAAAAAGTAGATATGAACCTGGCCATAGATGCTTACGAAACCGCTATCAGCATTGATGACAGCCGGGAACTGGCCTATTTTAACCTGGGTGCCTTATATAATAACCTTGGCTCTGATGTTTACCTGAAAGGATTAAATGAAGATACAGATGCCATGGCCGACAGCCTGTACAATGAAGCCAATAAATATTTTCGCAAAGCATATATCAACATGGAGCAGGCATATAACCGCAATCCCAAATTCCTGCCATCAATCAGGGCGCTGGTGCAGCTTGCCAGAACCCTTGGTATTGAAGAAAAGGCCGAATTTTATAAGCGTAAGGAATTGGAGCTGCGAGGCTTTTAGGCATCGCCCGCAGCGGCCCTCAAATCAATAAGATGTTTTCAGGCAAACAAATACATAACGATACAGCTCATCCTGGGCTAATTATTTTTTATCTAAATTCTGTTTTTACTATTTTTGATAGGACAAACCGCTTAGGACGGGTTTTATCCCTACAATCTTAACTCTTTTTATATGAAAAAAATTCTGCTTTTATCACTCTTATTTTCTGTTCTCTGTGCATCGGCCCAGGAAAATTTGAGCTACCGGAAACCGCCAAAAGAAATTCTTGAATTGGTTGATGTTGAGCGGGCCCCCGGGGTCATGCTTGATGAGGAAAAAGAATATATGATCCTTCTTTACCGCGACGCCTATAAATCGATTGCTGAACTTTCGCAGGAAGAGTTGCGTCTTGGCGGCCTTCGTATCGACCCGAAAACAAATATCGGCAGCAGGACAACATATTATAACAATATCAGGTTAAAAAATCTGAAAGGCGGGAGCAGCGCAATTATTGATATTAAAGGAATGCCTGAAGATCCGGCACTGGCAAACCTTAGCTGGTCTCCCGATCAGAAAATGCTTGCCCTTACCAATACCACTTCCGATGGTGTTGAGCTCTGGGTGCTCGACATTGAAAAGACCGGCATGTGGAAGCTTACTGAGCCCCGGATCAATGCGAACATGCGCGATGTTGCCAATTGGTTTGAGGATGGACAAAGCCTGCTGGTAAAAATGGTTCCTCCCGGCAGACAGGAACTGATCGATACCAAAACAGCAGTGCCTTCAGGGCCGACGGTTTCGGTAAATGATGGGAAAAAAGCACAGAACAGAACCTATCAGGATCTGCTCAAAAATAAAAATGATGAATTTAATTTTGAACAACTGGCCCTGTCGGAATTGTACCGTGTGTACCTCGACGGAAAAATGGAAAAATGGCTGGGAAGCGCCATGTATTCAGGCATTAATTTTTCGCCCGACGGGAATTATGTGATGGTGAGTACGGTCGAAAAACCTTTTTCTTACCTGGTGCCTTATTACAGGTTCCCATCCGTTACGGCCGTATATACAAAAAACGCTGAAAGAGTGAATACCCTTGTTGAAGTGCCTTTAATCGAAGATCTTCCAAAAGGTTTTATGTCGTGCAGGACCGGGAAGCGAAATTTTTCCTGGAGAAGCGATAAACCCTCGACATTGATCTATGTTGTGGCCCTGGACGAGGGCAACCCGGAAAATGAAACCGAATACCGTGATGAAGTCTTTGAGCTTGAAGGGCCTTTCGATGGTGAGCCCGAAAGCATTTTAAAAACAATTAATCGTTTCAGCGGAATTACCTGGGGCAATGACCATATGGCCATTGCATATGACTCCTGGTGGAATACCCGAAACACCAAAACCTATCTTTTTAATCCATCAAATCCCACTGCTGAGCCCCAAATCCTTTTCGACCGAAACTACCAGGACGTATACAGCGATCCCGGCCGATTCCTTACCGTGAGGAATGAATACGGCTCATCGGTACTGGTGATGAAAAAGAATGATGCCTTCCTCAATGGCAGGGGATACACCGAAGAAGGGCAGTTTCCTTTTATCTCGAAGATGAACCTGAAAACAGGAGAGGTCAGCAGGCTTTATACTTCACCCTATGAAGACAAGCTTGAATCCATATCTGATTACGATCCCGAAACCTCACGCCTGCTGGTAAGAATCGAATCGCCAGTGGAATACCCGAATTATTACTTTAAAAACATCAACAATAGCAAGCCTGAGCAGATCACCTTTTTCGAGAATCCTTTTAAAAGTCTGGAAAGCGTTGAAAAAGAGGTTGTCAAATACAAAAGGGACGACGGTGTGGAGCTTTCCGGAACATTGTATCTCCCCCCAGCTTATGATAAGGAGAAAAAAGAAAAGATGCCGATGATCATGTGGGCGTATCCTACGGAATATAAGGACAAATCCACTGCGGGCCAGAACACCCAAAACCCGAATGAATTTATTTATCCTTACTACGGGTCGCCGGTATACTGGCTAACAAGAGGGTATGTGATACTTGACGATGCTTCATTTCCCATCATTGGCGAGGGAGAGGAAGAGCCCAATGATACTTTCATTCCCCAGCTCGTTGCCAATGCCAAAGCAGCTATTGACGCAGTGGATTCGCTGGGTTATATCGACCGCAACAGGGTTGCGGTGGGAGGGCATAGCTATGGCGCTTTCATGGTGGCTAATCTCCTTTCGCATTCTGATCTTTTTGCAGCCGGCATTGCCCGCAGCGGAGCCTATAACCGCACCCTGACCCCTTTTGGGTTTCAGAGTGAAGAACGTTCCTATTGGGAGGCTCCTGAAATTTATTATGCGATGTCGCCATTTATGCATGCCGATAAAATGGACGAGCCCTTACTGCTGATCCATGGCGAAGCCGATAATAATTCCGGCACCTACCCCATGCAGAGCGAGCGCTATTTTAATGCATTAAAAGGCCTTGGAGCCACGGTTAGGCTGGTAATCCTGCCCAAAGAGAGCCATGGTTACCGGGCCAGGGAAAGCATCCTTCACCTTTTGTGGGAACAGGACCAGTGGCTGGAAAAGTATGTAAAGAACAGGGAAGTGGAGCCAGCAGGCGACTGATCTTAATTTGAAATAATTTTGAATTAATTTATTGGAGGATCTTGATGGACGCCTATCTTTATGTTATACATTCAGATTAAGTTTAAACTGGACATTGAGAATTGTACGGCTACTAAAATTACTTCTAAAGAGCGCAAGGATACACGCTTGTGGAATCCTATTGCCATCCGGGAAGCTGTTATTAACGCCATCGTCCATAATGATTATTCCAAAGAGATCCCTCCGAAAATTGAAATATTTTCTGACAGGATAGAAATCACTTCAGCCGGTAGTCTTCCTGAAGGACTTCATCAGGATGAGTTTTTTGAGGGCTACTCTATACCACGCAATAAGGAAATTATGCGCATTTACAAAGATCCTGAGCTTGTTGAGCAACTTGGTTCGGGTATCCCCCAACTCGCGCGAATCTCCCGATTCGTGCGTATTAAAAGCTCATCTCCTGATGAGCGACAGGCACAATATCATTAAAATAATGATTGCATTTAGAAAAAATGATAACAGCGTATGAATGTGTGGATCATATCCTGGTCAGGTTTAAGCGAACATAAAGAATATTCCGGTATATTTGTATTTGACAACAATGAAATTGTAATAGAGGAGATTACAATGCATCTGGAAAAAACCAATTCATGCAGACAGCCGGCACAGTAACTCTCCTCCCCCGGTTGGG
>JAVVEM010000095.1:0-2988 GCA_032250805.1 Bacteroidales bacterium
TCGATGAAGCAACGGTATACAATGCGGGTCATCTTCTGGGGTTTTTCTCGGTTTTTAACAACGATGCCATCAAGGATGTAAAGCTTTATAAGGGCGACATCCCGGCCAGGTATGGCGGCAGGCTATCGTCGGTGCTGGATGTACGAATGAAAGATGGCAACACAAAAAAGTTTTCAGGCAGCGGAGGCATCGGTATTATCTCAAGCAGGCTTACACTTGAAGGGCCTGTTATTAAAGATAAAACATCCTTTCTTGTTTCGGGCCGAAGAACCTATGCCGACCTTTTTCTGCCCCTGGCCAATGATGAGAACATCAGGGATAGCAAGCTGTATTTTTATGATTTTAATGCCAAGGCCAATCATACCTTTAATGATAACAACCGCATTTACGCATCAGGGTATTTCGGCAGGGATGTGTTTAAAAATCAATTTGCAGCCATGAGGCTTGGAAACCAGACTGCCACATTGAGGTGGAACCACCTTTTTTCCAGCAACCTCTTCTCGAACTTCTCGTTCATATACAGCAAGTATAAGTACGGTCTGGGAACTGCATCCGACAACGATGCCAATTCATTTGAATGGGACTCCGACCTGGAAGATCTCGGACTCAAAGCCGATCTCACCTGGTATCTTAATGAAAAAAATACAATACGTTTCGGGCTTACTTCCCTTTATCATACTTTTAATCCGGGTCAGGCCCGGGGTAAGGGCGAAAACTCCCTTTTTGATGAATGGATCCTGCCGAAAAGCCATGCCATCGAATCGGCTGTTTATATAAGCAATGAGCAAAAGATCGGTAGCCTGCTCACGCTCAAATACGGATTGAGGTTTTCAGGCTTCTCAAATATCGGGCCGGGGGTTGTATACAATTTCGATGATCATTTTGAAAGCATTGATTCAACTGTTTATGGTAAAGGTAAAATCTATCAAACCTACGGGGGAATTGAGCCCAGGATAGGATTGAATTACCTGCTGTCGGAAAGCGCTGCTGTAAAAGCAAGCTGGGCCCGCACAATGCAGTATATCCAGGTTGCCCAGAACTCTACTGCAGGCACTCCGCTCGACATATGGTTTCCGGCAAGCCCGAATGTGAAACCGCAGCTTTCCGACCAGTTTGCTCTGGGATATTTCAGGAATTTCAAAAACAATCTTATCGAAACATCACTCGAAGGGTATTATAAATTGATGAACAATGCCATCGACTTTAAAGATCATGCCGAATTGCTGCTGAATAAAGAGCTGGAAGGTGAAATACGTTTTGGGAAAGCCTGGTCGTATGGCATTGAAACCCTTGTCAGGATTAACGGGCTACCCCTTGTTCACGGCAAGATCAGCGGGTGGGTCAGCTATACCTGGTCGCGCACCTGGAGAAAGTTTCCTGATATTAACAATGGAAATATCTACCCGGCACCCTACGACCGTCCGCACGATATTTCCATAGTCAGCAACTGGGATATTTCACCCCGCTGGACGGTGGCAGCCAATTGGGTTTATTCCACTGGCCAACCGCTGACTTTTCCCACCGGAAGAGCCGTAATTGGAGGTGTAATCCTGCCCATCTATTCCGACCGTAATGCCTACCGCATGCAGGATTATCACAGACTGGATGTATCGGTTACACTTTACGGAAAAGAAAATCCCGGACGAAAATGGCAGCATTCGTGGACCCTGGCCCTTTATAATGCATACAACCGCCACAATACCTGGTCGATCAACTTTGTACAGGAGCAATCATCGCCCGGAAGTCCCGGTAGCGGATATGAAACATACGCAGAACAAACTTATTTATTCGGGATCATTCCCGCCATTACATATAATTTTAAATTTTAGTCAGGCATATGAAACCCATAACAATAAACCGATCTGTATTACTCCTGCTTTTGGCAGGCAGCCTTGCACTGGGCTCATGCACTGAACGTATCGATGTTGAGCTGGACGATACCTATACCCGCCTGGTTGTTGACGGACAGATCACTTCCGACGAAACTGCCATACATAAAATTATTTTGACCGAATCAACAAGCTATTTTTATAATCAGCCTCCTCCTCCTGTTACAAATGCTGATGTGCTGGTGAAGGACGATGAAGGCAATGCCGTGTTGCTTTCGGAAGAAAGCCCGGGTGTTTATCAATTGCCCGACAATTATAGGGCTGAAAGCGGAAAGACCTACACCCTCGACATCCAGCTTGATAAGGAAATCGACGGGCAAACGCACTATACTGCAGTTTCTTCCACACCTTCTATAGGAGATTCAGCATATATCACCCTTAAATTTGAACCCGATTTTGGCGAAAAAGGCTTTTATATCATACAGTGTTACTACTGGGATCCCCCGGGTGCCAACTGGTATATGTTCAACATTTATAAAAACGACACCTTGCTCACCGATACGCTCAACGAGAAGCTTATCGTTGATGACCGCTTTTACGACGGAGGATTTACCAACGGCATAGGGGTAGGTTACCTGAACCAGGCGAAAGATAGTGAGCGCCTGCGTCCTGGTGATGTGATCACCTTCCAGGCTTCCAGCCTTACCGAAGGCTATGCCAATTATGTTTGGCAGGTGCAGGATGAAGTAAGTTTCAGCACACCCCTTTTCAGTGGCCCGCCTGCCAATGTAAACGGAAATATGAGTGGAGGAGCCATAGGATATTTCACCACCTACCCCGTTGTTTATGCCTCAACGGTGTTTGAACCGTGAGTCAGACTGCATGAAGCGGCACAAGTAACTAACTTTCACAGCCTGTTTATCATCCATGTAAGAGGGGTCAAGGGAAGCGGTTTATGTATCACAAAACACGATTAGCCCTTTCGTTGATAATTGCTTTATACTGCTCCCTGAATTCTTCATTTAAAAAACCAATGTCGATCAGCTCAATCCATTTGGTCATTGCCTTTTCCATCTTTCTGAAGATGTTTTGTTGTTGTTTTACTTCCAACTTCAAGGTATTCATCGCTACTGTAAAATCATGCTTCCTGATTTTTTTC
>JAVVEM010000096.1:0-2975 GCA_032250805.1 Bacteroidales bacterium
TTCTTGTCGTGTGCTCGTGAGTTCGTGAGTTCGTGCAGTCGTAACCAGTGACCAGTAACCAGATTTGTCATTTGTTATTTGTTACTTGTTATTTTTAAGTTTTTTTCACTGCAAAGGCCACAAAGTTCCGCGCGAAGAACACGAAGAGTTTGAATATTGGATTAAGTGAACAATTCGAAAATCGGAAATCGAAAATCGCTAAATCATTAAACTTCCATGTTCATCATTCCCTTGTCCCCTGTCCCTTGTCCCTTGTCCCCAGTCCCTCTGTTCTCTATTCCTGCCGAAGGCAGGCAAACTTCCATGTTCATTATTCCCTGTTCGATGTTCATCATTCCCTTGCCCCTTGCCTCTCAATACCCAATACTAAATACCGTATACCGTATAGTATTTGGCTCATCGTATAAACAACAGCTCCCGGTATTTCGGCAGGGGCCATAGTTCATCATCAACCAGCAGCTCGAGCTTGTCGACGTGGCGGCGGATGACATCGAAATATGCCATCACGTTTTTGTTGTATGCTTCGGCGGCGGCTTCCAGCGATTCCAGCTTATTGGCTTTCTTGCGCTCTTCGAGCATGGCATCGACATTGGTTTTTACTGCTGTGATATGCTCCGATATCTCCCTGATGGTCTGCACCTGCAGGCGCGACAGCTTTACATAGGTCTTCGAATCAAGCACCTCGCTAAGTCCCCGTGCATTGTCGATCAGGGTATTCTGGTATTTTACGGCGATGGGGATGATGTGGTTTTTTGCCAGGTCGCCCATTACCCGCGATTCGATCTGTATCTTCTTGATATAGTTCTCCAGCTTGATCTCGTAGCGGGCCTGCAACTCACGGCGGCTCAGCACTTCGTTATCTTCAAACAGGCTGATGGTCTTCTCCGAGACATAGGCTTTCAGGGCCTCCGGTGTCGATGGAAGGTTCGACAGGCCACGCTTTTCAGCTTCCGCCACCCACTCGTCGCTGTATGAGTTTCCTTCGAAACGGATCCGCTTCGAGGCTTTGATATATTTCCTCAGTACCTGGTAGATGGCTTCTCCTTTTGGTGTTTTTTTGCTGATGAGCGCATCCACTTCTTTTTTGAATTGCTTCAACTGCTCGGCCATGATCAGATTCAGGGCCGTCATGGCGTTCGAACAGTTGTCGGCAGAGCCCACCGCCCTGAACTCAAACTTATTGCCGGTAAATGCAAATGGCGATGTACGGTTCCGGTCGGTATTGTCGGCGAGGATCTCAGGGATCTTGGGCACCTTCAGGTTCATCTCCATATGTACCTCCGAAGCAAACTTGCCATTCAGGCGGCTCTTCTCGATCTGGTCGAGGATACCTGTGAGGTAGGTCCCGATAAATGCTGAGATGATGGCCGGCGGAGCTTCATTGGCTCCCAGCCGGAGGTCGTTGCCCGCCGAAGCAATGCTCGCCCTGAGCAGCCCGGCATGGGTGTCGAGAGCCATCAGTATGTTGACCAGAAAGGTGATGAAACGCAGGTTCGACCTCGCATCTTTTCCCGGGCTCAGCAGATTATCGCCCTTATTCGTGGCCAGCGACCAGTTGTTGTGTTTTCCCGAACCGTTCACCCTGGCATAGGGTTTTTCGTGCAATAAAACGGTAAGGTCGTGATTGCGGGCCACTTTCTGCATAATGTGCATCAGCAACTGGTTATGATCCACGGCCAGATTGGCTTCTTCATATACCGGAGCACATTCAAACTGGTTGGGCGCCACCTCATTATGTCTGGTCTTGAGCGGTATCCCCAAACGGTGGCACTCATATTCAAATTCTTTCATAAACTCTTTTGCCCTTTGGGCGATACTGCCAAAATAATGGTCGGACAGTTGCTGGTCCTTGGCCGAAGCATGACCGAACACGGTCCTGCCGGTCAGCAACAGGTCGGGACGCGCCATGTAGAGGGCCGTATCCACCAAAAAATATTCCTGCTCCCAGCCCAAAGTGGGGATCACATTAGTAACACCTTTTTCAAAATAATGGCATACGGCTGTGGCGGCCTTATCAACAGCTTCTATGGCACTGAGCAAAGGGGTTTTGTAGTCGAGCGCTTCACCGGTATACGATACAAATACGGTTGGGATGCACAGGGTGTTGTCCATGATGAATGCCGGACTGGTAGGATCCCAGGCGGTATATCCACGCGCTTCGAAAGTGTTGCGTATGCCGCCACTCGGAAAGCTCGAAGCATCAGGCTCCTGCTGTACCAGTTGCACGCCCTGGAAATTTTCAATGGCACCGCCGCCCTCCATAGGACTGATAAAAGCATCGTGCTTCTCGGCTGTGGCTCCCGTCAGGGGATGAAACCAGTGGGTATAATGCGTGGCTCCCTTGCTCATGGCCCAGGCCTTGAGCGAAGCAGCGATCTGATCGGCCATCTTCCGGTCGATCTTCTTCCCCACTTTCATCGAACGCTGTACCTGCATAAAAGCGTCGGCAGGAAGAAACTCCTGCATCGACACCAGACTGAAGGTCTGCTCGCCAAAATATTCCGAGATCTTCCCGCCAGGAAATTTAAATACATGGGGTTTTCGGTTTAACGTGGCCTCCAGCGCCTTGAAGCGGATGTTTTCCATAAAGCAATATTTATTTATTTTAAAATTTTATTTCGTAAGTGCTATCAGGTATTAGGTAACAGGTACAAGGTACTACGTAATGAGTGCCGCCCCTCGACTTCGCTCGGGATGACAATGGTGCCAAATGAAACTTCATGTTCAGTGTTCATCATTTCCTTTCTCCCTTTCTCCCCATCTCCCCATCTCAGGCACCATGCACCATTTGTCATGTATCATATACCATTTGACTTAAATAAAACATGTAAAATGCAAAATACTCAATGCCAAATAAAACATGAATATTCCTCCCTTTTCCGTTTTCCGTTTTCCGTTTTCCCTTTATCCTTTCTCCTTTTCTCCCCATCTCAGGCACCATGCACCATTTGTCATGTATCATATACCATTTGACT
>JAVVEM010000014.1:0-72399 GCA_032250805.1 Bacteroidales bacterium
TAACCAAGTATTAACTAAAAAGGAAATTAGTCCAGTTTTATAGGGGTTGATACAATAACAAATCTGGGTACTTAATACCTGATACTCAATACTAAATACTGTATTCATTTCTGACTTCGCTTTTCTGATATCTGATATCTGATTTCAAACCATAAAAGCCATTTAACCATTTAGCCATTTAGCCATTTAATCACCGAGTCCTCGGGGCAGGCACTGAAGCGCTGAAACCCTGAAACACTGAATCACTGAAGCGCTGAAACCATGAAACACTGAAACACTGAATCACTGAATCACTGAAACCACCGAGTCCTCGGGGCAGGCACTGAAACCCTGAAATAATCCATCACCATCCAGGGAAAATTCATACATTTGCCCCTCTATTCTTATAACTTTATTTTTAAATGAAGCAGACGTTCGATCCGGAACAGAATTACCGCCAGACCATGGAACAGATCGGGTATGTTCCGCGCAAAGAGGCCACGCAGGCCGATTACGACCGCATAGGGTTTATGTCGGGCCTGGAAGTACACCAGCAACTGAAAACCAAAGAAAAACTTTTCTGCCATTGCCCGGCAGGGATCTACAACAAGCACGAAGATTATGACGCTGAGCTGATCCGCCACATGCGGCCCACCCTCAGCGAGCTGGGCGAATATGACGGCACGGCGCTCATGGAATTTAAAACCCGCAAAGAAATTATCTACCGGATCAACAACACCACCGCCTGCACCTATGATGTTGACGATACACCGCCATTCCCTATCGATCAGGAAGCCCTCGATATCGCTATCGAAATATCGCTCTTGTCGAAACTGAATATTGTTGGCGAGGTGCATGTTACGCGTAAGCAATACCTCGATGGCAGTATTCCCACAGGATTCCAGCGCACGGCAATTATCGGCGTTGAAGGTGAAATCGAGCTCAAAAACAAAAAAGTGAGGCTCATCCAGCTCAGCCTGGAAGAAGATGCCTGCCGCGAAATTTCGGATATCGGACATGTGCGCACTTACCAGACCGACAGGCTGGGTATGCCGCTGATTGAAACGGTTACCTATCCCGACTGTGTTAACCCCGACGAAGTAAAAGAAGCCTGCGATTATATCCGCTTTCTGAACAGGAGTACCGGGAAAGTGCGAACCGGCATCGGTGCCGGACGTGAAGATGTGAACGTTAGCTGCAAGGGCGGAACACGTGTTGAAATAAAAGGGGTTGCCCACACCAGGTGGATACCTGACTTAACGCACGTGGAAGCGTTCCGGCAATGGGCTCTGCTGCACATCAGGGAACAACTGCTGAAAAGGATCAGTGATACCTCAGCATGGAAGATACAGTCAAAACAGCTGAACTATCAAACATATAGGTTCGCCTACGCACCAATCAGGGAAGCCCGTAAACACCATCACCCTGTTGTGGCAGTCAACCTGCCGGGCTTTAAGGGTATCCTTTCGCATTTTACCCAACCCGGAAAAATATTCGCCGACGAACTGAGCGACCGCCTGAAAGTGATCGCATGCCTCGAAAAACCCAATATGACACATTCCGAAGCATTCGAAAGCGTGATTACGGCAACCAACCGGAACAAGATCATCAAAGGCTTCAAAGCAGAAGAAAATGATGCTCAGCTTATTTTCTGGGGACCTGAGGAAGACATTAAAACTGCTCTCGAAACCATTGAGGAACGCTGCCTGATGGCCCTGGAAGGAGTTCCCAACGAAACACGCAAATCGTTCGAAGACGGAACCACGGTCTTTGAGCGCGTACTGCCCGGTGCCGACAGGATGTACCCCGATACCGACACTCCGCCAAAGCCCCTGGAAGAAGAGCAGATCGAGGCGATCAGAAAAACCCTTCCGGCAGATGTGATCGACCGCTTTAAGCAGATGAAAAAATGGAATATCCCTGAGCATACCTATACATACATCTTCAAGCGAAACCATTACCCGCTGATCGAACGCATCATCAAAACACTCAAACCGGATCCGGTGTTTACCGGCACGTTCTTCGGTGAGCAGTTAAAATTTGTGGAAGGACATTTCGAACCTGCCGAAGCATTCAATTATGAGCTTATCTACGACATGTTTAAATTTCTGCAGAAAGAAAAACTCGATACGGAGCTGGCAAAATATATGCTTCCGGTGATCTATGAGCATCCGAAAATGGATTTTGAATCCGTGCTCACAGTGATCAACTTTAAGCGGATACCGGAGGAAGAGATACTGGCCAGGATCCCTTTTATGAAAGAAAAATTCCGTGAGATACGGAGGTCGGACAATAAGAAAGACGAAACCGACTGGATTATGGGTGAACTACGGAAAATTGCACGCGGAAACATGAGCATGAAAGCATTGTATAATCATGTGAACGGTGAAAAATAAATAACAGTAAAAAAACAGCAGCATGAGCAACGACTTTTTCCAGGGTTATAAGGGAGATGCACTGGAGATCTTAAAAAAATATAACACACGCGTTTGGGGGCAGGCCGTAGTCGACACCACCCGTGGAACTTTTATCGGGACTGTTCTGCCAAGGTCGGAGAACGACGACGACCAGCATATCGTATTGAAGATCCCCACCGGATATAATATAGGCCTCGATATTAAGACGATCACCGGCATGAAGGAGACCGGCTACAAGAAAGCCAGCTATAAGATTCCCGAAAAACAATTCCCTGTTACCGAAGGGCTGCCCAATGTTAAACTATTTGGAACCGGCGGCACCATTGCTTCGCGCCTCGACTATCGCACCGGAGCGGTGATCCCCGCATTTTCGCCTGGTGAGCTTTATGGCGCCGTTCCTGAACTGGCCGATATCTGTAACCTCGACACCGAAAAAGTCTTTGCCGTATTTAGTGAGAATATGGGGCCCGAACAATATAAAAAGCTGGCCGTCGCCATTGGTAAAGAAATAGAAAATGGCATCGATGGTATCGTGATCGGTCACGGTACCGATACCCTCCACCATACCGGCGCAGCATTGACTTTTATGGTCCAGAATTCGCCTGTGCCCATTGTGCTTGTCGGCTCACAACGTTCGTCCGACCGCCCCTCATCCGATGCAGCCCTTAACCTCATGCATGCGATGAAAGCAGCAGGGCATTCCGATATCGCTGAAGTAATGGTATGCATGTTCGGACCAACCTCCGACGAATACGGGCTGCTGCATAAAGGAACCAGGGTAAGGAAAATGCATTCGTCGTACCGCTCAACATTCCGCACAATTGGCGACACACCCCTGGCCCGTATCAGCCGCAAGGAAATTATTCCTATACATAAAACGTATAACCATCGCCGCAAGGATCGCAATGTAACCATCAAGCCCTATTTCAGCGATAAGGTAAGCATGCTGTATTATTATCCCGGCATGAAACCCGACACCCTCGATGCTCTGGTCGATGCTGGCTATAAAGGCATAATTATCGTAGGCACAGGGCTCGGACATGTAAATAAAGAACTGTATCCGGCCATTGAGCGGGCACACGCCAAAGGAGTGCATATGTTTATGACCCTGCAAACGATCTGGGGCTATGTGCATATGTTTGTATACGATACCGGACGCGACATGATGGCAAAAGGTATTATCCCTACAGGCAATATGCTGCCCGAAGTGGCCTGGGTCAAACTGAGCTGGATCCTCGGGCAAACTGACGATCCTGAAGAAGTAAAAAAAATGATGCTCACTCCCATCAATGATGAGATCACAAAAAGAGAACCCTATAATGGTTACCTCGTATACCAGGGCGGGGTACCCGAAGTGGAAGAGTTTATTAAAAAAGTGCATAAGTAAGTGCCCGAAAAAAAATAGAACTGATAGTCGGGCATGAATGCCATTTTATTCCTAAATCAACATGCGTACCCTGTTTACCCTTATAACAATTATTTTCCTGTCGGGATTGAATGCCCAGGACACGCTCCGGGTGATGCACTATAATTTGCTGGATTATGGCAACAGCGGTTTTTGTACGAACAACACCAACAATACGGATCAGAAAGATGCCTATCTGCGGGCCATCATTTCTTATGCCAGGCCGGATATTTTTACGGTAAATGAACTCAGTAAATTAACTACCTACCATTCGCGCCTTCTGAGTGAGGTGATGAACCAAACCGGCTATGCCCTGTTTGGCATGGCAAATTCGCCCAATATCGCCGATTCATATATCGTGAACCAGTTATATTATAACAGCGAAAAACTCGCACTGCATTCGCAGGTGGTGGCTCAGTCGGAAGTACGCGATATAGATGTATATCGCCTGTATTACCTTTCAGAAAAACTTGCCGAAGGCGATACCATCTTCATCTATTGCATTGTTGCCCATCTTAAGGCCGGCAGCGGCAATGATGACGAAGCACAGCGGGCTGTGATGACAAACAATGCCCTGAATTACCTGGAAACCGGCAACAGGCCGGGCAACTATTTGTTCATGGGCGACTTTAACCTTTACGATTCAGTAGAAGAAGCATTTCAACTAATGATCAATAACAATGATCCTGTTTTCAGGTTTTACGACCCGGCAAATGCAATCGGCGACTGGCATGAAGAATATGAATTTCAGCATGTGCATACACAGTCGACCAGAGGAACTTCTTCAGGTTGTGGTGCCAGCGGAGGCATGGACGACCGCTTCGACTTTATCCTGATGAATAAGGTCATCAATGATCAGGCCGCTAAAATGTATTATCTCGAAGGATCATACAGGGCTTTTGGCCAGGATGGCAACCGCCTGAACGGAACCATTCAGGATCCGCCCAATACGAGTTTGCCGGCCTACCTGATCGACGCCCTGTATAACATGTCCGACCATCTTCCGGTGATCATGGACCTGGTGGTTGATGAAAGCCTCGATATTGATGACATTGCAGGGACAAAAAAGGAAAGCCTTAATGTCAGCTATAATAATCCGGCAAAATCAAAACTAAATCTCACGATTTCTTCTTCCGTTCGCGGCGAGGCAGTTCTCAGCCTCCGCAACACCTCAGGTGTTCTGGTTTACCGTAGGTCAGTTTCATTGAAAAACATACATTCTGTTTCCATCCCCATCGATACCATCATCCCGGGAATGTATATTCTCAGCCTCGAACATGAAAAAGCCCGCTTCACGGGGAAAGTGATCGTGATCAGATAATTTTCCAGATACCTTTTATATTCCTTTAGCCTGTTTATATTTGAATGCAACGTTATATTCTGGCTGGAGAAGTATGCTTTCCGATTAGGATTTTATATCTGATTATATTATATTTGTTTTTCACATTCACACAGTTAATCCAAAACAAAAACAAAAAAACATTGCCATGAAATCACAAGTCTCACTTATCATTGTGCTGATGATCGCAGTGAGCATATGCACTCCTGCAAGGGCACAGATTGAAAATCCTTTCCGGAAAATTAAAAAGAAAACTGAACAGGAAACCAATAAAAAGATCGATGAAGGAATTGAGAAAGCCTTCAACCCTGAAGAAGAACCGAAGAACGAAAAGAAGGCCGAAGAAAAGGAACCAGCAGAACAGAACACGGATATGCGTAAGCAGACCTCTGACACGCATGAGGATGCAACAGCAGAAACAAAAGAAGAAGCTGCTGCACCACCCAAACTGGAATGGGCCAGCTACGACTTCGTCCCCGGCGAAGAGGTCTTTTTTGAAGATAACCAGGAAGGAGAAGAAAACGGTGAATTTCCCTCACGATGGGATATTTATTCCGGGAATGTTGAAAATGCAAAGTTGGGAGGTAAAAATGTGATCATGTTTCGGGAGGGGTCATGGATCATGCCATACCTCGAAAATTCAGATAAACCTTATCTTCCGGAGGTATTTACCCTTGAATTTGACTGTTATTTCCATGAAGGGGAGAACTACCAGAGTTACAATGTGATTTTTTACGATAAACTGAATCAAAAGAGTGTTGACTTGCCGGAGATAAAGATCCGATGGAACAAATGCAATGCCGGACGTTTTGAAGGCTGGTACCCCGGAGCCGACAATTCATCTTTCGCCAAGATGGAAGGCTGGAGGCACGTTTCCATTTCATTCAATAAAAGGGCACTGAAGGTTTATCTTGATGATACCCGTCTGCTGAATATTCCTAATCTGAAGGAAAAACCCATCGGGATCAGTATCTGGGGCGCTTACATGCGGACACATGAAAAATCAGGATACATTAAAAATATCCGCCTGGCAAAAGGAGGGGTAAAGCTCTACGACAGGATGCTGCAGGACGGTAAGATCATCGCCACAGGCATACGCTTTGATGTGGGCAAAACAACGATCAAACCTGAGTCGATGGGCATCATCAACAATATTGCCGAAATGATGAAGGAACACCCTGAATTAAAATTCAGCGTCGAAGGGCATACCGACAGTGACGGAGACCTGGCAGTAAACCAGCAACTTTCTGAAGGCCGTGCCGAAGCAGTAAAGAATAAACTTGTATCCATGGGTATTTCACCCGACCGGCTCACGACAAAAGGCTATGGCGAATCAAACCCCATTGCCGGAAACAATACTTCAGAAGGTAAAGCCAACAACAGAAGAGTTGAATTTGTAAAAATATAACCCCATCAATGAATTACCTCGCCGCCAGCAGTATGGTATAGACAAATATTGGTTAAGCTCGTCCCGGGTAGGCAGGCTATGTTTTACAAGTGGTCTTTAAAATACTTTGCCATTTTGGCATTGAGGTGAACACGGTCCCTGCCACCAACCCCGTGCCCGTGGCCGGGATATACAAAATAGTCAACCTGTTTGCCTTTCTTGATGAACCGGTTGATCAGCGCCAGCGAATGCTGCCATACCACAACGGGATCGGATGTCCCGTGAATGATCAGCAGATCGCCTTTAAGCTTATCGGCATGATTCAGCAAGCTGGCTTCCTCATATCCTTCCGGATTTGATTCGGGAGTGTCCATATAGCGCTCCCCATACATGATCTCATAATATTTCCAGTCGGTAACCGGGCCGCCACAAACACCCACCTTAAAATCACCGGCTTGCTTCAGCATCAGCGAAATGGTCATGAAACCACCGTAGCTCCAGCCATTCACGCCTATCCTGTCAGCATCAACATAGGGCAGTGATTTTAAGTATTCAACACCACGAGCCTGATCTTCAACCTCAATTGTTCCCATTCTGCGGTGAATGGCCTGTTCGAAATCCCTCCCGCGATGTGCTGATCCCCTGTTGTCAAGCGTAAACACGATGTAGCCCTCCTGGGCCATGTAATACAAGAAAAGTGATGCACCTCCCATCCACGAATTTGTTACAAGCTGGGCGTGCGGTCCGCCATAAACATAGATCAGTACCGGATATTTTTTTGCGGGATCAAAGCCCGGAGGAGTGATCATGCTGCAATAAAGTTCGGTTCCGTCGCCGGCCTCAATGGAGAAGACTGACAATTTTCCGGTAGCATAATCCGCCAACGGGTCTTTACTCTCCTTCAAAATCTGCATGAGCTTGCCTTTGGTTGATACTACAGCATATTTTCGCGCCGTGAGGGTATCGTTGAAAATATCAAAATAGTATTTCCCGTTTTTATTCATTACCGCATGATGCGTACCGTTCTGTATGCTGATATTTGATATTTCGCCATTCTTCAGATTAACCGAATATACGTCGGAGTTTAGCGGACTTTCTTTAGTGGAGGTAAAATATGCAAATCTGTCTTTCGGCCCCAGTCCAAGAAAGTTTCGTACAACCCATTTGCCCGATGTAAGCTGTTTGATCATCTCTCCTTCAGTATTGAAAAGATAAAGATGCCTGTAACCATCCCTTTCGCTGATCCAGATAAACTCATTGTTGTTTGTATGAAGAAAAGTGAGATCGTCTTCAGGCTCTACATAATGCTCATTCTTTTCTTCAAACAATGTCTTTACCAGCTTTCCGGTTTGTACATCATACTTATTCATCTTCATATGGTTCTGATCACGGTTCAGCAAAGCAATATAGATGTATTTTTCTTCAGGCCCCCAGCTAACGCAGGTCAGATATTGCTCTGCAGGCTCTCCGGTTTCAAGAAATACTATATTTCCACTCCCCACATCATATACACCCAGGGTAACATGATGGCTTTTCATACCTGCCATCGGATATTTAATGTTATCCGGTTCAGCTACGCGGGCGTCGATGTCAACCAGGGGATAGTCGCTTACCATACGTTCATCTTTACGGTAAAATGCAAGATATTTGCCGGCGAGCGACCAAAAAGTGCCGCCACTGATACCAAATTCGTTCCGGTGCACCGTTTGTCCGTTTATGATGCCGGGATCACTATCGTTTGTAAGCTGTTCCTCTTTACCCTCAAGCGAAACAAAAAGATTGTTATCCTTCGTATAGGCCAGTGCATAAGTATTCGTTTCAAGGTCGATATTGGCTGCTTCATCAGGATAATGATTTTTTTCACTGAGCACCATCGATTTTACATCATAGGTATAAACTGTCTTGCCGGCCGTAAAATAGCCAAGCTTATCGTCTTTCCAGGTAATCCGGGGCAATCTTTTCAAACTGTCCTTGCCCATTTCGTTCAAAACAGCATTTATGTCATCAATGCTTAACAATTTAAATGGTTTTTCTTCAGTGGCTTTCGAAGCCATGATTTCGTTTTCTTCATTATAGGTGAAGAAGTCGGTGCTTCCCATCCAGGAGAGCCCGCTAAGGCTTTCAGCCATGATCGACCGGTTCATGTATGAAGCATCTTCAATGCTAAGTTTCTTTTCCTGCGAAAACAGAATTACCGGTAATGATAAAATAAAAAGGATAAGGGATATTTTTTTCATGTGTTATGGATTTGAAAATTGGCGGTGCAAGATAAATAATTTTGGGATACCGCAGCCTGGATACTGCCAACATTAAACAGCCATTTACAGGGAAAATATCAGGATAATGTGCATGAAGGCTAAGAAGCATTAAACCGGAAAGGAGATTGACATGTGAGCGGCAATCATTCAGCCTGCATAATCGCTTTGTTCCCAGGAGTTATGGATTATGCAGATTTTACAGCACTGGAAATATCCCTTATCATTCCCATATCCTTTTCTATTGCAGTGCCAACAACGACAATATCTGCGCCCGCCCGGCAGCTTTCGTATGCGATCTCAGCTGAAGTAATACCTCCGCCAATGATCAGTGGGATGCCCAGACTGGCCTTTACCTTGCGTATCATCGACACAGGAACGGGCATTGCCGCTCCGCTGCCGGCATCCATATAGATCAATTTCAGGCCCAGCATTTCTCCGGCCATGGCCGTACATACGGCAATATCAGCCTTCTCGCGCGGAATTGGGCTGGTATTGCTCATATACAAGGCAGTAGTTGAGTTTCCACTTTCAATCAGCATGTAGCCGGTAGGCAAAATTTCCAGTCCGCTGGTTCTCAGGTATGGGGCGGCAGATACATGCTTTCCAATTAATAATTCGGGATTGCGCCCCGAGATGAGCGAAAGAAGTAAAATGGCATCTGCATTGCCATTGATCTGCATTTCACTCCCCGGAAAAATGATCACGGGCATATCTGTGCCGGATTTGATAAGGCCGATACATTTGTTGAGGTGATCATTCACCAGTAAGCTTCCACCAACCAGAATATAATCTACGGCAGCATCATTGGCAAGCGATACAAGCTCCTTTATAAAGCGCTCCTCACATTGCTCAGGATCCACCAAAACGGCAAATTGTTTTTTTGTTTGCTGGTTGATCCGGGCATATAAAGACATTGAATGTGTATTTAAGTGAAAAACAAAGATACGAATTCCATTCATTCGCAAAAGAGAGAGAATTTTCGCTGAAAAGATTATCTATACGTCTTGCCGATAGCATACACCAGGCAATAATCGTCGATCTGCCTGGAAAACAAATCATAATAGTAGTCTTCACCACCATTCATGATCAAACCCCGAAAAGAGCCTTCCACTCCGCGGGGAGGATCAATGATCCTCATATGTTCCCTGAAATCGAGTTGTCGCTTTCCATAAAGTTTGTAGAGGGCTTCCTTCGCGCACCAATGCAGGCATAAGCCCTCGGCAGGCATGTGCAGGATACTCGTGCCCGTTTCTTCATCACTAAGAAACTTATCAGCGATCCTGTATAAACGCGGACTTACTTTTTCAATATCGATGCCCACCGGATACCGCCGGCTGATGATCACTGTTGCATACTCACCCGAATGTGATACCGAGATATGATCATCAGAAAGGTCAATAAACGGTTTATTGTTTTCATCATACCTCACCCTGATATTGTTCCCTTTGCCCACAACATTCTTCAGGATAAAACGATAAGCCAGCCAGTGTACCCTGCGCTGGTCGGTCCTGAATTCGATATATTTTTTCTGCTCCTCAGCATCAAGTTCAAGCTGCGATAAAAACCAGTCGACCGGCTCTTCGATCTTCCACACCGCCAGGCTGGCATGCTCATTTACATGTGTATAGGTATGCAGCGGCATATCATTCTTATTTACGATACAAAGATAATATAATATGGGCAAAAGGTATGAGGCTTTTGGGTTTGATGTATTTGCCGAAAACCGGGATCGTTCGACGGTCAAAATTTTTGCACTCCCTTTTTAAAAATCAGGTTTTTGAAATGAACCATCGGTTGTATGTAGAATTGATTTGTATCATCCTTTGCGGTTTCGCTGAAAATAACTAATTTTGCAGACCGAAAAAAAAGTCGCTCATGACACAAGTAAGCACAGAGAAAATGACTGATTATAAAATTAAAGATATTCAACTCGCTGATTATGGCCGCAAGGAGATTGAAATAGCAGAAAAGGAAATGCCCGGCCTGATGTCGCTGCGCGAAAAATACCGCGATAGCAAGCCCCTCAGCGGTGCACGCATCACCGGATCGCTGCACATGACCATACAAACGGCTGTTTTGATCGAAACCCTTAAAGAGCTTGGTGCCGACGTACGTTGGGCAAGTTGTAATATATTTTCTACCCAGGATCACGCCGCAGCCGCAGTTGTGCGCGATTCGCAGGTCCCTGTCTTCGCATGGAAAGGGGAAACCCTCGAAGAATACTGGTGGTGTACAGGCCAGGCCCTCGCTTTTCCCGATGGCAAAGGCCCGCACATGATCGTTGATGATGGTGGCGATGCTACCCTGATGGTGCATATGGGTTACGAAGCAGAGGAAGATCCTTCAAAGCTTGACAAAACTCCTGGCAACAACGAAGAAAAGGTGATCCTCAATACCCTGAAAGAGATCCTTAATAATGACAATAACCGCTGGCACTGCGCCGTGGAAGATTTAAAAGGTGTATCGGAAGAAACAACAACCGGTGTCCACAGGCTGTATCAACGCATGGAAAAAGGAACCCTGCTGTTTCCGGCCATCAATGTGAACGATTCGGTAACAAAATCGAAGTTCGATAACCTGTATGGCTGTCGCGAATCACTGGCCGACGGCATAAAACGAGCTACCGATGTTATGATTGCAGGTAAGGTGGTGGTGGTGCTCGGCTATGGCGATGTTGGCAAGGGAAGTGCCAAATCGATGCGCTCCTACGGCGCAAGGGTCATCATTACAGAGATCGATCCCATCTGCGCCTTGCAGGCTGCCATGGAAGGATTTGAAGTTACAACCATCGACGAAGCCCTCAAAGAAGGGAATATCTTCGTAACAACCACAGGAAATAAGGATGTGATCACACTGGAACATATGTCGAAAATGAAGGCCGAATCAATCGTTTGCAATATCGGCCACTTCGATAACGAGATCCAGGTCGATCCACTGAACAATGCCCCGGGGGTTGAACGCATCAACATTAAACCCCAGGTTGATAAATACATCTTCCCCGATGGACACAGCATTTACCTGCTTGCCGAAGGAAGGCTCGTTAACCTTGGCTGTGCCACCGGACATGCCAGTTTTGTGATGAGCAATTCATTCACAAACCAGACTCTGGCCCAGCTCGACCTTTGGAAGAACGACTATAAGATTGATGTATACAGGCTTCCAAAATATCTTGATGAAGAAGTAGCCCGCCTGCATCTCGAACATATTGGCGTGAAACTTTCAAAGCTTACCGATGAACAGGCCGAATACCTGGGTGTACCCATAATCGGACCATATAAACCCGACCACTACCGCTACTAAGCCATTCAGGCTTAGCCGGTGATAGTAAACTTATGCTTTAATTCGTAATATACAGGTTCATGCCGTCATAAACAGTACGGTATGCCTTGAGGGAGATGGTTGCCGGGGCAAATGGCGAGCCGTCGAGGATCTGATACGACAAGTCTGAACAGGTGTCGTAAACAAACGGGAAATGATCGTCAACAATCAGGCGTGTGCATTCACCGCTCTCCGGGTCACAACATAAATTTGAATTTACAGGAGGTGTGCGCTCATACGCCTTGAACTCGTCCTGCGAAAGCTTGTATATGATCAAACCACGACTGGGTGGATTAACATAGTTGTAATACATCCAGCCCCCAACCACATTCAGTTCCTGGTATAAAGTAGAATTGGGGTTGATCACAACATTGATATTAGCGTAAGGAATATCGCTGTGGGGGTCATCGCCTTTATCGCAGGAGAATTGAAATATCAGGACAATGACCAGGCCAATAATAAAAAATGTGCGGAATGTACTTCTGAAACTCATCATCTGATTGGTATTCCTGAACATAGAAAACGCAAAATTAACAATAATATTTCTCTGCTTACGTAAGTTAAGAAAGTGTTCAGCGAAAATATTAACTTAGTGCAACATTTCAATCAATAATTATATGAAACGTAAATCCATCTTCATCATCCTCATCCTATGCGGCATGATGCTTATGTTTTCCTGCAGATCGGGGCGGATAACAAAGCAACAGCGTTATGCCGAAAAATCACAGGTTGAATTGGAAAAGGAAAATGAAGCCATGGTGGAAGCGTATAAAGAGCATCATTTTGAGATCCAGGCGGATGAAACCCAAAAAATGATAAAAAAAAGCAAGAAGCGGGCAAAAAAATTGAACCGGAAAAAAGGTGATTCATTCTTTGAACGTATGTTTAAACGCAACAGATCCAAAGGCTGTGATGGCAACTAAGTACTCATACCGGATTTTTTTTACCGTACAGCTTGTTCTGTCGCTGTTCCTTCAGGAGTCATATTCACAACATCTCCGTTCTGTCAGTTTTGAACAGATCAAAACAGAAAACATAAAACGCGTTCAGGGTCTGAGCCAAAACATGGTGAACACCATTATTCAGGATCAAAGGGGTTTTCTGTGGTTTGGAACCTGGGACGGGCTGAACCGCTACGACGGTTACGATTTCCGGATTTTTAACAAACAGAGCGGGATGAGCAATACTACCATCAATACCCTGCTTGAAGATGACCATGGCTACATCTGGGCCGGCACCCAGGATGGACTGCATCGCCTTGATCCGTCAAACATGTCGGTAAAAGTGATCGAACACGACCCCGGAAAGTCAAACAGTTTAAGCAACAATACGATAAACCATATCTGCCAGGATAGAGAAGGCATTTTATGGATCAGCACGGTTCAGGGCCTCAATAAATACGATAAAAATAACGATGCGTATACCCGTTATAGTTTTCATTTCAGTAATGCTGACAGTATACGCACCAACTGGATCAATAAGGTGATACAGGATAAGGAAGGAATTTTTTGGATAGCCTCCCGCTTCGGTTTGTTCAAATTTGATGCAGCCACACAATTGTTTACTCCCTTCTTTTTCGATCACAGGGATAAAAGCAGTATCAGCAGCAACGACATTAATGAAATATATGAAGACAGCCGTGGCCGGCTCTGGATAGGAACGCAAAATGGTTTAAACCTCTATCTTGATGAATCGCGCGGATTTAAGCGCTTCATGCACGAAAACGACAATCCCCAAAGCCTGAGCAATAACGAAGTTAACGCTGTGTTTGAAGATAGCAGGGGAAACTTGTGGATCGGAACAAGAAATAAGCTGAATTTATTCAATAGCGATGCCGGCACCTTTAAGCACTTTGGTAACACTATGAAAAATAACAGTTTAAGCGATAACGATATCAACTGTATTTTCGAAGATGATATGGGCTCAATTTGGATCGGCACATATAACGGGGTAAATAAACTCAATACCCGCTTAAGCAAATTCAATTATTACCAGAGAGAGCCTGAAAATCCAAACGCTTTGAGTAGCAATATTATTTATTCCATTTTTAAGGATGATGAGAACCTTATCTGGCTTGGAACGGGGAAAGGAGTGAACATCTTTAATCGCGAAGAGGGCGAATACCGGCAGTTACACCATATGATCAATCCCTATACCGACCTCGCCGACCTGCGTATCCGATGCCTGCACAACGACAGCCACGGCCATCTGTGGATCGCCACCGACAGGCATGGTCTCTTTAAATACGAGCCCTCAAATGAAAAATTTATCTGCTATAAACACGAAGAGAATAAACGCAATACCCTGAGCAGCAACAATACACTCTGGGTAACTGAAGACCACACAGGTTATATCTGGCTGGGTACCGACAGGGGAGTAAACGCATTCCACCCCGATAGCAGTCGTATACGTTCTTGGATGCATAATCCCAACGACCCGGGGAGTATTTCCAGTAACCAGATATGGGTGATCTACGAAGACATCGATGATAATCTGTGGTTTGGAACCGATAACGGATTAAACTGCTATTACCGTGAATCTGACCGCTTCATCTCATATACATATGACGCAGATGATCCCGGGAGCATAAGTGCAAATGCCGTATATGGTATTCACGAAGATAGTAAGGGGAATTTATGGGTTGGGACCATGGGCGGAGGATTAAATCTTTTCGATCCGGAAAGTGAAATATTTACACACTATGATGAGCAGGACGGACTCCCAAACAATGTTGTATATATCGCCCTTGAAGACAAAAACGGCAAGCTTTGGTTAACCACAAACTGGGGGATGTCGAAATTTGATCCGGAAACAGGCGAATTCGTAAATTATGGGATCAACGACGGGCTGCAGGGAAACGAATTCAATGGAGGAGCCTGGCACCATGCCCGTGATGGAGAGATGTTTTTTGGTGGTATGCACGGGTTTAACAGTTTCTACCCTGAACAAATTTCCGAAAACAAGACCCCTCCCCGTATCGTAATTACCGATTTCAGGAAGTTTAACACTTCTGTAAAAAAAGAATTCAGGGATGGCGATACCATTCGATTAAACTACAACGATAATTTCTTTTCAATCAGCTTTTCAGCCCTTGACTTTACAAATCCAGGGAAAAACAAATACAGATATATCCTCGAAAATTATGACGGGGAGTGGATTAACAGGGATGCCGACAGGCGTATTGCAGAATATACACGCGTGGAACCGGGCACATATACTTTCAGGGTGACCGGATCAAACAGCGACGGATACTGGAACACGGAAGGATGCAGCCTGCATATCATTATTCTTCCCCCCTGGTACGATACACTGGTGTTCAGGATCATTTTCGGAGCACTTATCTTTGCATTGTTATGGGCCTTTGTTTACTGGCGAATACAATCGGTGAAGAAAAAACACGAAGTAGAGAAAAAAATGCTTACCATCGAAAAAGCACTTTTTGAGATACAGCAAAAAGCACTTCAACTGCAAATGAATCCTCACTTCATCTTTAATTCTCTCAATGCCATTCAGAGTTTTGTGATCTCGAACGATACCGATAAAGCCATTCATTACCTGTCGAAGTTTTCGCAATTAATGCGAATGATACTGGCCAATTCCAGAGAAACAAGCATTCCATTAAAAGAAGAACTGAAAGCAGTAAAACATTATATGGATATTGAACGGCTGCGATTCGACAATAATTTCGATTATGAGATACGGATCGACCCCACGATCGATCAGGATTTTACAGAAATCCCTCCGATGATCATTCAGCCATTCGTCGAAAATGCGATCCTGCACGGCCTTATCCATAGCCCGGGGCGGGGAAGGATCACAATTGATATCCGCCAGCAGGGAGATTATCTTTTCTGTGTTATTGAAGACAATGGCATCGGACGCAAAAAAGCGCAGCAGATCAAAGATGCTTCGGGAATAAAAAGAAAATCCAGGGGGGTGATCATCACACGGGAACGGCTTGAGATCCTTAACAAGCAAAGCAGGGATAAGTTTGCAGTGAATGTGATCGACCTGAAAGATCAGCATGGCCATCCAACAGGAACACGCGTTGAATTAAACATCCTGTATTTCGACGACTAAGAACTCCAATAAGACTATTTATGACGATTTATTGGGGTGTATAAAAAACAAAGTTTAACTTTACTGCAACATAATTACATATTTAACACGCACAAATCCATGATCAGGGGTATTATCGTTGAAGATGAAAAGCATTCGAGGGAAACCTTAACAGGCATGCTTGAGCGATATTGCAAAAATGTTGAAGTAATTGCCGAAGCAGAAAGCTATCGCAGCGGTTTGGAGCTGATCAGGAAATATTCACCTGATGTTGTTTTCCTTGATATACAAATGCCTGACGGTAGCGGTTTCAGACTGCTGGAGGAACTGGATACAATAAATTTTGCGATCATTTTCACCACTGCCTTTGACCAGTTCGCCATTAAAGCAATCAAATACAGCGCTCTCGATTACCTGCTTAAACCCATCGACGCCGACGAATTGGTGAATGCGATCAAAAAAGTAGAACAAAAGCTGAATAAATCTGAAGTGAATGACAATATCAGGGTTCTGCTCGAAAATATCAGGTTAAAAGAAAACGATCCGCACAAGATCGTGCTTTCCACCTCCGAAAAGATCCATATCATCGAAACTGACCAGATCCTGCGTTGTGAAAGCGATAATTACTACACCAATTTTTTTCTCACTGATGGAAAAAATATTCTTATTTCGAAAACGCTGAAGGAAAATGAAGAATTGTTGAGCGATCATAATTTTATCCGCCCCCACAAATCTCATCTTGTGAATGTAAAATATATCAAGGGATTTTTAAAAAATGATGGCGGATATATTGAAATGACTGATGGAAGCAGAATTCCTGTCTCCAGAAGAAAACGCGAAAAAATAATCGAGATCATTACCCATATGTGAATGCAAAAAATCAACATGCTGCTGCAAAATCACCTTTTCACGACAGCCGTTAACTGATTCCATTCAACCGAAAACTGATTAAAAATGTTGTTCAGTCAAAAATTTTATATATTTACATAAGTTTAGCCAAAAACCACTCTGCCCATGGAAGACTATATTTACATTCTTATTGGTGTAATCTGGCTGGCAGCAACTGTTTACCGTGCTTCGCAAAAAAACAAGAAGCAAGCTGCCTCTCCAAAACCTGATGATCAGCAATCAAGGCCTCAAAAAGGCATGTCGGAAGCAAAGTCATTGCTCGAGGAATTGCTGGGTGGCCAGGATGTGAGGATCCCCGAACCTGAAGAGCAGGAGATCACCTATTCGGAACCTGAACCGGCGCTCACCGAAAAAAAGCAGCCAACCCCTGGTTTCGCGAGTGAATATACGCAACTGGGCGTTAAAGGAATCAAGGCCCTTAAGGAGGAAGGCATGTTGTCGAAAGACCGGATTTTGTTTACCGACGAAATGAAACTCTATCGCCAAAAAAAAGCCGGTCAGAACAAAATAAACCTCCGAAAAGCCATTATTTACTCAACAATTCTCGAAAGCCCTTATACTTAAGAGTTTGTTAAGGAAATGTTAAATTTTTTTTGAACCTACTGTTAATAATATTTGCATATTAAATTTTTTATTTATTAACTTTACCGACTTATTGCACAGTGTTTATCTAACATAAAATTATCATGGTATGTTAAGAAATTTACTTCTAACTATTGGTATTGTACTGGCTACCAGTCTGGTGGCATTCCCCCAAACTTCCGGTACATTGCAGGGAACGGTGCTTGACAAGAACACCAGGGAAGAATTACCTTTTGTAAATGTCGTACTTGAAATTGACGGATCCCAGGAAAGTGGGGCCTCGTCCAATATCGACGGGAAATATGTGATCAAGCCTATCCCTCCCGGCAAGTATGATATCAGAGCTTCCTTCATTGGTTATAAAACCAAACTCATCAAGGGTATTCAGATCAACGCCAACCAAACCCGCTTTTTTGATATTGAAATGGAACCAGCCGCTGAACAACTGGACGAAGTTGTTATCATCGATTATAAAGTCCCGCTTATCGATAAGGATAAAACGGTGAGTGGTGGTACGGTTACCCAGGAGGAAATCCAGAAAATGCCGAACCGTAATGTTGCCTCTATTGCAGCAACCATCGGGGGTGTATTTTCCAGAGATGGTGAAGCAGGAAACGTACGTGGTGCCCGTACAAGCGGTACACGTTATTATGTTGATGGTATGCCGGTGATCGGTTCGCTGGCACTTCCGCAATCGGCTATTGCCCAGCAGTCGGTGATCCTCGGTGGTCAACCGGCAATGTACGGCGATGCCACCGGTGGTGTGATCGAGGTCACCACCAGGGGGCCCTCCAGGGTTTTTGGTGCCGGCGTGGAACTGGAAACGTCTGAGTTTCTGGATGCATTCGGATACAACCGTGTTGGTCTTAACCTGAATGGCCCAATCTTCAGGCAAAGAACTGACGATCCCAACAGAAAAGGCAAATCACTGCTCGGATATTTTATCGGTGGCGACCTTACCTATCGCCGCGATGGAGCCCCTTTTGCCGGTGATATGTACCGGGGAACCGACGAATATATACAAACACTGCAGGAAACCCCGCTTATTCCATCAGGGCTCGAAACGGGTGGTACTTTCGTGAATGGTGAATTTACCCGGATGAGCGACCTTGAAAAAATTACAACAACCTCCAACACTTCAAGGTACAGCGCTACAGTATCAGGTAAAATCGATGTTCGTACCGGACCAACCGTAAACCTCACATTTGGCGGTCAATACAATTTTAACAAAGGGAACAACTATAACTACGGAAGTTCTCTCTTTAATTATGATAAAAACGCACTATTCAATAATCAGACCTGGAGGGTCTTCGGACGCTTTACACAACGCTTTCCCGATGATCAGCTTAAAAATTCAGCCATCAGAAATGTGTATTACTCCATTCAGGCCGACTACCAAAGCTATTCAGGCTCAACACATGATCCCGACCACAAGGAAGATATTTTCAGGTATGGCTATCTGGGCTCATTTACTTCACACCTAGCAAAAAACTACACCCTCGGAACAGATACCATCAATGGTCAACTGTATAACGATGTGTATATTATGGATAACTATTTCGACACCCTGTATACATTCAAACCAGGGAACCTGAATCCATATGTAACACAACATACCATTAATTATTACGACCTCTATCCCAACCCTGACGGAAACTGGAGAAATTCCGACCAGGTGCAGCTTGGCGGAGGATTGCTCAATGGACAGGGACCACGAAGTGTGTATGGCATGTTTGCAATGCCGGGAGCAAACCAGGCAGGCTATTCTGAATTTTACAATACACAGGTTAGTGTAACTGCAAGTGGATCAATGGATATCGGAAATCACGAACTAAGGTTTGGTATCCAGTACGAACAACGGCAAGAAAGAGCTTACTCCATTGCACCTACAGGACTCTGGACCCTCATGAACGGCCTCACCAACTTTCATATCCAGGAGCTGGATGTAGAAAACCCAACACTGGTATACCGCGATGGTGTTTTCCAGGATACAATTGAATACAACAGGTTATACAATGCCGACGAACAACGTGTATTCGACAGAAAGTTAAGAGAAAAACTGGGCCTGGATCCACAGGGAACCGACTTTATCAATATCCATTCATACGACTTTAACACCAATACCATTCAGTATTTCGACGAAAACAATGTTTCGCAAACTGTTTCAATTGGCGAGGGATTGTTCAGTCTCGATATGTTCAGTCCCGATGAATTGCTTAACGATGGGAATTTCTATGTAAATGCTTATGGTTATGACTATACCGGTGAGAAACGGACATCAAAAGTTACTTTTGAAGACTTTTTTAACCAACTTGATGATGAGGGGAATGCTACCCGTGCAGTAGGTGCTTTTGAACCTATTTACATGGCAGGATACATTCAGGATAAATTTGCATTCAGAGACCTGATCTTTAATATTGGTGTACGTGTCGACCGTTTTGATGCTAACCAGGTGGTGCTGAAGGATCCTTTCCTGCTGTATCCGGCAAAATCGGTGAACGAAGTAAATACTGTCGGCGGACAAACTATTGTCCATCCCGGGAATATGGGTTCAGACTACATTGTATACGTGGATAATTCCGACAACCCTACGAGAATCACAGGTTATCGCTCTGAAGATACCTGGTTCAATGCCGAAGGTACCGAAATTCAGGATCCCAATGCACTGAACGTTGGTTCCGGTATTTCACCCTTACTGGTTGACAACAGCCTCTCAAGACCTCCAATGGAATCATTCGAAGATTATGAGCCGCAGATCAATGTCATGCCCAGGATCTCATTCTCATTCCCGATCTCTGATGTAGCATTGTTCTTTGCTCACTACGACGTGCTTACACAACGTCCTACTTCGAACCTCCGCTCCGATCCCAGGGTTTATTATTTCTTTGATAATATTGGCGGAACGATCAACAATCCTAACCTTAAACCCACAAAAACGATCGACTACGAACTTGGGTTCCAGCAGAGGCTGTCACCTACATCATCCTTAAAGTTTGTTGCTTTCTACAGGGAAATGAGGGACGATATTCAGATCTATCGCTATACCGGGGCATATCCGAAAGATTATACGTCATACAATAATATCGACTTTGGTACCACCAAAGGGATGACCATTCAATATGACCTCAGAAGAACCAATAATGCCAGGATCAGTGCATACTATACACTGCAGTTTGCCGAAGGTACCGGTTCAAATACAACCACTGCTGCAGCACTCGTATCGTCAGGATTACCGAACCTGAGAACGACTTTCCCGCTTGCCTGGGACCGTCGTCACAGTTTTAATGTATTCCTCGACTACAGGTTTGCCCGTGGAGCTGACTATAATGGCCCAACGATCAAAAGGGACAAGAAAGGCAAAGCCCCTGTGCAGTTGCTTAACAACACAGGACTCTCACTTACCCTTACAGGTGGTTCGGGAACTCCCTACACACGCTCACGTAACATTTATTCGCAGCTTAGCGGTGGCACCAGACTTCTCCAGGGTACCTATTTTGGATCGCGCCTGCCATGGCAGTTCCGTATGGATGTCCGTGTTGATAAGGATATTCCACTCACACTCAGCCGGGGAGAAGATCCCAGGCGCGGAAACCTCAATGTATACGTGTCTGTTAATAATGTCCTGAACACGAAAAATGTGATCAATGTATATCCCGCTACCGGTAACCCCGATGATGACGGTTATCTGGCAGCTCCGGAATGGCAAAGGGATATTAATGAACAACTTGATCCGCAGTCATTCCGTGACCTATATGCCATATTTGTAAATTATCCGGGGAATTACAGCAGCCCGAGGACAATCCGTTTAGGAGTGATCTTTAACTTCTAAACCAGCTATATTGCACGGGAGATGAACAGCCTAAAATATGAAAACTAAAAATAATACAGCAATCATGAAAAATATATTTCGCCATCTATTTATTGCTATGCTCTGCTTTGTGATCGTGCAGGGTGCCTACGCAGAGGAATACAAGGACGGATATAAAAATTCGAAGCCAACGATCAAGGCAACAACAGCCGGATGCGCTTCTGCATCGGGTTTTCGCTATCTTGATGTTAACAATGTCAATGCCAGGATCAATACCGGCGGCGACATGTGGTGGGATCTCCCCGGTGGTATCGGAGCCCAGTACTTTATTCCCAAAGAAGGAACCGCAACGTCACTTTTCTCCGGATCATTGTGGATCGGAGGTCTTGACGTTAACAATCAGCTAAAACTTGCAGCTGTCAGGTATCGTCAGGTGGGTAACGACTATTGGCCGGGCCCACTTACCATCGACGGAACTGCCGCAGTTGATGAATCCACCTGCTCAAAATACGATAAGCACTTTATGATGACACGTGAGGAGGTTGATCAGTTCCTCCAATATCAAAACAGTGAAAATCCGGCAGCTGAATTTCCCGATTACAGCATACCGCAATCCATACTCGAATACCCCGCTCATGGAGACGTTTCGAAAAACCAGAGTTATTACCTGGCTCCCTTCCGTGATGTTGATGGCGATGGTGATTACAACCCGGTTCAGGGTGACTACCCTTATTACGACATTACCAATGAATTGTGTCCGCTGAATTTTGCAGGAGACCCCAATTACGTTCCTCAGGTAACCATGGAAGAACAACTAATAGGTAGTGTATACGGCAGTCTGCTTGTCGACCAGGTATTAAAGGGCGATGAAACACTTTGGTGGATTTTTAACGATAAAGGAAATTTCCACTCCGAAACACAGGGAGCATCCATTGGTTTTGAGATCAGGGCACAGGCTTTTGGTTTTGCTACCAACGATGAGATCAACAATATGACCTTTTATACATACGAGATCATCAACCGTTCTTCGTTTACCCTTACAGAAACTTTCTTCAGCCCCTGGGTCGATACCGACCTCGGATATGCATGGGATGACTATGTAGGCTGTGATGTTGGCAGGGGTCTT
Organism: Bacteroidales bacterium; assembly: GCA_032250805.1. Taxonomy (GTDB): domain Bacteria; phylum Bacteroidota; class Bacteroidia; order Bacteroidales; family B18-G4; genus B18-G4. The sequence goes on from JAVVEM010000014.1 coordinate 22,588, forward strand.
GGTTACTGTTATAATGGTGTTTCTGTCGATGGTTCAGGTGAAGTTGAATCATATGGAGACCAACCGCCCGCAATCGGTGTCGACTTCTTCCAGGGCCCTTACATTGATCCTGACGATCGCGACAACCCCAGGTTTACCAATGATTGTTCTATTCTGAATTCACCCTTTGAATGGGATCAGATGGCCATCAATGGTGTAAACTTTGGTAATGGCATTGTCGATGACGAACGCTTCGGTATGCGCCGTTTTGTTTATCATAATAATTCCGGTGGCCCACAGGGCGACCCCCAAATTGCACCTGAATACTACAACTACCTCAGGGGATTCTGGAAAGACAATACACGCATGCTCTATGGAGGAAATGCACACACAAACTCAAATGCTGTTGGCCCTGAATGTGACTTTATGTTCCCGGGCAACTCTGATCCCTGTAACTGGGGCACCAGAGGCGATCCTCCCAATGGCGGGTATAACCAAAGCGGACTTTACTGGACTGAAGAAACAGCCGATAATAATCCCGACGACAGACGTTTTATGCAATCAGCCGGACCATTTACCCTTGAGCCCGGTGCCGTAAACTATATCACTGTCGGAATTCCGTGGGCACGCGCCACATCAGGTGGCCCATGGGCCTCAGTTGAACTGCTCCGCGTTGTGGATGATAAATGCCAGAAACTATTCGACAACTGCTTTAAAGTTCTTGATGGACCGGATGCACCGGATCTTAGCATTACAGAACTTGACCAGGAACTGATATTTTATATCACAAACTCAAAAACATCCAATAACTACCTCGAAGAATATGTTGAGTATGATAATACCATCACGCAGCCTCTACCAGGCGGCGATGGTGAACGCTCCGACTCACTTTACCGTTTCGAAGGTTATCAGATCTACCAGCTCGCAGATGCAACAGTTACACTTGATAGCAAGGACAATGCTGACCTTGTTCGCCTGGTAGCGCAGTATGACATTAAGAATGATGTAACCACACTTGTCAACTATTACTTCGACAAATCTATCGGAGGCAATGTGCCGGTTGTTGAAGTTGAAGGTGGCGACAATGGAATCGTACACTCATTCAGCATTAAGGAAGATGCTTTTGGTACAACCAACCGGCAATTGACGAATTTCAAACAATACTATTATACCGTTGTAGCTTATGCCTTCAATGAATACATGCCCTATACCCAGGAGCCCGCAGTACTGAACGGACTTCTCGGACAACAGGCACCCTATCTTGCAGGCCGCAGAAACATTACAACCTATCCTGCCATCCCCCATCCTACCGTAAACGGTACAGTGCTCAATGCAGAATACGGACAGGGTCCGCAAATTACCAGAATAAATGGTAACGGGAACGGTGGAATGCACATTGAACTTACTCAGGAGACCATCGATGAGATCATGAGCAAACCTCCGGCCGACACCGTCGATAACAAGATGGGAAGCCCCGATTACCCAATCGCCTACGAAGCAAAATATGAATATGGTTTCGGACCGCTCAACGTTAAAGTAATCGATCCGCTCAACGTGGCCAATGCGCAATACAAACTTAAATTTACCGATGTAGAATATGTTACAGGCGATACCATTAAGATTGCCACTGCCAATTGGGTGCTTACAAATATCACAACAGGAGAGGAATATGAATCTATAAAAGAAATCACAAACAATTATGAGGAATTATTCCCCGAATTGGGCATATCGCTACAAATAAACCAGCCGTTGAATCCAGGCGACAGCCTTTCGGTGAATAATGGCCTGATAACTTCCTATGTTACCTATGAAGATGTGAATGAACGATGGGTTGGTGGCATTGAAGATACTGACCTTCCATCAAGTCCATCAAACTGGATCCGTTCAGGGACATACCAGGATCAGGACAATTCAAGCTTTAACGACTGGAATATGCCAAGTCCAAAAGATGCCGAAGCTGTCTTTGAAAAGATTGCCAACGGGACCTGGGCTCCTTATGTAATGGTGGCTCATAATGACCAGAGCGATGTAGGCCCTGCCATTAGCAGCCTCTCAAAAACGCAAAGCCCTATGGCAGATATCGCCAGCGTTGATATTGTGATGACCGCCGACAAAAGCAAATGGTCAAGGTCAATGATCCTGGAAATGTGCGCTGATCCAACCGTATCAGAAGGCGGAGTTGATCGTTTCGATCTTAGGGCCGCACAATCGGTTGATAAAGATGGGAATCCTGCCCCTGTTGGCAGCGGACCCAGTACCAATCCCGACGACCCGAACTACATATCCGAAACAGGTTTTGGATGGTTCCCCGGCTATGCCATTAACATCGAAACCGGTGAAAGGCTGAATATCATCTTTGGCGAAAACTCATTCCTTGTTGGAGAAAACGGACGCGATATGTTGTTTAACCCAACAGCAAATGAGTATGATTATTTTGGCAATCCTTTATTTGGTGGTATGCACTTTGTGTATGTGGTTAATGCCAGAGACAAATCATTCAGCTCTGCTTCAACTACATTAACTTATCAGTTCCCGGCATATGATGCCTGTCTGTACCATCTGAATGCGCCTAATCTGTATTCATTTCTTCCGACCGCTGTTTATGAACCAATCATCTGGTCAACAATCATGTGGGTAGGTATTCCATTGTCTGTTGAAGATAAACCCTGGCTGCCCGAAGGAAACGATTGGAAACTGAGCGTTAGAATGTCAAAACCCTATAAACGCTATTACTCTTCACCTATTGACACACTGTATACAAGTGAAGACAGCACGGTGACCTACTGGCCTGAATATATTTTCAGTACCGAGAATATCGCTACTACCGATTATGTTATCAGCAAAGCAGAAACAGATATCGACCGTATTGGAGTTGTTCCAAATCCATATTACGCTTATAACAGTTATGAACGGAACGCACTCGATAACAGGATAAAGATCATTAACCTGCCTGAACAGTGCACCATCACAATTTATAATGTCAAGGGAACACTTGTTCGTCAGCTCACCAAGGACTCACAGGAAACATTCATTGACTGGGATCTTAAAAACTTTGCCGGCATTCCCATTGCGGGAGGCATATACATCATACATGTACAAACAGACGTTGGCGAGAAAGTGCTGAAGTGGTTCGGTATCCTTCGTCCACCTGACTTAAATACTTTCTAATGCTATGTTTGAGAAAATGAAATTAATAACATTAAATACAATAAGTATGAAGAGTTTTTATAAATACTTAATTGCGCTCGTCATAATCAGCATGTTGATCATTCCCGACAGCAATCTTTTTGCCGGGAATAAAGACCGTTCCGGACAGGCTGGTGCCACAGAGCTGTTAATCAATCCCTGGGCCAGAAGTTCCGGCTGGGGCAATGTTTCAACAGCAAATGTTCATGGACTTGAGTCTATGTTTATTAATGTTGCCGGGCTGGCTTTTACCAGTCGCACCGAACTGGTATTCTCGCATACAACCTATCTGAAAGGCTCCGACATAAATCTATTTGCGTTTGGGTTTTCCCAGCGTATTGGTGATGCAGGAGTTGTTGGGATGCAGGTTACATCAATGAGTTTTGGGGAGATCGATGTAACAACCCCCGATTCGCCGGAAGGAGGTATCGGAACATTTAAACCAAACCTGCTTAACATCGCCATTGCATATTCAAAGGCTTTCTCAAACAGTATCTATGGTGGTATTAATATCAAGATCATCTCCGAATCTATTGCTGATGCCAATGCTCAGGGAATAGCCATTGATGCCGGTATCCAGTATGTTACTGGTGAAAGACAGCAAATAAAATTTGGCATAGCACTTAAAAACATTGGACCGAAAATGAAATTTTCGGGTGATGGCCTGTTGCGGACAACATTCCTGACGGGGCAAACGAGTGCTTTCTCTATGAGCACACCCTCTGAATCATTTGAGCTACCAACAGCTCTTGACATTGGTGCCTCATACGATTTCTTCATTGGCGACTGGAACAGAATAACCCTGGCGGGAAATTTCAGATCAAATGCGTTTGGAAAAGACCAGTTTATGTTCGGTGCCGAATATGCCCTGAAAACTTACCTGATGCTTCGAGCTGGTTATACCTATGAAGACGGGATTACCCAAAAAGAAGACCGTACAACCGTTTTTACCGGACCCAGCGCAGGTATTACTGTGGCTATACCAACAAACAAGGAAAAAGGATCATCGATTAATATCGACTATTCATACAGAGCTACGGATCCTTTCACAGGGACACACAGCGTAGGTGCCAGCATCATATTTTAAGGCACCAGCTAACCCTGCTTCAACATTAAAATATTTTAAAAGGCCCTTTCTAAAAGGGTCTTTTTACGCTTATTAAATTCAATACAGGTTCTATTATGGCTGACGTGAAATACTATACCAAGGAGGGTTTTCTGAAATTGCAAAAGGAACTTGAACACCTTGAATCAGTTCAACGACCTGAAATCTCAAGACAAATTGCTGAAGCACGCGATAAAGGCGACCTATCAGAGAACGCAGAATATGATGCAGCCAAAAATGCTCAGGGGATGCTCGAACTACAGATATCCAAACTGCAGGAAGAGATCAGAAAGGCCCGTATCATCGATGAATCAAAAATGGATAATTCAAAAGTGCTTATCCTTTCAATCGTCAAGATTAAAAACCTGCACAATGATAAGATCATGACCTATACCCTGGTCCCGGAAAATGAAGCAGACCTGAAATCAGGAAAACTTTCTGTTACTTCACCAATAGCCAAAGGACTGCTTGGCAAAAAGGTAGGCGACACGGCCGAAATCAATGTACCCGCCGGTAAAGTAACTTTTGAGATCATTGAGATTTCGAGATGATTGAATAATCTGAACTTTTTTTGCCCCTGGTTTGATAACATCTGAAGGACCAGGACAGCAATTCAACACCTTTCATGCAGCAAAAAAAAATTGTATCTTTGATACTGACTGTTGCGATATTTACAGTCCTTGTCTATTTTTCACATAAAACATTTATGTCATGTCAAGCATTTTTAGCAAGATCATAAGTGGAGATATCCCATCCTACAGGGTAGCTGAAGATGAGCAATTTTATGCATTTCTCGACATCCGTCCGCTGGCAAAAGGTCATACTTTGGTTGTTCCAAAAACTGAGATTGATTACATCTTCGACCTTGACGATAAGCTCCTGGCGGATATGATCGTTTTTTCAAAACGTGTGGGAAAGGCCATTGAGTCGGTTGTAACATGTAAACGAATGGGAATGACTGTTCTGGGTTTGGAAGTTCCGCATGCCCATATCCATCTGGTACCCATCAACAGTGTTTATGATATCGATTTTAAAAAACCTCCTGTAGATATGAAAGAAGAGGAGTTTATTGCGCTGGCCTCGGAAATTTCTGATGCCTTTAAAGCCTAATAGGCGCGCTCGTTTTTGCCCTCCACATAGTGGATAAATGAAAGGTTGGCCACCTTGTTGCCCCCCAATGTGGGATAATTTCCCGTAAAATACCAATCGCCCGTATGGCCCGGAATAGAGGCATGAAGGTCTTCTATACTCTGGTAAATGATCTTCAAGCCGGGCTCAAGCCCTTCAGGTTTCAGCAAGTCGGCAATTTTGTCTGAGATCTGCCCGGCAGTAAAAGGTTTGTAAATATCCTTTACCTGGTTTTTAATTTTTTCCTTTGGAAGATCAAGCTGTGCTTTGGCTTTTTCGTAAACCTCTGTGATCACGTGCTCCCGGCCAGTTTCCTTCAGCAGGGCTATGGCAGCTCTAAACGCAATGAAATCGCCAAGCTTAGCCATGTCAATGCCATAGCAATCAGGATACCTTATCTGTGGTGCAGAAGAAACAATGATAATATTTTTGGGCCTGAGCCTGGCAAGAATTTTTATAATGCTTTGCCTGAGGGTAGTACCCCTGACAATAGAGTCGTCGATAACAACAAGGTTGTCACGTCCGGGTTCTATCACGCCGTAGGTGATATCATATACATGCCCGACAAGATCATCGCGCTGGCTGTCCTGGGTGATGAAGGTACGCAATTTCATGTCCTTTACGGCGATATTTTCAACACGAGGGCGAAATGCCAGGATCTCTTTCAGCTTTTCACTGTCGTTTAAGGGATCTAGTTCACTGATTTTTTCAAATTTAATACGGTCGCAATGATTATGAAGCTCATTTACCATTCCCCTGAAGGCTGAAGAAGCGGTATTGGGTATATATGAGAAAACGGTATGGTTCAGGTCGTTATTGATGGTCTTCATCACAGCAGGCACCAATGCCCTTCCCAGTTGCTTGCGTTCCCTGTAAATCTCAGAATCAGTTCCCCGCGAAAAATAGATCCGCTCAAAGGAACAGGATTTCTTTTCCATGGGTTCGGTAAAAGCTTCTTCACTGTAACTGCCATTTTGCTTGATGATAAGCGCATGACCAGGGCCAAGCTCCTTCACCTCATGCCCCGAAACATTAAATGAAGTTTGAATAACCGGCCGTTCCGAGGCAGCAACGATCACTTCATCATCACAATAGTAATAGGCAGGCCTGATCCCCGATGGGTCGCGCATCAAAAAAGCATCACCATGCCCCAGCAGGCCAGCAATGGCATAACCACCGTCCCAATCTTTGCTCGAGTTGATCAGGATCTGCAAAACATCAAGGTTTTCAGCAATGCGGGGAGAAATATCGCGTTTCTCAAAACCTTCCTTTTTGAACCTACGGTAAAGCGCTTCATTCTCCTGGTCGAGAAAATGCCCTATCTTTTCAATGATCGTAATGGTATCGGAAGTCTCTACAGGATACTGGCCCAGATCAATGAGCAGGTTAAACAACTCATCAACATTGGTCATATTAAAATTACCGGCCAGAACAAGGGTTTTGGTCATCCAGTTGTTGTAACGGATCATGGGCTGCAGGTTCTCCGGCTGATTGGCTCCAAATGTTCCATAGCGCAGGTGTCCCAGAAACAGCTCACCGGTGAACTCCATATGCTGTTTTAACCAACTGACATCATCCAGATGTGTTTCAAAATTTTCAGGACCGTTTTTGGGGGTATATACCTGCCTGAAGATATCCTGTATGGGTGAATCGGAATTGGAACGAAGGCGATTGATATATTTATTCCCGGGCTCCATATTGAATTTGAGGCCTGCGATGCCGGCCCCGTCCTGCCCGCGATTGTGCTGCTTTTGCATCATCAGATGCAATTTGTTCAGCCCATAATAAGGAGTTCCGTATTTTGTAAGGTAAAAGTCAAGTGGCTTTAAAAGCCTTAGCAGGGCAATGCCACATTCATGCTTTATGGGTTCACTCATGTAATTGTTGTTGTGGTTAGCATAATTCACTGCAAATTTAACACAAAACATCATGAGGTTCCATTCAATGCAGTATGTTTCAAACATTCGTGCCTGCTTTTATCAACAAGAGGAGATAATTTCCTATTTTAGTTACATATTTCAAAACCCCAGCACTATGATCCTTATCCTCAAAAAAACAAAAGAAATTATCCTAACCGTAATTCTTCTGAATATGGCGGTATTTGTTACATCACAAAACGATCCGCGCACACCTTCCCCATATCCTGATGAGTGCACGAGTATCACTGCCGGAAAGCTGGCAACTGCCGATGGCTCAGTAATCACTTCACATACCGACGACAGCCACCGCACACGCTCCTGGATGAATATCGTACCTGCAAAAAAACATGAGGCAGGGAGTACTGTAACCATGTATAAACGTCAGGCCTGCGACACCCTGGCCATGCCTGCCTATGCCCACATCCCCATTGGAGAGATACCCCAGGCCGGCAAAACTTATGCATATATAAATACAGCTTATCCATGCATGAACGAAAAGCAACTGGCCATAGGAGAATCCACTTTTGGCGGCAGAGAATACCTCCAATCTGACGAAGGCTTGATCGACTGCCAGCGCTTATGTATGCTGATGCTTGAACGTTGCACAACAGCACGCCAGGCTATTGAAATGGCCGGCGAGTTGACAAAAAAATATGGCTGGAACGATGCCGGTGAGTGCCTCACCATTGCAGATAAAAAAGAAGTATGGCACTTTGAGATCGTGGGGCCCGGAAAAGGTAAAACGGGTTCAATATGGGTGGCACAGCGCGTTCCCGACGATCATATCTCGGTAAATGCCAATGCCAGCACCATTAAGCACATCAAGCTCGACGATCCCGGTTATTTCATGGCATCAGAAAATATTTTCAACATGGCCCTCGACTCTGGTTGGTGCAGCTCGGCGGAAGATTTTCGCTTCTGCTATGCCTACGCTCCGGAAAGCCGCACATCGCTGGCCGCCCGTCGGAGGGAGTGGAGGGTTTTCGACCTGGCAGCCCCTTCCTTGCAGCTTGATCCCAATGCCGGAAATTATCCTTTCTCGGTTCAGCCCGATAAGCCCGTAACCCTGGAACTACTCGTGAGCATTTTTAAAGATTATTATGAAGGCACTCCTTTTAATTTCGTTAAAGATATTACTGTTACTGACGATTCGGGACGTACCGTGCTATCGCCCCTGGCCAATCCCTTTATGCCTTACGACATGAACAAGGTATTTAAGATCAACGGCGGCTGGGGATGGCTTGGCGAGCGTACCATAGCCCGCTGGTACACCATGTATGCCACCATCATTCAGTGCCGCGACTGGCTGCCCGATGAGATTGGCGGAGTGGTATGGCTGGCGCAGGACAATGTGGCATCATCCATATATATCCCAATTTACTGCAGTGTAACCGACCTGCCCGATTCATATAAAACACCCGGACGACCCCAGGGCTACACCACCGAATCGGCATGGTGGGCCTTTAACAGGCTTGGAACCCTGACAGCCCAGCGCTGGGGCGATATGCGGCACGATGTGGATGCAGTGTGGGGCCCTATGCAACAAGAACTCTTCAGCAAACAAAAAGAGGTTGAAACAGAAGCTCTGAAACGATATGAAAAAAATCCAGGCAGAGCAGTTGAATTCCTCACAGAATATACCATGAAATGGGGTGAGCAAGTGGTAAACTCAGCATGGAAACTGGGTGATCACCTCTGGACCAAATACGATGAACTCTTTTAAAGCACAATTAGATCTTACATGTGATCATGAAAAAGAAAATCACTCTGATCGTTGCTCTTTTATTATTCCAGATCATTGCGTTCACAGATGCCGTTGCACAGGAACTAATTAAGCCCGCCGAATATTTTGGCTTTGAGCCCGGATCCGACCGTATGCTATTCAATTATGGAACCCTGATCGATTACCTGAAAGAACTGGAAAAGGCTTCCGATCGTATCCGTATGGAGCAAATTGGCTCCTCCCCCATGGGTAAACCCATGTATATTGCTTTTATTTCATCACCCGAAAATATTGCACGGCTGGATGAACTTAAAGCAATCAACCGCGATTTCGTGGCCCTCACACAGGAAGATACCAAAGCCATAGCCAGGGTATGCAGCACTGAATGGTTCCCGCATGTAGCAGTTGAAAAACATCAGATGGGATCAACAGGAGTAAGGTACTTTGTACCACCGCCTCACGACCCGATAGCCGAAAATATTGATGCAGGAATATGGAACTGGGTGGGTATTTTCGGATCGAACATGATAAAAGGCGAAAATGATAAAGAAGAATTTTCTTTACCCATCAGAGATATTTCCGCTTCGGCAAACGAACTGTATTGCCCGGGCTCGTGGCTGGCTGTTAATGTTAAACAGAACCATCCGCTTAGCTGGGGCATGCCTGCAAAGTCTGGTGTTTTTTCGCGCGGAAAACCTTTCTTTTTAACATCTGTGCCTCAATTCGACACCGATCGCAGAGTCATTGTCAGTTATGCAAAGGATGATGTTTTACTCGGCGGCTATATCGAAAAAGTGAAGAAGCTGGAGGGCCGCACAGTCATGGCCTGGCTGCGAAAAGGCAAGGGACAGTTTGTTCTGTTTGGCTTTAATCCCCAATTCATGGCCTCGACAGGAGCCACATATAAACTTTTATTTAATTATTTACTTTTGCCCGCAATAACAGAATAAAAAAGAGCAAATGATACTATGGCGAAAAAAATAAAATTCCCGCACACCTATGTGATCATTTTTTATACAATTGTCATTGCAGCAATCCTTTCATGGGTAGTGCCGGGTGGTGAATATGTTCAGCAAAGCACTACTGTTGATGGTGAGGAGGTAACAGCCCTTAGCTATCAAAGGGTCGAAAGCAAGCCACAGACATGGGAAGTATTCGGGGCGCTGTTCGAGGGTTTCGAAAAACAATCGGGCATCATCGTCTTTATCCTGATGATCGGAGGTGCATTCTGGATCATGAACTACAGCAAATCTATCGATGTGGGGATCTTTTCTTTTCTGCACTTTACGCGTGGCCTCGAAAAAAACCGTATCATGCGAAAGATCGGTGTGGACAATATCGTGATGGCGCTCATCATGATCATGTTTTCTGTCTTCGGAGCCGTGTTCGGCATGAGCGAAGAAACCATTGCCTTTATCATTATCCTGGTTCCACTGGCCATTAGCATGGGCTACGATTCCATTACCGGTGTCGGGCTCGTTTTTGTAGCAGCCGGACTTGGCTTTGCGGGTGCCATACTTAATCCATTTACCATCGGTATTGCCCAGGGAATCGCCGGATTACCACTTTTCAGCGGCATTGAATACCGTTTTGTATGCTGGCTGATCATTAATGTTGTAGGTATTGTTTACATCCTCAGGTGGGCGCATAAGATAAAGAAAAACCCCAAAGCTTCATTCGTATACGAAGATGATGAATACTGGCGTAAAGGCCACAATGAAAACGACAGTAAAATCGAATACCATACCCCCCTGGCAGCCTGGATCATCTATGGCTTAGTACTTATCGCACTTGGCATTTTCTCATGGAAATACCCATTTTCACCAATGAAAGTGGGCGATTATCCACCGCTTAACCTGATGATGGTACCCGCCGGATCAGTTCTTTTTGCGGTTATCGGTTTTTTTTCGCTACGCAAGTCGGTTCATTTCTTCGTTCTGAACATGCTCATGTTCACCATTTATTTCCTCATTATAGGGGTGATGGGATATCAGTGGTATATTATGGAGATTGCCACCCTGTTTTTTGCCATGGGTATATTATCAGGGGCAGCCATGAACTATAGCCCCAACAGGATCACTTCATTGTTTATTGAAGGAATGAAAGATATTCTTTCGGCAGCTGTTATTGTAGGCCTTGCGGGTGGGATTATTGTGATCCTTGAGGATGGAATGATCATCAGCACGATTTTGCACAGCATGTCGCAAGGGATGAAAAATGCCGGAGAAATTACTTCTATCGGGATCATGTATCTTATCCAAAATGTTATCAATATCCTGATCCCTTCAGGATCTGCCAAGGCAGCCATTACCATGCCCATAATGGCACCATTTTCAGATCTCATAGGCTTGTCGCGGCAGGCTACGGTCATGGCCTTTCAGTTTGGCGACGGCTTTACCAATATGATCACCCCTACATCCGGTGTTCTTATGGGCGTGCTGGGTGTGGCTAAAATTCCCTATAATAAATGGGTGAAATGGGTTGCCCCATTGATCATCATTATGCTTATCCTCGGATTCCTACTGCTTATTCCAACGGTTACAATGGAATTGCCTGGCTTTGAGCTGGATCTGCATTTGAGGAATTAAGCGGCATCTCACTACTGCCCAGCCAGAGCCTGCTAAAGGTTCAGAGCCCATTTCCGTCACCAAAACAAACATCCATCTTTCTTGAATTGGTGACCATAGGATGATCGTGGGGTACTGTACGGAGTTTTCCTGCCACCTCCGACAAGGGTACGCCAACGATTTTGTCACCCCTGAGGGCCACCATCACACCAAATTCATTCCTGCTGATCATTTCAACGGCCGAAGTTCCGTAACGTGTTGCCAAAAGCCGGTCGGTGGGCGTTGGGCTCCCTCCCCGCTGAATATATCCCAGTATGGTTTCACGTGTTTCCAGGCCTGTTTTTTTGGTGATCAGGTCGCCAATATACTGCCCGGCCGAAATTCCTTTCTTATGCTTGATCCCTTCTGCAACAACAACAATGGAATATGGTTTTTTATTACGGGCCCTGCGCATCAGATAATCGGCAACAATGGTTTCATCATATTCTATCTCCGGGATCAGGATCACGTCGCCTCCGCCGGCAATTCCCGAATACAGTGCCAGCCATCCGGCATGATGTCCCATCACCTCAATAACCATGATGCGCTTATGCGAGTTTGCAGTGCTGTGCAATCTGTCGATAGCATCCGTGGCGATCATTACGGCCGAATCAAAACCAAAGGTAACATCCGTACCCCATACGTCATTGTCGATTGTTTTAGGCAAACCAATAATATTCATCCCTTCCCGGGCCAGCCTGGCAGCAGTTTTTTGTGTGCCATTGCCCCCCATGCACACAAGGGCATCCAAACCCATTTCTTCATAATGTTTTCGGATGAGCTTGGGCTTATCGATCTTATTAAACGCCTTTTTATCTTCCTTGAAAGGTTTTTCGCGGCTCGTGCCCAAAATAGTGCCGCCAAGAGTGAGGATCCCCGACAATTCGCTTTCCTTGAGTTCACGGTACTCCTGGTTGATCATGCCAAGATAACCCGATGATATCCCGTACACCTTCATACCGTATTCAACAATGGCGGTCTTTCCTACACCACGTATAGCCGCATTTAGCCCGGGACAATCACCCCCGGCTGTCAGAATACCAATCTTCATTCCTTTGGTTGCTGTCATTCGCTTTATTTTTTGTAAAATTAAGCATTCTCCGAAAATAACGGTCATCCTGTTCTCTCCACTCAAGGCTCACAAAAATACTTTTCCTACAGTTCATCCCCAAAATATGACACTACGGTAAGTAATATTTCACTGAGGCTGATAAGCACTGCATCTTTGCCTCAGTTTAATTCGGTTATCAGGTTAACTCAAAAACAATAACACCAATAGTCGTTTGAAAGTAAAACTTCACAAGCCGGCAGAAGAAGAGATCATCGTAGCCAGAGAGAAAGTAAAGGAGTTTAAGAACTGGCTCGAAAGTTAAAACCAGGGTTCTTTTTTTCGATTCTATATCGGGTATAGGAAAATCTGCAAATTAGACTTTGAGTACTTCACCTTCCGATTTTGCAATCACAACAGCTCCGCAGCTGTCGCTCCAGACATTGGTACAGGTGCGAAACATGTCAAGGATCCGGTCAACGGCCAGGATGAGGCCTACTCCTTCGAGAGGCAATCCAACTGCGGTTAAAATAACCGTGATCATAACCAGTCCGGCCATGGGAATGGCTGCTGCTCCGATTGAAGCAAGCAATGCAGTGATTACGATTACGATCTGCTGGATGAGGGTCAGGTCAACGCCGTAGGCCTGGGCGATGAATACCGCCGCAACACATTCATACAAAGCAGTACCATCCATATTGATGGTAGCCCCAAGGGGGAGCGTAAAGCTTGATATCTTGTTGGATACACCTGATTTATCTTCCACCGCCGTGATAGTAAGCGGAAGGGTAGCCCCCGACGAAGAGGTGGAAAATGCCGTAAGCAGGGGTGTCGACATATTCCGCATATGGCGCAATGGTTTTACCTTTCCAATAAATTTAAGTATTAACGGAAGCGTAATAAAGAAATGAATGGCCAGTGCCATGATCACTGTACCCATATACAGGCTCATTCTTGAAACAAGGGCACCCAGATCGTCCTGTTCAGATACAACCTTGGCTACAATACCAAAAATGCCCAGGGGCGTAAATCTTATCACGAAGAGGGTGATCTTCATCATCACCTCGAAAATTGCGTTGAACGCTTTTTTAAGAACCTGTTTATTCTCATCGCCGATCTTCGTCACAAAAAACCCAAACAATACGGCAAAAAAGATGATCGACAGCATTTCGTTGTCATTGAATGCCTGAAAAATATTCTGCGGAACCATCTCTATCAATGTTTGTCCGAGCGACCGCTGGTTATCCACCAATCCTTCCACTTCCCGGCTAAAGTTCAGGTCGGCCCCCACTCCGGGCCGGATGATGTTTACCAGTATCTGCCCGGTTAGGATAGCTAAAAGGCTTGTAGCAATATAATACCCGATGGTTTTCAATCCCAGTCTGCCTAGGCTCGACCCGCTGCCAATATTGGCGATACCTGAGATCAGGGAACTCATGATCAGGGGAATGATAAGCATCTTCAGGGCACGGAGGAACACATCTCCCATCCAGGATACGTAAGTAATGGCCTCCCCTTCAAATACCAGGCCGTAAACAATGGCAAGTACGAGGGCGATGAGGATCTGCCAGTGGAGGGCAATTTTCTTCATAATGCAATAATAAGGATTTTTTTCAGACCTCACAGGTCGGAAAATCATCAGCTTGCAGCTCCGGCACAGTTAAATTAATTACCTTTACCTTCCGGACCTCACAGGTTGGAAAATAACTATCTTTGCGCCCCAATGATTAACAGACAAACCAATGAAACCTTATATTTTTACCTTCCTGATAATAAGCACAATACACCTGAGTGTTTTTGCACAGCATCCCAACATCCTTATTGATGATATCGGAAGCTGGACACAGCCCGAAGAGCCCTCTATCATTATAAACCCCAACAACACCGACCATATGGTTGCAGGTGCCAACATCGACAATGTTTACTATTCTACTGATGGAGGATACACCTGGAATACAGATGTTCTTTCATCCTCTTACGGTGTTTGGGGCGATCCGGTGCTGATCGTTGATACATCCGGTGCGTATTATTTTTTTCACCTTTCAAACCCACCTTCCGGCGGAAGCTGGATAGACCGGATCGTATGTCAGAAAAAAGATTCGATCGGACAACCCTGGACCGATGGTACATTCATGGGATTAAACGCCGGCAAGGAGCAGGATAAGGAGTGGGCCGTTGTTGACCGCAGTAACAATAATATTTACGTTACCTGGACTCAGTTCGACAACTATAACAGTGGAAGCCCCGATGACTTCAGCGACATCCATTTTAGCCGCTCACTGGATGGGGGCGAAAACTGGAGTGAAGCCCTTCGCATTAATGAAGTTTCGGGCGACTGTATTGATGATGATAACACAGTTGAAGGCGCTGTGCCTGCAGTGGGGCCCAATGGCGAGATCTATGTGGCCTGGGCCGGACCCGAAGGACTGGTCTTCGACCGCTCTGATGACCAGGGCGAAACCTGGCTGGATGAAGATATCTTTATCGGGCCATTCCCCGGCGGATGGGCCTACGATATCCCGGGCATCAGCAGATGCAATGGATTGCCCGTGACCAAATGCGACCTTAGTGGCGGGGAATATCATGGCACCATCTATGTAAATTGGACCGACCAGCGCAACGGAACCGATGATACCGATGTATGGCTCTGCAAATCAACCGACGGCGGCAACACATGGAGTGAAGCAAAAAGAGTGAACAACGACCCTGCAGGCAAACATCAGTTCTTTACATGGATGGATGTTGACCAGATCACCGGCCACATTTATTTTGTTTTTTATGACCGCCGAAACTACGACGATAACAATACCGATGTATACATGGCAGTATCTAAGGATGGAGGTGGAAGTTTTATCAATTTCAAAATCAGCGAATCCCCTTTTCTGCCCTACAACTCAACCTTTTTTGGCGATTATACAAACGTTTCGGCTTACGATGATGTGGTACGACCAATATGGGCCAGGCTCGAAGGCAGCGACCTCAGCATCTGGACTGCGATCATTGATCCTTTCACTGTTGGGATCGAAGAAGATATCCCTTCGCTGTTTACACTCGAACAAAACTACCCAAACCCATTCAGGGAAAGTACAGTAATCTCATTTAAACTCCGAAAACCAGCAAAGATAAGCCTGAAGGTATATGATGTTTATGGCCGGGTTGTTGGGATTGTCCACGAAAATGAATATACCGTGGCAGGTAAACATACCCGCGTTTTCAATCCCGAAGACCATCACCTTGCTCCGGGGATGTATTATTTTTCGCTGGAAAATGAAAACAGCCTGGTGAAAAAGAAAATGATCTTTGTAAAGTAAACGAAAAACCTCTATATAATTCAACAAATGGCCATAACGTATTGGTATGCAAAAATTAACTTAGTAAGATAAGTGCAGATTTTTAAATAATAAGCAAAGTTTTTTATAATATTGCAGTAAATAAAAGGGCATGAACAAAGAATTCAAGGGGATCATTGCAAAGATCAGGGCTTATCCCTTCGAGGACGGTTTGGGCGACATGACGATCAGGGAGTTATCAGAAAAAACCGGAATACCCACAGATTTGATATACAAATATGTTGAGGACGAAAAAGACCTTGTGAGACACGTATTGAGGTTTGAGCGGGAGAGTTTCAAAGTAATTTTTGATGTACATAACTTTGAAGGCGTTAATGCCATTGATATACTGATCACTGTTAGTACAGAAATTGCAAACAAATTCAGAGATGTCAGTCCTGGTATCACATATGATATAAAAACCAAATACCCCGATGTTTATAAACGGCATTTTAAATCACGCATGGATTTTATCTTCAGCAAAATAAAGATAAACCTGCAAAAGGGTATCGCGCAGGGGATGTATCGGAACGATCTCAGCATTGAACTCGTGGCCAGGCTATACCTGAGCAGACTCATCGATATACATAATCCTGATTTTTTCCCTCCTGAAAAATTCAATTTCGACACTCTTTTCAATGCCATGTTCGAAAGCCATATCAGAAGCATCGCAACTGATGAGGGATTAAAATACTGGAAAAGAAAAAAACGAATATTTAAAAAAGAATTAAAAAAAGATTTGCAATAAAACGCCTTCTTGAGCGTCATAGATCTTATCCCAAAGAATTAATATCTACTTATGTGATGATAAAAAAAATTAACGTCCTGCTGGTATTTCTATATCTGTTCATAACATATTCATTTAATCTTCAGGCTCAAACACAATATCGCTTCTCACTCGAAGAGGCCCTCGCTTTTGCCTATGAAAACAATTATGAAATTCTTTCCTCATATAAAGATATTGAAGCCGCCGAAAAACAGGTGAAAGAATATATGGCCATAGGATTCCCCCAGGTAAATGCCAACATCACCTATACGGATTATCTCGAATTACCAACCATGATCATCCCTCCGGGTTCTTTTGGTCCTGATTCGCCCGGACAGGAAATCCAGTTCGGGACAAAATATAATGCCACAGCCAGTGCCACTGCTTCCCAACTGATTTTCGACGGAAAATACATTGTTGGTTTACAGGCTTCGCAGCGTTTGCTGGAGAAGAACCAGCAACAATTTATCAAGACCAGGCTCGACATGTACGAAGCGGTATCGGCTGCGTATTACCGTATTTTGGTTGCTGAAGATACTAAAGTCATACTCGACAGCACAATGAGCTATATGCAAACGATGTTGTATGAAACAAGGATCACTTATGAAGCAGGGTTTGTTGAAGAAACGGATGTTGATCAGCTTGAACTTATCGTGGCCGATCTCGAGGCCAACATCATCCTCACCAATACACAGGTTGAAATTGCTTATGCCTATCTTAAGTTCCTTTGCGGACTCATGATCGACGATCATGTGGAGGTTACCGACCAACTCGATGACCTGATTGAAAAAGTTAACCATACTGCCTTGCTCAACAATCCGTTCAACTACGAAAATAATATTGATTACAGGTTGCTCCAAACACAATATAATATTGCTGAGTTGCAACTGAAGCTTGAAAAATCAGAATATCTGCCTAACCTTTCTGCTTTTATAAACTATCAAACCCAGGCGCAGCGAAAACAATGGAACTTTTTTAACATGCAGGAAAAGTGGTATGGCGCTTCTTTCTGGGGTGTGGAAATGAATATCCCCCTCTGGAGCAGCGGAGTACGCAGCGCCAGAGTGCAACAGGCAAAGATCAATCTGGAAAAACTTGATATTGCCGACAAACAGCTCAAGACTGGTCTTGCCATCCAGGTGCAGACAGCCCGGTCGGAATTTAACAACGCCTACCTGGTAATGATAAATAAAACAATGGCCATGAAAACAGCCGAGAAAATCCTTCGCATTACAAGCGAAAAATACAGGGAAGGTATTTCGAGCAGCCTCGATCTGCTGCAAGCCAATAATCAGTTCCTGGGCAATACCTCTGATTATATCATGGCCATGCAGGAAGTATTGATTAAAAAACTGGCGCTCGAAAAATTAATGTACAGCGAATAACTGATCCATATATGAACAACAGTAGCAAAGTAAACACAATATTAAAATAATATACTCTACATGAAAAAAATGATCATGAGGTCTTTGGTTATCATCATCCTTTCGGGCATTGTTACTTCCTGCGGGCCAGAGAATGAAACGGAAAGCATCAAAAAGCAAATCTCGGAATACAAGACCCAGGTTAACGAGTTGAACCTGAAAATCAAGGATCTGGAAAAAGAACTTGAAAATATCAATAAGGGTGAATCTATATACCATATACCTGTTCGTGTTTTGAACATGCAAAAGCGCCCTTTCAATCATTATTTTGAAGTGAGCGGAAGCCTTGAAGCCGTCGACAAAGCATACATCAGTCCTGAAATCAACGGGCAGATAAAAGAGATCAGTGTAAACAAGGGCGAACGTGTGAAAAAAGGCCAGCTACTTGCCATATTGAATACCAGCATCACCGAAAATACAATAGAAGAGATAAAAACACAGCTTGAGCTTGCCACAACTTTATACGAAAAACAAAAGCAGCTTTGGGATAAGAAGATCGGCTCGGAAGTACAATTTCTTCAGGCAAAAAATAATAAGGAAGCACTCGAAAGCAAGCTTGAAACACTGCAGGCCCAGCTTGACATGGCTTATATCAGGGCACCCATTGACGGCATCGTTGACCAGATCAATGTTGAACCCGGCGAACTGGCCATGCCCGGCATGCAGTTAATGCAGGTGATTAATCTCGACAAGATGTATGTTCAGGCCGATGTTTCGGAAAAATATTTGCCTGATATACAAAAGGGCGATGAAGTAGCCCTTCGTTTTCCGACTTTCCCCTCGATTGATCTCAAAGTGAAGGTACACCGCATAGGAAACATCATCAATATGGGCAACCGCACCTTTACGGTCGAACTTCTGATCGATAATGTCAATGACAAACTAAAGCCAAATGTTCTTGCCCTGATCACTTTTCAGGATTACAGTGAAGATAACGCATTTGTAATCCCATCCATCATCATTAAAGAAGATATTAAAGGAGCATATATCTATGCGGTGAAAGAGGATGATGGAAAGCAATATGCCAGGAAAGTTTATATTACTACCGGGATGACATATAAGGATGAAACCATGGTAACCTCCGGCCTGGAAGTTGGCGACCAGGTGATCACAGAAGGCTATTCGCTGGTAACTGATGGTACTGAAGTAAAAATTAAGTAAATGGAAATCAAGGAAAGACAAGTTATCCGCGAATTTAAGCTTAGCTCCTGGGCTTTGAGGAATAAGAATACCGTATTCCTCATGATCGTTATTTTGCTCGGATTTGGTTTTTACTCATACCGCTCATTACCCAAGGAGCTTTTCCCCGATCTGGTATGGCCCACCATATTCGTGCAAACCATGTACCCCGGCAACCCGCCTCTCGACATTGAAAACCTGGTAACCCGGCCACTTGAAAAAGAAATTGAATCGGCAAAGGGGGTTAAAGAGATCCGCTCCACTTCAACACAGGATGTTTCTGCAATATTTATTGAATTCAATACGGATGTAAGCATCGAAGATGCCCTGCAGGAGGTGAAGGATGCCGTTGACAAGGCGAAGAGCGAAATGCCTGATGATTTGCCTTCCGATCCTGTTGTGCTCGACCTCGACCTTTCGGAATTCCCCATCATGAACATTAATCTTTCGGGCGATTACAGCATTAACGAGCTGAAAAGCTATGCCGAAATGCTTGAAGATGAAATAGAAAGGGTTTCGGAGATCTCAAAAGTGGAGATCATCGGTGTAAACGAGCGGGAGGTAAAAATCAACGTCGACATGCACAAGCTCAGCACATTCGAGCTCAGCTTCGACGATATTGAAAATGCCATCGCTTTCGAAAATATCTCCATGTCGGGTGGCGAGATCAAGCTGGGCGAAAGCAGGCGCTCAATAAGGATTATCGGCGAATTTACCGATCCCAGGCAAATAGAGGATATTATTGTAAAATGGGATGACTACGATATCGTTTACATGCACGATGTGGCCGACGTGATTTTTGGTTTTGAGGAATCAAGGAGCTTTTCCCGGCTCGACAAGCAAGCGGTTGTATCGCTGCAGGTGATCAAGAAAAGTGGCGAAAATCTGCTGAATGCCACTGATCAGGTCTTTGATATCGTCGACAAGGCCATCGCTACAAAAATACTCCCCTCCGGGCTCAGTATTGAATATACCAACGACCAGTCGGAAATGGTAAGAGATCAGCTCAGCAACCTGGAAAACAGCATGGTGATGGGAGTTATTTTTGTGATCCTGGTGCTTTTCTTTTTCCTTGGTACAAGAAACTCCCTCTTTGTCGGTTTTGCCATACCGATGTCGATGTTCCTCTCCTTTATGGTGTTGGGACTGATGGGCTCAAAGATCAATATGATCGTGCTCTTTTCGCTGATCCTCGCCCTCGGGATGCTTGTGGACAACGCTATTGTTGTGGTGGAAAATATTTACCGCTTTGTTGACAGGGGCTACAGCAAAACTGAAGCAGCCAAACAGGCTGTTGGCGAAATTGCTATGCCAATTATTGCTTCAACCGCAACCACGCTGGCGGCATTTTTTCCCTTGCTCTTCTGGGACAGTGTGATGGGTGAATTTATGAAGTACCTCCCCATGACCCTGATCATCGTGCTTACATCATCGCTTTTTGTAGCACTGGTTATCATACCCGTTGTGTCTTCCACTTTTATAAAATCAGGTGAACAGAACCCGAAACCCGACAAAAAACGTTCGCTGGTCATTGCAGGAGTGCTGACCCTTATGGCAGTTATTTTTTATCTGGTCGGAATTAACCCCCTGGGAACACTCTGTGCAGCTTTTGCACTGATCGGAATACTGAATATTTACGTGCTCAACAGCGCAGCATGCTGGTTCCAGCAGGTATTTCTGGTAAAACTCGAAAATGCTTACCTGAATCTCATTCGTTTTGCACTGCGTAAAAAAAATTCGTTCTGGTTAATTGGAGGAACCTTTATGCTGTTGTTGCTCACCATGAACCTTTATTTTTCCAGTAACCCGAACATCGTGAATTTTCCGTCGAGCGATCCCAAATATATCAATATACTTGCCGAACTTCCGATAGGAACAGACATTATTGCCACCAATGAATTTATGAAAACGCTCGAGAACGATGTATTTTCATTGCTCGAACCAAACAAGGAAGTGGTAAAATCAGTACTTACCACTGTTGGAGCAGGAGCCAGGCTCGAAGATGATATAAATGATATCTCGGAAAAAATGTTTCGCGGGCTGATCACTATTTCGTTCATCGATTATGAGGAGCGTGGCGGCATAAATACAGGCGATATCCTTGCCGGCCTGAGCAATCAACTGCTTGGGCGCTATCCCGGCGTTGAACTGACGATCGAGAAACAAAATGAAGGGCCTCCGGCCGGCAAGCCCATTAACCTGGAAATTATCGGGAAAGATTTCGACAAGCTGCTCTTGCTTTCCGACAGCGTGCTGGCTTATCTCAACATGGCACGAATTGAGGGTATTGAAGGGCTGAAGCTCGATCTG
The DNA here is from genome assembly GCA_032250805.1 of Bacteroidales bacterium. Lineage (GTDB taxonomy): Bacteria > Bacteroidota > Bacteroidia > Bacteroidales > B18-G4 > B18-G4. The sequence goes on from JAVVEM010000014.1 coordinate 44,290, forward strand.
GATCTCGGCAAACCCGAGATCATTGTGCACATCGACCGTGATAAAGCCAGACGTTTTGGGCTATCGACCGGACAAATTGCTTCGACCATCCGCACCGCTTTATTCGGTAAGGAGGTGTCGACATACAAAGAGGGGGAAGATGAATATCCTATCCAACTCAGGCTGATGGACAAATACCGCTACAATATTCCGGCCCTGCTCAACCAAATGGTCACCTTCAGAAGTTCTTCAACAGGAAAGATCGTGCAGGTGCCCATATCGGCCGTAGCCGATTTCTCATACAATACAACCTATGGCTCAGTAAAAAGGAAGGATCTCGACCGGGTAATCACCATATATTCAAACGTGGTTGAAGGTTATAATGCTACCAAGATCAACGACCAGTTGAAAGCCCAGATGAGCCACTTTGATATGCCCCCCGATTATTCCTATAAATTTACCGGCGAACAGGAAGAACAGGAAGAGTCGATGGCTTTCCTGATCAATGCATTGTTGATTGCCATATCGCTTATTACAGTGATCCTGGTATCACAGTTCAACTCTATTGTCAAGCCCGGAATCATCATGCTGAGTGTTTTGTTCAGCACAACCGGAGTTTTTGGAGGATTATGGGCCACAGGTATGGATTTCGTCGTGATCATGACCGGAATAGGTATCGTATCGCTTGCCGGAGTGGTGGTAAACAATGCCATCGTGCTGATCGACTACATCGACCTGCTGAAAACCCGGCGTAAAAAAGAACTTGGGTTGAATGCAAACGCCCTGCTCAGGATCGGTGATACGGTCGACTGTATTGTAGAGGCCGGAAAAACCAGATTGCGGCCTGTATTGCTAACGGCCATTACAACTATACTCGGTTTGTTGCCCCTGGCCATGGGGATCAACATTGATTTTGAATCATTTCTTACAACCTTCGATGCGAAGATCTATTTCGGAGGAGACAATGTTGCCTTCTGGGGACCAATATCATGGACCATCATTTACGGCCTGACGTTCGCCACATTTCTTACCCTGGTTATTGTTCCATCGCTTTATTACGTTCTTTACCTGGGTAAGATCCGCATCGTCCCCGCCCGAAAAAAGAAATGATCACACTGAAGGAGTATTTTCAGGCTGATGCAACCTTTTTACCCGGATTTTTGTCTTGTGAATGTATTGCAATATTGTTCTTTTAATCACGAAGAATCAAAATGCATAACACTACAGAGTGCGATGTTAAAACAAAAAAATCCGGATTTTAAAGTGCTTCGAGTAATAATTTCCTTATCTTTACTTGGATAAATAATGTCTGATTTCGACTTAAACGAGTCGAAATCAGTGTTTTAACATTTGTATTCAGCCAGCGCTAACAAGTGTTGGGCTATTGTCGTATGCATTTTGATGAGGACTTTATAAGGAGATGTTTGGATAATGACCCCAAAGCACAGGGAGAATTATACCAGCGGCTTGCCCCAAAAATGTTCGGCATCTGCCTGCGTTACACAAGTAACCGGATGGAAGCAGAGGATATTTTGCAGGAAGGCTTCATCAAGGTATTCAGGCATCTTAAAGATTATAGGAACGACGGATCACTGGAAGGTTGGATCCGGCGTACGATGGTAAATACCGCCATCAACTTCTATAAGAAAAGGGCCAAATACCAGCATGACGTTAGCCTCGACCAGAGCGAGCCCATCAATCATGAGGAGGAAAGTGCCATCGACAAGCTGTCGGCAATGGAGTTACTCGGGTATATCCGCGAACTTCCCGACGGATATCGTATGGTATTCAACCTTAATGTAATAGAAGGGTATACACACAAGGAGATCGGCGAAATGCTGAATATCTCTGAAAACACCTCGAAATCCCAGCTTTCACGGGCGAGGAACGTGCTTCAGGGAAAACTTAAAAACAAAGTTAAAGGTGACTGAAGACAACAAATACCTGGACAAGCTGTTTCAGCGCAAGTTTGCCGGTTTTGAAGCCGAACCGCCCGCATCCGTATGGACAAATGTTCATAATGAGTTGCACAATAAAGGCGGTGGCTCCAATAACCCTGTCAACCTTGCTGTCCTCGCTGCCCTGGTGCTCATCTCCGGCCTCCTGGGTTTCAGGCTTATTCATGATGTTCCGGATCAAAGCAATGAAATTGATCCTGCCCTGCTTACTTCACTGTTTATTGCTGACAATCAAAACAACCCCTACACCGGAAGCCTGCCTTCAACCTCTACCAATGACCAAATACGCAGCATTGAACCAAAAAAACCTTTAAATAGCACCATTTTATCAGGTGAACATGCACCTGAAACAAAATATCAGCAACATGCCCTTGGGCACAGTGCACAAATCAATACCCTTTATGCACCCTCATTCGATGCACAATCGAAGCTCTCCAAAATGAAAGCCAGAAAGTCGCTCTCAGTGCACGCTGGTTTGCAAATTCCCGGCAGCGAAAACATCAGAGTTCGTAACAGCCGTTATCATCCGAAGTTTGCCGGTGTAAATGATGGTGAACGCTCTTATAACAGAAGGGCAAGCTGGCAAATGGGATTCTTCTTTACCCCTGAGGTGGGTTTCTACCCCAACGACTCCATCCCCAACCAGCGCAGCTATACTTTTGATGTTAGTGCAAAATGGCAGAAAAACGAATTCTTTATTGAATCAGGCCTGGGCATTTCTTACTCCTCCGACGATGGGAATTATGCCATCGATTATGAGCAATTCCTCGGGTCATACAACGACGTTTACAATGTTACCTACGATACCGCCTCAAACGGATCACTGGTGCCTGTATATCACACAAATGTTGTAAATGTTTACGACTCGATAAGCAAGTATAAAGTTGACCAGACACGCAATACCTATACCTATCTGCAGCTCCCTGTTTATGTAGGATTCCAAAAGCAAGTAAACCGTTTTGGATGGTTTGTAAAAGGCGGACCCGTACTGTCATTGCTCGTGCATAAAAACATCCCCGAACCGGAGGCCGGCTATAACCGCATTATCGGTCTCGACCGGCAAATGGCCACACGCGTGAATACGCACTGGCAACTGGCCTTTAGTGTAGGTATGTCATACCAGCTTTCGAACAAAGTAAGCATTGGAATAGAACCAACTTTCAGGTATTCCCTGAATTCACAATATGAACGCAAGTATATCAGCACCCGGCATCCTTATTCCATCGGATTAAGAACCGGGCTCTTGTTTAACTTTTAACCTGCAGCAATGAAACCACGATACCCCCGTTTATTCAGGCGTTTCAGGCTGGCCCAAAGCCCACGGAAGCAACTTATGCTACAGTTGCTCATGATCCTGATCCCGGCCCTTATCATTTCAATCACAACAAGCTATGCCCAGGAGGGAACAAACCATATTTTTCTTTCGGGGCAGATCACAAATGTTGAAAATGGCGCACCAATAGCGGGACATCCGGTGTATATCGAATCAAATACAGAATCAAACGGGGGATTCACATATTATCTTGCTGCTTATACCGATGCCTATGGCTTCTTTAGCGATACCATTCTTACACCTGCACTCGACGGATCACTGGTAATATATACTTACGACGAAAATAGCGGTGAATATATTAAAGAAGAATTTTTCAGGTTTAACTGGGCCTCTGAATACCACATGAATACCGGACTTTCAATCATCGACTCAAACACACTTACCGATTTTCAGGCCAACTATATTGCATTAAAAGATACCATTACAAATGATTCACTAAGTTATTTCTTTGTCGATGAAACCATTGGCGAAGGAATTGTTTCGTGGTTATGGGATTTTGGCGATGGCACCGCTTCAACAGAAAAAAATCCCTCACATGTATACAGTCAGCCGGGTCTGTACGATGTAAAGCTCATCGTTTCAACGGAGCCTTTCAACAATGATGTCCGTACCAGTACCATTATTAAGAAGATCAAGGCTGGTATGCGCGATTATTATCATTTTGGCGGTCACGCTTTTGCCGGTTATTTCCCGGTCGATATCGGAACTGCATACCTCTACAAACTTGAGCAGGATGATTTTATTCCCATCGATACAACCGAATTTGACCAATACGGATTTTACGACTTCCCACAGCTTATCGAAGGCAATTACAAAGTAAAAACCTTTCCCTCGCCAACATCGGTCAATGCGGGTAATTATTTCCCCACCTATTTCGGAGATGCCCTTTTATGGACAAAATCAAGAACCATTGAACTGCATGAAACAGCATGGGAATATGATATATCAATGGTTCCGAGTTATGAATACGATATGGGCTCAAGTATCATCACCGGTGTAGTTACTTTTGACGGTACGGATAACCCGCCATTGTCAAATACCGAGGTTATTCTTTTCAATGAACAGGATAATAATCTCACCTACATTAAATCGAACGATCAGGGAGCCTTTGAATTCATCGAACTGCCATACGGCACCTACAAGGTCATGGCAGAAGTTCCGGGAATGTATACATACCCCACCGAGATCGTGCTCAATGAGGAAAATCCATTCATCACCGAACTCAATATCGTTGTTTATGAAGAGGAAATGCCATTTTCGGTTGGTAACGGATCAAATATTAAACTCACATCCTTATCCGATCCTTACCCAAACCCGGCTCAATCCTGTGTTCATACGAATTTTACAATCACCGGGAATGAAAGGTTGCATTTGTTTATTATTGATAACAACGGGCAGGTAGTGCAAAAACAAATGGCTGTCTATGCCGCTGGCGGGCACATGCTTACAATCGATATTTCCAGCCTTTCGGCAGGGGTGTACAGGATGATGGTTTTGGTTGAAAATGAAAAATATATAAAACCTTTTATTAAAGTAAATTAATAACATATTATTAACCAAGGGAAAAGGCATCCTCGTACTTGACCGGGGTGCCTTTTTTTATGCCGGAGAACATGCAAAGGGATAAAAGCATAAAACATCGGATCAATGTGCAGGCAACCTTTATATTTTCCGGCAGTCTTTAAATCAGTTGGGTTTTTTGATGGTTCCAGACCAGGAAATATTAGAAGGCTGCAAATCAGGAAAACGAAATGCTTTTGACTTGCTATACAAGAAATATGCCCCCACAATGCTGGGTATATGCATGCGGTATTGTAAAGGAAGAGATGATGCTGAGGATATTCTCCATGAGGGTTTTATCAAGGTATTTTCGAATATTTCCAAATTCAGGGGAGAAGGATCTTTTGAAGGCTGGATCAAACGGATCATGATCAATACTTCCCTGAGTTATTATCATTCGAACCTGAAACATCAGTTTAAAGCCAATGCGGAAAACCTTGAGAATATACCGGCCGAAAAAAATGAAGATAGTGTTTACAGCAATGCCCCCGGGCGGTCAGAGCTGTTAAGTCTGATACAGGACCTCCCCGATGGTTATCGCTTTGTGTTTAATATGTATGTATTTGAAAACTTTTCGCACAAAGAGATCGCCGCTGAACTAGGGATCTCGGTAAACACATCAAAATCTCAACTGGCCAAGGCAAGGAGGCAATTGAAAAGAAAACTGCAGACAAAATATAATTTAAAGCCCAATATACGCTCGAAATGAATAAGAAGCCTGAACATAGCATCGATAAACTCTTCTACGAGTCGCTTAACGGCAACCGTATGGAGCCAGGAGCAAGCGTATGGAAATCATTATCCGGCCATATTCCTGCAAAAAGTGGGGCCGGCAGCATGATCCTGCTTGCTTCGGCTGTTGCTATCGGAATTTTTGCTGTTCTTCTCAGCTATCAACTTCATATTTTCCCCGGACAGGAAAAACAAGATGAACAAGACCTGGTCACCACAATTGCAGACCCGCAAAACAAATCTGACGCGCTTACGCAACCCCCTGGAGGGATCAATGATAATACAGAAACCGACAACACGAACAATTTATCAGCAGCCGGCGACATAAAGGCTGCCATGGCACCGGAAGCTGACATTGAAAAAGTTTTGGAAAAACCAACCCGGCTTATTCAAACGGAAAAAACAGAGATCATTTCTGCAAAAAATTCAGAACCACGAATTAAAAATGAAAATATAAGGACCAGATACCCCTTGCTTCGGCTAAAACTATACCGCTATGGACTAAGTACCGAAGATTTGCCGGCAATTAATGAGAATAATATACATCAGGGAGCGGCTCCCTCATTTAATATGGGACTTGAAAACACCTATGTAAAGAATTCCACTTTGGTTTTGGGTGCGGGCTTCAGCCCGGCAGTGAATATCTATCCTGAGGGTCAAAACCGGAACGACTATTCCCTTGAACTGATTGCTGCCTATGAAAAATCGCGGGTTATTATTGAAGGGGGTGTCGGTGTCAATTACGCCACTGAAAGTGCCCGCTATGGGATTACCTGGTCAACCTACGACAGCGTTGGCTATTTCATTAATGTGAATTCATTTATCATCGATCCGGAGAATCCGGAAGCTGTTCGTTTCCAAACCAGCATGAAAAATATCTACGACAGCATTAGCCACTACAGGATCCAGGAAAACACCAATAAGTATGCATATTTACAAATCCCTTTAAGACTGGGATACAGGATGATAGAACACGGGCGCTTTTCGCTCGATCTGAAAGCAGGGATCATCTTTTCATGGCAAATATTGAAAGATGTTCCGGAAGCCCCATATCAGGGCAACGACGCCGATCAGATTGAAGTTATCAGGCATTACCCCGACAGATTGAAAACAAACTGGCAGTATACCGCAGGATTTGGAATAAACTATCATTTCAGCAAACAGCTAAGGCTAAGCATTGAGCCGTTTTACCGGCAGTATCTGCAATCGGTTTATTCAACCAACTCCGTTTATTCTGCAAGATCGCCATATGCTTTTGGGCTTAGGGGAGGAATTTATATTGAATTTTAATAAGAATATATTATGAAATATAAGGTCTGGCTAACATTATTGATACCCTTGCTGGGCATTACTTTGCTTTGGGGAAACAGCAACAACAGCCTTGATTGCACCAGCTATTATACATGGGAACATGTTACAGGAGCAAATAAAACAATTCAGTTTACCAATCAGTCGGCAGGCGAATTCAATAACTGGGAATGGGATTTTGGTGATGGAATAATCTCAGAGGTGTATCATCCGGTTCATGTATATACCGAATACGGCACGTATTATGTTTGTCTGACCATCAGTGACGGGATAAACTGTACCGACATATATTGCGACACCGTGATCGTAGAACCGCAATGCGAAGCTGATTTTAATTTTACCTATGTGCCAACAACACCCATTCATGTTCAGTTTACTGATCTTTCAGCCGGATATCCCGACAGTTGGCTGTGGTTGTTTGGCGACGGGACCACCTCAACAGAACAAAATCCCGTACATGCATATCCGGTGCCGGGCAGTTATGATGTATGCCTGATCATTGAGCACAACGACTCCCTGTACAGTTGTGCCGATTCGATCTGCAAAACGGTATTTATCCCCGACACCCTGAACTGCGAAGCTGATTATTCTTATGAGATATCAACCCAGAACCCTCTGAAAGTGCAATTTCTTGATCATTCATCAGGAAATATTACCGACTGGGAATGGAACTTTGGTGACGGGACGATTTCATATCAACAGTTTCCAGAGCATATTTTCCCCGGACCCGCCGATTATTTGGTATGTCTTAAAGTTGAGAACAGAGACACTGCCGAGCACTGTATTCATTTCATCTGCAAAACAATTACGGTGCAGGACTCAGGCTTCTGTACGGCTGATTTTTTCGCCATTGCCGACTCAAACAGCCAGGTAATGTATCAGTATACCTTCTTCGACCAGAGCACCGGCGATCCTGACCTCTGGTTGTGGGACTTTGGCGATGGTCACATCTCGCACGAGCAAAATCCGGTGCATACTTATGAAGCGTCAGGAACTTACGATGTATGCCTCAACACCTGGAATAGCAATTACCCTGGTTATACCGGATCACATTGTATATCTGTTACTACAGCGAATTACCACCAGCTTGGCGGCCATGCTCTTATCGGCGATAATCCCATCAATAATCCCGTTCATACAGGCGATACAGGTGTCGCTGTTATATACCGGCAAAACCATGATAAGAGTTTTATAGCAATAGATACCAACAAATTCGATGAATTGGGTTATTACTGGTTTACAAATATGATGGAAATGGGTTATAGGGTCAGGATCAGCCTGACGCCGGGCTCAGCTCATTACGAAGCCTCCGTCCCCTCCTATTATCCCGGCACAATTCACTGGCAGGATGCAGATGAGTTTATGCTGGCGGAAGACCTTTTTGAGATGAGCATCAACATGATGCAGGTAAACGGTATTGCATCAGGGCCAGGAGATATCAGCGGACACCTCGTTGCCGAAAACCGCAACGGTGTTGAAAGCCACCGCTCATTTGGCCAGGTTCCGGTGATCCTCACAAACACCGGGAATATGCTGCTTGCATGGACCTCCACCAATGATTACGGCCAATTTGCCTTTAACAATATTGCACTCGGATCATATCAACTGCATGCTGATATAATCGGCATGTGGTCGCAACCTAAAACTGTTACTCTGAGTAGCGGATACCCCGTTAACGACAGTGTACGGATAGTGATATCGCCTGAATCACCTTTTCATATAAATGAAGCTGTTGGGAATATCAATCTCCTGTCACTCTATCCCAATCCGGCAGAAAATTATGTTCACCTTAATCTGAATGTAAATGAACCCTGTAATGTGAGAGCAAATATTTATGATATGACAGGGAATCTTATTGTTGGAAAGCAATTTGTGCTGAAAAAAGAACGGAACGAAATCAGTATTGCTTTGGATAATTATCCCCCGGGTTTGTATATGATCTGTCTTTATGATGACAGACAATCTGAAGCAATGTGTAAAAAATTCATTAAAAAGTGACCTTTTTGCCGTCAAGCTATTATTTTTGTCCATAATAACGTATGAAACAACTTTATGATAAACTTTTACCTTAAGACATCACCTATGACAAGAACGTTTACTATTTTACTCTTTGCGATTTTATTCGGATCGGCAGCATACTCACAGAACTGCAATAATTATTTTATCTATCAGCAGAACGACCTCCTCAAATTCACTTTCCGTGGATTTATGGAAAATCCTGCTCAGGCATTATATACGTGGGATTTTGGCGACGGCAATACTGCTCAGGGCAAAGAGGTATCGCATAGCTTCGACAATGCCGGAGACTATCTTGTATGCCTTACCACCGAAACATATGATTCGCTTGGCAACCCCTGTATTGATACATCCTGCCAGGATATTACAGCAGGGAACCCACCCGGCTGTGTCGCATTTTTCTTTGGCACACCCTCACCCAGCGCTCCGCAAACATGGATATTTTCTGATTTTTCTTCGGGCAGTCCAACGTCCTTTTACTGGAATTTTGGTGATGGCACAACCTCAAGCCTCCAGGATCCAATTCATGCTTTCGTAAATCCCGGAACCTATAATGTTTGTTTAACCATTACCGATACGGTAGCAGGTTGCGACGACACCTATTGTGAAGAGATCAGCGTAGCGCTGGACCCCGGCGATTGTGAAAGCGACTTCACCTATTCATCAGCCGATCTGCTTACCTTTGATTTTGAAGGATACATGATCGATACCACACAAACTGATGTTGAGTTTACGTGGGATTTCGGTGACGGCAACACAGGCAACGGACAATTCGTAACCTATACTTACGCACCCCTGCCACCAACTTATTACACGGTTTGCCTTACTACAACGCTCAGCTATCCGACAGGCGATTCGTGTGTTTATGTATCATGCCGCGATGTTTTTGCAGGAAACACTGCCAACTGTCAGGCCATGTTCAACTGGTCGTTTGGCAGCCAGCCTCTTTCAATAAACTTTGTTGATATGTCGACCGGGCAACCAAGCCTGTGGGAATGGGACTTTGGCGATTCCACATATTCGACAGAGCAGAACCCAACGCATATTTATAATCGCGATGGCATTTATGATGTTTGCCTGACCATTACGAACGAAACCAACGGATGTACCAGCACCCTTTGTTCTGAGGTAAATGTTACGAATGTTCCTCCGCCTGTTAATTGCAGCAATACCATTGAAACAACCCAGGGGTCTGATATCTACACCTACAGTTTTCATGGCGAAGCATTTTCGGGCACAACCAATGTAAGTGAAACCACTACATTCAGGTGGAACTTTGGCGACGGAACCACGGTAAACGGACAGGATGCAGATCATACATTTGCTGCTCCAGGGAGTTATGAGGTCAGGCTTGGCACAGTGTCCATCCTGAATGGTACCGATACCTGTTCGGCATTCAGCTATGATTCGATCCATATATCAGACCAGATTGTTTGCATTGGCGGCAGCGTGTTTCTTTCAAGCCAGATACCTGCCGACCTCGGCTTTGTCCAGCTTATTTCGCACGATCCTGCAAACAACACCATCATTTCAGCATCTTCCGCCACCATTAATAATGATGGAAGTTTCCTTTTTGAAAGTTTAAACATCAACGATGACCTTGACCTGTATCTGCAGGCAGGCTTAAGCCAGCAATCGGCCAGTTACGGACAATTTGCACCAACTTACCATACAAATGTGATCAATTGGGGTGATGCCCAACTTGCGGTACCAGAGGAATGCCCGGCAACGATCAGCCACGATATAATGATGTATTCCTTTACGGCCGTGGCAGCAGGCAACGGCACGATCGCCGGTGTAGTATACAATGGCAACACACGCGAAGTAATGGAAAATGTTGAAATCCTCCTTTTGAATGAAAGCAGGGAAACTGAAGGATATGCTTATTCTGATATAAACGGATTTTTTGAATTTTCATCCATCGCATACGGCACCTATTATATATATCCCGAAATGGTAGGCATCGAAACAGATGGATTCATGGTTACCATTGGCGAAGATATGCCTGAAAAAGAACTGAATATTGTTATTGCCGATGGTGCTGCCGTGCTTTCCGTTGAAGAATACAGCCTGATCAGCATCCTTAATGCCTTGTATCCCAACCCTGCCAGCGAGCTTGTTAATATAACGGTCTCAGCAGAAAAGGAAACAGATGTTCAACTATCGGTTTATAACCAGCTTGGACAGCAGATGAAGAGCCAAAACGAACGACTCGTAAAGGGTGTGAACACAGTTAGACTGAGGATTGCCGATCTGCCCGGGAGCATTTACTATCTCCGGCTTCAGGCCGGTAACGGCAAACCGGTTATGCGGTCATTTGTTAAATTTGATTAGGCGTTTCATTGAGCCGGGTCTGAAAGCCGGCAAGATATATTATTCGTTATCTTCTGCAAACCACTCTGAGAAAGATGTGGCGGTTTCCCACAGGCGCAAATTGTGAAGTTGCACATGCTCCGGAAGGTGCGTTTTTATGATTGTGGCAAAATCAAATACGAGGTTCTCACTTGTTGGCTGGTAATCGACAAGGATAAGTTTTTCCATGTGTTTCTCCATACTTTCTATCATCGCAGGATCAGTTTCACTGTTGATCACAAGGGAATGATCAAAACGGTCGACGATATGATTCTTCACAATGGCTTTCAGGTCTTTAAAGTCCATAACCATACCTTTCTTGGGAGAATTGCTGTTCGTTTCAGGTACGCCGGTCACCGTAACAAAAAGCTTGTATGAGTGCCCATGAATGTTCCGGCAAGGGCCGTCATAATCCTTCAGGACATGGGCCATTTCAAAGTCATACATTTTGGTGATCCTTATCTTTGCCATTATTAATCTGCTTTAATAAATTTAGAAACATAAACACTTCCGCTTTGTTCATTTTTTAACTTAACAACATATAATCCCGGCAAAAGTGCACGGCAATCCACAAAATCGCTCCCGGTGCCAGTGATCTGCGTTTTGATCAGAACCACTCCTGCAACATTAAATACTTCAACATCGAGTTTTGCACCTGATTGTTTTAGTTGAATATGCATCGCATCTGAAACGGGATTGGGATAAATCCCGGCTCCGGCCCCGGCTCCATGATCACCAACAGTTGCCGATGGCCCCCAGATATCATAAACAAATCCGGGGTGGTCGATAAAGGGGTTTCTATTTTGCTGGTAGATGTAAACGACATTGTTCCGGTTGATCTCAAAATCGTCGGGTGGGTCCTGTTCATGCCATTCGAGCAATGTGCTCAGCCTGCCATGCTCGGGCGCAGGCGCAGTGTTTACAGCATCAACAGCCGTTAGGTCCGGCTCACCATTATCACCTTCATAGCGTACGTCCATATACAGGATCATCCTGGCTACATCACCTTTCACCTCATCGCGTGGTTCCCAGGTATATTCTGTAAAGAAGCAGCCGGTAGCTTCCGGATGCTGCTGTCCGCCTTCGTCAAAATCCTTGTTTCCACGATCGGCATTGACCGACACGTCGGAAGGCCTTACCATATGGGCATCGGTACCACAGGGAGGATCGTTACCGAAATCGCCATGCGATTTAGCCCAAACATGCTCACGGTTCCATTCATCGGCCCCGCCCCCAAAAGTACTTTTGGCCTGCGACCGGCCTGTATACAGCAAAATAACATGATCAGGGTTTTGCGGGTCTTCATCTGATTCGGGAAGGATAAAATCACGCAGGTCGCTGTATGACGGCTCAATATGATCATCGATGATCGCATGTAATGCGGCTTTGAGTTGTGGGCCATACAGTCCCTCAGTTCCGTCATAATAGCCCGGTGGGATCTGGGCAGTTGTATAGTAAGCTGCCAAAATGATCATTAAAAATGTTGTAAAATATTTTTTCATTCTGTTAAGCAATACAAATCAGATCATGTTAAAGAGGTCGAAGGCCAGGATCACTGCCAGGGCGATCACAACAGCCCCGCCAAAGATACCTGCAAATTTAGGGTAAAATATCAAGCCTGAGTGTTTGCCCGAATAATTGCCAGCTATGGCAAAGATCACCACGCCGGCCAGGATCGCATACAACATGATTTCTGCTACCGGCATCAGAAGGCCGATACCGAGGCCGAGTAAAAAGGCATTCATTGAAGAAGCAAATGAAACCGCAACAAGTTCGCCATTTTTCGACAGGTTGAAGGTTTTCTGCTCAGGCCTTAGCCTTATAGCTCCGTAGATAAGCTTTATACCGCTAAATAAAAAAATGGCTTCTGCAAAGGGAATCGACAGCCAGCCCATGGAGTTGGAAAAGGCGTTTCCCGACCAGCTCCCTAACCAGAACATGCCTGTTTGAAAAAAGGCAAAAACAATGGTCATCTTCACCACCTCCTGAAAACAAAGGCAACGGTACACTCCACCCCAGAAGGTAATGGAATAAACCACCAGACCAAGAGGTAAAGCAAGCATTATTGCATAAACATATTCCATGCGGTAAACAATTAGATTAGCTCAACGATCTTTTCCAGCCAGCGGGCATCAATCTCGTCAAACGATGCCATATCCTTGCTGTCGACATCCAGCACACCAAAAATTTCGCTATCATCATTTCTTAAAGGTACAACGATTTCAGAACGCGAACGCGAGTCACAGGCAATATGGCCCGGGAAGTCATGTACATCAGGCACAACAATAGTTTCGCCATTATTTATTCCTGCCCAGCAAACCCCCTTGTTCCTTTCCAGCAAAATGCAGGCAACAGGACCCTGATACGGGCCTACGATCAGTTCGTCCTTAACCAGCAGGTAAAATCCAGTCCAGAAAAAATATTCCATTTTATGATGAAGCAGGGCAGCAATGGTTGCCATACGGGCTACCGGATATTCCTTGCCGGTTAACAGATCAGCGGCTTGATCATACAAGCGCTTGTAGCGTTTTTGTTTTTTCTCAGGATCCATACTTCTTTATTTTGTTCGTTTTTAACATCAGGAGCGGGGAAATCAGGAGCAATAGCATACTTACAATCAGGATGCTCCAACCAACACTATACAGGTCGGCAAAGATACCAATTAGTGGCGCAAGTGCAGCTGCGCTGAGCGATTTTACCTGTGAATCGACCGAAAGTATCGAGGCTACGACATTTTTTCCGACATTACTGCTTAGAAAAGCAACGCCCACAGGTTTCCTGATATTCTCAATCATATACACCAGAATAAACAAAACCACCGAAAATATCCACAGTTCAGTGGTATAAAAGATCCCACTCAGGATGCCCCCAAGCAATCCAACAAAGAGTGTAAGATTCATCGGTGCAGCCAGGGAATTGAATTTTTCGGAGAAGGTGCCTGAATAGCGCGAAGCAATAGAGGATAAAACATAAACTGCAAAAAATACGATCCCCACCAGGATAGAAGTCCTTTGTTCGTTGTTGTAACCAACAAAAAAGGGAAGCGCAAGGGCCCATACCGCAATCACTGGTTGAAGATAATCCTTTACGGCCTTATAATAGCCGCTGTACAAAGAAAGGCTGCCAATAACAGTAATTACACTCCGCGTGCGTAATGCCAGCAGAAGATCCCGAAAAACCTGATAAAAATTCTCTTTAACTTTCCTCCAACCGGCTTTTTTCAATTCCCCTTCGAGGAATCGCGGGTATGTATACACATTGATCATATCAAGGATGTATGGAACAACCGAAAACAGGAAGATATATTCATAGCTGCCACTATAAAAAACAATTGCCGCCCCGCTGAGTGCAGATAGGGCCGATCCCAGCTGCGACCACGAGCGCGTATTTCCATAATAATGAACTTTTTGCCCAAACCATCCCATATGGGTAATGTAGTGGTAGATCATGGCTTTATGATTCCCGCTCCGGAAGGCTTCTCCCAGCGAAAAAGTGATCATGGCAATAAAAAATCCACCATATGAACGTGAAAAAAAGAACAGTATAAATGAAAGGATATAAAACGCAAACGACAGGATCAAAGTCCTCCGGCGACCAAAAGCATCAGCAATTATTCCGGAAGGGATCTCGAAAATGTTCACGGTGATCTCACGCGCGGCATAGAGCGTACCTATAGCGAAATAGCTGAGATTGTTATCCAGGAAAAAAAGGATCAAAAAAGCTTCAAAAAACCTGAGGTTCTTTAAAAAGCCATACAGGCAGAAGCGATAATATTGTATGTCTTTGCGAAAGCCGGCTGACATGGAGTAAAAATAGCAAATTGATCTCAGAAACCTGCAAGATAATACCGGAAGTAATCATTTACTTCAGATTTCAGTCAATCTGTATTTGCGTTTTTAACACCTTTTCCAGTTCAATTGTAAAGTGCCGCATGATAGGGGCTTCGTGCAGTATCCGCATCCCTTCGGTGATCTTTTCACGCCGGTCATACACATTTTTCAATGATGCCGCCACATAAGCCATATGGTTATTGGTATAGGTTCGGCGTGGAACAGCCAGCCTGAGCAGTTCCAGTTCGGGATAACGGTTTTGGCGTGTGACCGGATCACGGTCGGCCAGCAGCGTACCAATTTCCACTCCCCTCACGCCACCTTCAATGTAAAGTTCTACAGCCAGTGTCTGGGCAATATATTGCTCAGGAGGCACCTGTGGAAGGAACCTTTTGGCATCAACAAATATGGCATGTCCTCCGAAAGGGTACTGAACAGGAATACCATAATCGAGCAGAAGTTGCCCAAGATAGGCCACCTGACCAACCCTGCTTTCGAGGTATTCAAATTCGGTACCCTCATAAAGGCCCTGTGCAAGGGCATTCATATCGCGCCCCGACATGCCTCCGTAAGTTACGTAACCTTCAAAAAGAATATTGTAAACAGATGCTTTCCTGAAGAGTTCCTTGCTGCGCAGGCCAATAAAGCCGCCCATATTTACGATCGCATCCTTCTTACTGCTCATGGTCATGGCATCGGCATAGGAGAACATTTCCCTTACGATCTCGCGAATGCTTTTATTTTGATATCCTTTTTCCCTGATCCTTATGAAATAAGCATTCTCGGCAAAGCGGGCCGAATCGAAAATGACCGGAAGATTGTATTTTTTTGCTACCTGCTTTACTTCCCGGAGGTTCTGCATGGATACAGGCTGTCCGCCGGCCGAATTGCAGGTTATGGTAACAATGATAAACGGGATCTTTTCGCGGGGGGTTTCATTCAGTACTTTTTCCAGCTTACTGATATTAACATTGCCCTTAAAAGGATGATCAAGGGTCGTATTATAAGCCTCATCGATAGTACAGTCGAAGGCTTTGGCCTTTCTGAACTCAATATGTCCTTTGGTGGTATCGAAATGGGCATTGCCGGGGATCACATCACCTTCCTTAACCAGCACCGAGAAGAGTACATTCTCGGCTGCCCTTCCCTGGTGCGTGGGCAGAAAATATTCAAACCCGGTAATGTCGCTGATGGCTTCCTTCAGTTTAAAATATGAGGAGGCTCCGGCATAGCTCTCATCGCCGAGCATCATGGCCGACCATTGGCGATCGCTCATGGCTCCGGTACCGGAATCGGTGAGCAGGTCGATAAAAACCTGTTCACTTCTTAAATTGAATAAATTATAATGGGCATCTTTTATCCATTGGGTCCGTTGTTTTTGAGTGCTTTTTGTGATGGGCTCAACCATCTTGATCTTAAAGGATTCGGCATAGGGCAATTTCATAATGCAAATATTTTCAATAAAACAAAAAAAGAGAAAATCAGGGGTGGGGATTATGCATTATGAAAAGCCATCACGGTCCTTGATATTCAGGTACCTGATTCCCGGGAGGATATTTAAGTAACTGATCAAATTAGATGCATTTACTGTTTCAACGTCAAATATAAAAAAAAGTTTTGTCGTATATCATTTTTATTCATAATTATAAATCGCATACCTAAGGCCAATTTTCGTATTTTCGTTCCAAAATTCCATTGCCATGAAAAAAATACTCTGCCTTATAATGCTTTTCCTTACCATTGGATCGCAGGCACAGTTCAAGGAACATTTTAAAAACAAAAGCCTGCGGGTTGATTATATGCATTCGGGCAGTGCTGCAGAAGAATTTTATACATTCGACACACTTTTCGTTGAAAAATACTGGGGTGGATCGAAGGTTAATCTTATCGATGCTTTTGATTACGGCAACTACAAGTTCGAAGTATATGATGCACTGACCAACGAACTTTTGTACTCGCGCGGATATTCATCCCTTTTCAGGGAATACCAGTCAACAGAAGAAGGCGAAAGTAGCTGCAAGTCGTTTGATGAAACAATCATTTTTCCGTATCCGAAACATAAAGTGAATATTTCATTCTACAGCCGTCAGAAAGACCAGAGCTGGAGAAAAGAGTTCATCCTGCCCATCGATCCAAAAAACCGGGATATCAGTAAGAATACCAATAAAAAATTCAGTCGCTCGAAGGTACATTACTCCGGCAATCCCGATAAAAAGCTTGATATCGTGATCATTGCCGAGGGATACACCTCTGAGCAGATGGAAAAGTTTGAGCAGGATTGTGAACGGTTTAAAGGCTACATTCTCGAATCAGAGCCCTATAGCAGAAACAAGGATAAGATAAATATATGGGCTGTTCACGCTATTTCGGAAGAAAGCGGCACTGATCTGCCTGGAAAAGATATTTTTAAAAATACTGTGGTTGGCACAAATTTCAACACCTTTGGCTCGGAGCGCTACCTTACTACCGAAGACATGAAAAGTGTTCGCGATGTAGCAGCCAACGTGCCTTACGATCAGATATTTATCCTGGTTAATCATGAAAAATACGGGGGAGGAGGCATCTATAACTTTTACAGCCTTGGTACCAGCGATAACCCTGCGGGTGATTTTCTTTTCCAGCACGAGTTCGGACATGCTTTTGCCGGTCTTGGCGATGAATATTATACATCAGAGGTAGCCATGGAAGATTTTTACCCCACCAATGTTGAACCCTGGGAGCCAAATATCACCACCCTTATCAGGTTCAGCAATAAATGGCAAAACATGGTGAGCCATTCCACACCCGTACCCACTCCGGCAAGCAGCGAATACGAAAATACGGTGGGGGTTTATGAAGGAGGAGGCTACGTAGCCAAAGGGGTTTACCGGCCCTATATCGACTGCACCATGAAGTCGGTTAAATACAATGCTTTCTGCCCGGTATGCAAAAGGGCCATACAGCAAATGATCGATTTTTATGCAGAATAGGATGAGGGGGAAGCTTGTTGCGAATTTTGGTGTATCCCTCGTTCATGAGAAGTAAATAAACTGTAAAAATATCAACTCTGAACACATCATTCCGGCATACATGATCTGAGTGCTTAACCTCCTTCAGCCTGAACCAGCATTTCTTTATACAGAATGCTTTGTACTTAATACGAACTTTCATACTTTTGCACCGTGAAATAATTAACAATAGTTTTTGTCATTATAATTCAATAACTTAGCATAAATAAAAAATCCGGATATGATAAAGAACCTGTCAGAACTGCGCGAGATCGTAAAAAAATCTCCTAAAAAGAAACTGGTCCTGGCGGCTGCTCACGACGAGCACTCACTGGAAGCAGTTGTTACAGCTGCAAAAATGAAAATCGTTGATCCAATCCTTGTCGGCGATAAAGAAAAAATTCTCCGTATTGCCGATAAGCTCGAACTCGATCTTTCGCGCACCGAGATCATTGATGAGGTAAACCTCACCGAATCAGTTGCCAAAGCGGTAAAGCTTGTTCATTTTGGCGATGCCGATATTCTGATGAAAGGAAATGTGGGTACTGCCATTCTGCTTCGAGGTATTCTGAACAAGGAATGGGGGCTCAGGCGCAATGAGATCCTCTCACATATTGCCCTTTTCGAAGTGCCGGCATATCACCATAAGCTCATCGCCCTCACCGATGTAGCCATGAATATTGCCCCTGAACTGAATGCCAAAGTCAATATCCTGCGCAATTCTATCGAGTTTCTTCACAAGCTGGGCATCGAAGAACCCAAGATCGCCGTTCTGGGAGCTGTTGAGCTCGTGAACGAGATGATGCCGGCAACCCTCGATGCAGCCTTGCTCTCGAAAATGGCCGACCGGGGTCAAATCCCGAATTGCATTATCGACGGCCCACTGGCATTTGATAATGCGATCTCAGCAGAAGCTGCCGAACACAAAGGCATAAAGAGCAATGTGGCCGGAATGGCCGACCTGCTACTGCTCCCCGATATCGAAGCAGGAAACGTGTTGTATAAAGCATTTATCTTTTTTGCCAATGCTAAGGTAGCAGCCAATATTCTTGGCGCATCTGCACCTATTGTACTGACATCAAGATCTGATTCTGAAGAATCAAAACTCGACAGTATCTGCCTCGCCGCAGCCGTTCACTAAACGGATAATCCGAATAAACCCAAGCATAATGGAAAATATTTCGATCCTTGCAATTAACCCGGGATCTACCTCCACCAAGATCGCCGTATTCAAGAACAAAAAGCTGATCTTTACCAAAAACATAAAGCATAGCAATGAAGAACTGGCTCCGTTTAAAAAGATCACCGATCAGTTTGAATTCAGGAAGAACGTGATCCATGAGGTATTGAAAGAAGAAGACATCTGTTTTGAAAATATCCACGTCGTAATGGGCCGTGGCGGCCTGGTCAGGCCCATACCCTCCGGAGTATATAAGATCAGCGAAAAGATGAAGGAAGACCTTCGAAACAGCCCGCTGGGAGAGCATGCCAGCAACCTGGGTGGTTTGATCGCAGATTACATTGCCAAAGAATTGCCTAACGCAAAAGCTTATATTGCAAACCCTGTCGTTGTTGATGAGCTCGAAGAAGTTGCAAGGATCTCCGGGCATCCGGTTTTTCAGCGAAAATCAGTCTTTCATGCCCTCAATCAGAAAGCAACTGCCCGCCGGCATGCCGATGCACAAAACAAAAAATATGAAGAGCTAAACCTGATCGTGGCCCACCTTGGTGGCGGGATCTCTGTTGGCGCACATAAACAGGGAAGGGTGATCGATGTCAACCACGCTATCGGCGGTGAAGGGCCTTTCTCGCCCGAACGTGCAGGCAGTGTTCCCATCATCGACCTTGTGAATCTGTGTTTCAGTGGCGATTACACACATGAAGAGATCCGGAAAATGCTGATCGGGCAGGGCGGCCTTACTGCCTACCTGAATACCAATAGCGCCTATGATGTAGAGCAAATGGTAAAAGCCGGCGACGAAAAAGCCACACTGATCTACGATGCCATGGCCTACCAGGTATCAAAATCGATCGGAGAGATGGCTGCTGTGCTTGAAGGCGACATCGACGGTATCCTCATCACTGGCGGCGTGGCATACGACAAATGGTTTTGCGAACGCATACGCATGCGCGTCCACCGCTTTGCACCCGTATTCATTTATCCCGGAGAAAACGAAATGGAAGCACTGGCCATGAATGGATACAGGGTGATACGCGGCGAAACTGAAGTTAAGGACTATTAGCGTTTTGAAACCATATCCTGCTTGCCGGATCAATTTCCCATTTTCACACTCAGCACGCCTCCGCTTCAGGAGTGAATTTACTTTCAGGCATCTCATCCAAAGACAACCTATCTCACTTTTTCCGGTCTTCTTATTTAGAAGCAATATAATTATTCATACAGGATATATTGTTAGATTTGTTCCACGCAAATATTGGATTTATTGGCAGCCTTTAAAAGCTTTGCCAACACGCTTTAAATTAACACTCTCACAATGAAAAAGTTCTTTATAACAGGATTTGTGCTTTTCTTCATGTCTGCCACCTTTATTATGGCACAGGGCTGGAGAGAAAGCGAAATGGAGATCAGGGTAAATATCAATGAACCGAATACAGCAGGTGTTTTATCAGAACTTAGCCTAAACGGCGATTATGGGCCTGATCATGCCATCCTGTATGTAATTCCGAAAGAGGCTGCCATGCTCGATGATGCCGGGATCAGATATGAAATTTTAAAGAACGACCTGAATGCCTTTTATGAAGATTTTTGGAATAACAGGGCTGCATACCATTCCTACCAGGAGATCGTCGACCTGGCCGATAGCCTCGCCACAGAGTTTCCAGATATCTGCCTGAAGGTGATGTACGGAGAATCGATGGGCGGCAGGGAGTTGGCAGCATTGAAGATCAGCGATAATGCAATAGCTGATGAAAACGAAGCTGAAGTATTTTTTGATGGAGGCATCCATGGTGATGAGATCGGCGGACCAGAAAACTGTATCCGCTTTGCCCGGGATCTTTGCATCAAATACGGAAACGATCCTTATATAACCGATCTGATCGACAACCGCGAGATCTGGATTTATTACATGGTAAACCCCGACGGGCGCGAGAATATGACACGCTACAACAATGCCGGTGTCGACCTTAACCGCGATTATGGCTATATGTGGGATGCCTGGGGTGGAAGCACAGGAGCATTTTCGCAGATAGAAACAAAAAAACTGCGAAACTGTGCATACGAAAATCAATTCGTTGTGCATACTACCTATCATAGCGGTACTGAATATATTTCGTGCCCCTGGAGCTACAGGCCTGAAGCACCGCCTGATAATAACCATATTCTTCAACTTGCAGGATTGTACTCCTCCGAATCGGGATATGCCGACCTGGAATACGGGCAGGGCAACACCGGTATGTACGCAATTAACGGAAGTACCAAAGACGGAAATTATGGTGCCAACGGAGCCATCAGCTGGTCGATGGAGATCTCTAACCTTAAGCAACCGCCGGCTTCGCAGATCATGCAGTATTATAACTGGAACTACCCTGCAATGCTGGCCATGATCGAATATGCCGGATATGGCCTGGAAGGAACCGTTACGGATGCTGTAACAGGCGACCCTGTCAGGGCAACGGTATTCATCAACGAATACATGCAAACCTTCACCGACTCCACTGCCGGTGATTATCACAAATATGTGCTCCCCGGGAAATATATGATCAAAATCGTGGCAAATGGTTACGAAAGCATGACCACCACCGACAGTGTGGAAGTTTCAGAACTAAGCAGCGCAATTAGTGATTTCCAGTTAACACCAATCGACTCTTCGCGTTGGTATGCATGGCGAATGATCAGCAGCCATATTCCGGGCAACAATACTGTTGACGAAGGCAATACCAAAGCACTGATCGGTGCCCCCGATTTTATAAACTATTCTATCGGCAAAGGCGGTTGGGTGGTTGTGGATATGCAGAAACCCATTCCCGACGGACCAGGAAACGACATTAAGGTGTATGAAGGCGATCTTTCGGCCGAAGGCTTTACATGCTATGCAGGAACTACAATGGACGGCCCATGGATAAGCATGGGAGAAGGCTCGGGAACTACCGAATTTGAATTATCGGTCACCGGCCTGGGCGAAGCCCGCTATTTTAAGATCACCGACGACGGCGACGGACTGCAAAATGCCGATAATGCCGGTTTCGACCTCGATGCGGTAAGCGACCTTGAACATCAATGGGGCGTTTTTATTGTCATGTATGATTATATTCTCGACGATGAAAGCGGAAACGGGCATCTTGAACAGGG
The DNA here is from genome assembly GCA_032250805.1 of Bacteroidales bacterium. Lineage (GTDB taxonomy): Bacteria > Bacteroidota > Bacteroidia > Bacteroidales > B18-G4 > B18-G4. Next base: position 66,657 of record JAVVEM010000014.1, read on the forward strand.
TGAAAGCGCCGACCTTATCGTTGAACTGGCAAATAACGGCAACGCCACGGCAAACAATATGATCGCAACACTGTCTTCAACATCTCCCTGGGTGAATATTACACAGGCCACGGCAAGCTATGGCACCCTGCAACAAAACCAGTCAGGCAGCGGTACATTTTCGTTCGTGATCGATGACAATTTCCCCAATGGCGATACCCTGCAATTTACTGTCGGGATTATTGCAAATTCAGGAATGTACAGCACATCCTTTAACCTGCAGTTCATTGTCGGGCAGTATCCTATACTGATCATCAATCTCGACGGAAATCAGAACTCAGGAATGGTGATGCAATATGTTATTGCCGATCTCGATCTTATGGCACATCATGAAACATCCTTCCCTGAAGATCTTGACCTGTACAAATCCGTGTTCGTTTGCCTTGGAACCTATAGCAATCAGCACGTGCTTACAAATGCTGAAGGACAGACCCTTGCCGATTATCTCAATCATGGCGGAAGATTATATATGGAAGGCGGCGACACCTGGGCATACGATAATCCTACCCCAGTGCATCCCATGTTTAAGATCAATGGCCTCAACGATGGCTCCAACGACCTGGGACTTATTTTCGGACAAGAAGGATCGTTTGCTGAAGGACTTGCATATCAATATATTGGCGATAACAGCTACATTGACCGTATTGCGCCAATAGAAAATGCTTTTGAACTTTTCCGCAATCAGGTACCCTCCTATTGCAATGCAGTGGCACTTGATGAAGGGAGCTATAAAACAGTGGGCTGCTCATTTGAATTTGGCGGCCTGGCCGACAGTGGAACAAATACAAAAGAAGAATTAATGCGTCGGATCCTCGAATTTTTTGGTGGCATACTTACCGGCGTCGAAGAAAATAATGAAAGGGATCAGTTGAGCATGGAACCCTGGCCGAATCCGTTTTCCGGACAAATTAATTTTCAAATCAGCCTTGAAAAACCTGAAAATATTTTGCTCGAAATTTATAGCCTTCAGGGGGGAAAAGTAAATACGGTCATACGCAGTGAATTGCCATCCGGAACGCATCAATATTCATGGGATGGATGCTCAGCTTCGGGTAAAAAGGCCGCTGAAGGAATGTATCTGTATATGCTCAGGGCCGGCAATCGCATTCAAAGCGGAAAAATAATTTTGTCGCATTAAGTAAGCCATTATCATAAAATTTGTTGTCCGGTTTTTCAGATGCACAGCATGTTTTTGAATATTTACTTAATAATCTATATATGAAACAGGCAATATTTCATAACTTATTTATATCTTGGCTGCTCAAAATATGAAACAACAGATTGTATACTCATCTACTTAACATAATCAAAAGCTATTATGATGAAATTTTACAGTGTTCTAACAGTACTATTGATCGTCTTATTTTCTGCGTTCAGCCTGTCGTCACAAAACATCTCTTTTGACAACAGCTGGGGTAAAGCAGGCTTTAATCTTTCTGAACAAAGTACAAGCGGAATTGAGATCATCTACTCGGTCGAATCTTTTTCAATGGATGAAGTTGATGTAAAGGGAACATCCATGAAGGCCGTCCATCTTCCTGCCATTATTATCCCAAACAATGAAGGTGCCCCCGACCTTGCCGGCACCAGCCAGTATATTGCCTTGCCGCAGGGAGCCAAAGCAAAGCTGAATGTTGTTTCATTCAGGACCGAAACATACCACAATGTAGACGTTGCTCCCGCACCACGGATCCCTCTCGACACCGATGACAGTCCACCGGTATTTATCAAAGATGAAAGCATTTATTCAGTTGATGCCTTTTATCCTGCCGAGCCGTTTTTACTTTCGAAAGAAACAAGGATACGTGGCGTTGATGCCGTTTTACTGGGCATCACACCTTTCCAGTATAATCCCGTGAGTAAAGAGCTTATCGTTTACCGTGATCTAAAACTCGAAGTAACTTTTGAAGGAGGCAGCAGTCAGTTTGGCGACAATCGTTACCGGAGCCGCTGGTTCGACCCTATCCTTCAAAGCCAGCTGATCAATTATTCCTCACTTCCCAAAATTGACTATACAACACGGGGGGGAAGTAAAACCGAAGGTTATGAATACGTGATCATTGCACCCGACGATCCCGACTTCCTTGCCTGGGCCGACACACTGAAAAACTACCGGAGCATGCAGGGGATCAGCACCGGCATTTATACCGTTAGCGAAGTCGGAGGCAACAACATCAATGCCATTGAAAGTTTTATCGACAATGCCTATAACACCTGGACCACTCCACCGCTTGCGGTTCTGATCATGGCCGATTACGGAGCAACAGGCAACGGCATCCTCTCGCCTATCTGGGATTACTATTGTGTCTCCGACCATATCTATGGCGATGTGAATGAAAATGGGATGGCAGATGTGATCCTGGCCAGGATGACTGCCGAAAATACCACACACCTTGAAAATATGATCGGCAAGATCATTGAATTTGAAAACAATCCTCCTACATACGAAAGCTACTACGATCCCATTACCGCGCTGGGATGGCAAACCGAACGCTGGTTTCAGATCTGCTCCGAAAGTATCGGAGGATACTTTAAAAATGTAAAAGGGAAAACCCCGATCCGTATCAATGAGGTTTACGGGGGTAATCCTGATAACGACCCATGGTCGACTGCAACAAATACAAATGTAATTATGGGGATTTTTGGTCCTAACGGACTGGGATATATGCCTGCCACCCCGGGCGAGCTTGGAGGTTGGGACGGTGGAACTGCCGGCATGATCAACGATGCCATAAACAATGGAGCATTTATTATTCAGCACCGCGACCATGGCTATGAACAGGGATGGGGCGAACCTTCCTATAACAACAACAGCCTGAATGGCCTTGACAATGACGACCCTATATTCGTATTCTCCATTAATTGCCTGACCGGAAAATACAACTGGGGAAATGAAAGTTTTACCGAGAAATTCCACAGAATGGAAAAAGGAGCCCTCGGACTCATCGCAGCTTCCGAAGTATCCTATTCTTTTGTCAACGACACTTATGTATGGGGACTATACGATTATATGTGGACCGACTTTCTGCCCATGTACGGTCCTACAATTTCCGAAGAAAGGGGAATGCTTCCCGCTTTTGCCAATGTGGCTGCAAAATATTTCCTTCAGGCTTCGAGCTGGCCCTACAACGTAAATAATAAGGAAGTAACCTACAACCTCTTCCATCATCATGGTTGTGCTTTTCAGACCTTATATTCGGAAGTTCCAGTGAATCTGATGGTTGCTCATAACAATGTTTTGCTGACAGGTGCTTCGAGCTTCACCGTAAGTGCCGACTCAGGGGCTTTTATTGCACTTTCACATAACGCTGAGATCCTCGGAACAGCCGAATCTGACGGTACACCGCAGGTAATAAGTATATCACCCCTTGTTCCGGGAGATGTGCTTGACGTGGTCGTAACCAAACAAAATTATTTCAGGTATCATGAAACTGTTGATGTGATCCCTGCCAACATGCCTTATGTTATTTATAATGATTATGTTATAAATGATGCTGCCGGCAATGGCGACGGCGTGCTTGATTATGGCGAATCAGTGCTTTTGTCACTTACGCTCGAAAATGTAGGACTGATAGACGCATTGGGTGTTGAAGCAGACATATCATCTGAAAATGCGCACATTACACTGAACGATAACACAGCAGTTTTTGGCGATATCCTCTCCCTTCAAACAGCCACCGTAACGGATGAATATGCATTTGATCTCGCCCCGGAGGTTGCCGACGGCGAAATGGTGATCTTTAATGTTGAAGCCACCGATGGCGACTCGGTCTGGAACAGCTTGTTCATGGTTCAGGCACATGCTCCCGTAATGGAATATGTTGAATATACCATCGACGACATTGACGGCAATGGCAATGGCCGCCTGGATCCCGGCGAAACAGCCGAGATGAGCATCACGGTTGCAAATGCCGGAACTTCCGAAGCATTTAATGTGGGTGTTGCGCTGAGCTGTAGTGGCGATGCTTATGTTAATGTGAACAACGGGCCGGTATCTGTTGGAAATATCCTTCCTGATGGATCTGCCGAAGCCGTTTTCAGCGTTACAGCAGAAGAAAATACTCCCGGCGGATTTAATGCCCTTTTCAATGTAAACATCAATGCCGATATGGGAATTACGGGGACAGGTGGTTTTGATATCATAGTAGGCCAGTTCTCTGCCCTGATCCTCGACCTTGACCCGATGAATTATTCAGGCCCCGGAATGATGGAAGCCATACAAAACCTCGACCTGATCGCCTCCTACGCGACAACATTTCCTGAAGACCTGAGCATTTATAAATCTGTTTTTGTACCGTTGGGGATCATCTTTACCGGCCATGAGCTAACTCAGGACGAAAGTGATAAACTTACAGCATATCTCGAAAGTGGTGGCAAACTCTACATGGAAGGCCGCAGAACCTGGCACGATGACGAGCAATTGCCCATCCATGATAAATTCAATATTGAAGTCGTGGTTGACACCTGGTTCGAATATGACAGCATCACCGGCCAGGATGGCATATTTACCGAAGGAATGATGTTTGAATATGATGCCGGCACACCCTATAACGACTATTACATGAACCCCGAAGGAAATGCTTTTACCATCTTTAGCAGCCCTGAACCCGATTACGGATGTGTGGTAGCATACGATGAGGGCTCATATAAAACCATTGGCTGCGCATATGAATTTGGAAGTCTGGTCGACGGAGAAAATCCATCAACCAAAGAACGTCTCATGCTGGAATATCTCAATTTCTTTGGTGATATTGTAACAGGCATTGATAAAAAGAATGATATGCCGGATGCTGTATTGGCTGATGCTTATCCCAACCCTTTCTCGGGTCAGACAAGCATAGTTGTCAACCTCGACAGGGATATGCCGGTGAGTATCGAGATCTTTACGATCAGTGGAACAAAAGTGGCTACACTCATTGAAAGCAATTTAAATGCCGGACGGCACCAGATCAGTTGGGACGGCACCAATGCAGGAGGCCATAAAGTAAAGAACGGGATCTACCTGTGCACACTGAAAACCAAGTCAGTAATTACCACCAAAAAGTTGATCCTTAACCAATAAGCGCTACAATTTTTTGTATATTTGCAGTGATTAATGAAAAATTTGTATTAAACCAAATAATGCTATCAAAACCAAAACGATGAAATTTATAGTAACAATTAAGCAGACAATCACCCTGATGGTGATATCACTATTTTTCTCATCCGGCATGTTTGCCGATGAGGTAAAGTATAACGACAGTTGGGGCAAACAGGGCTTTAACCTTGTTGCTTCCGAAAAAGCAGGCGTAAACATTATTCACTCCGTTAACAGCTTTGATTTTATTCCTGTGGATATTAACGGAGAGCAAATGCTTGCCGTAAATATGCCCGGTGTATTTCTTCCCAATGATGAAGGAGCACCCAATCTTCCAGGGCAGGGACAATTCATTGCCATCCCCGTGGGGGCCACTGCAAGGCTGAACATTATCAGCCAGCGCACGGAATCATTCACGGATATTGAAATGGCGCCCGCTCCCCGTATTCCGCTTGAAAGCGATGACAGCCCGCTCCATTACGAAAAAAATATGAACATCTACGGGCAGAATGCCTTCTATCCTGCATCACCTGTCATCCTTTCTGAGCCGCAGAAGATCAGGGGTGTTGATGTTGTTATGCTGGGGATCACACCATTTCAGTATAACCCTGTATCAAAGGAACTGAT
>JAVVEM010000048.1:0-17371 GCA_032250805.1 Bacteroidales bacterium
GTCTTGTTTCAACCTTCAAACCACTTCTTATGAAAAAAGTATTCTTTACGATCATTGCCGGCTGTATGGCCACATTTCTTTTTGCCCAGATACCACAAAGCTTCGACCTGCGCGATTACAATGGCGAGAACTTTGTTACCAGCATAAAATCACAACAGGGCGGCACCTGCTGGGCCCATGGTGCCATGGCCGCTATGGAAGGCAACCTGCTCATGACGGGCGCCTGGGCCAATGCCGGTGAAACAGGTGAACCCAACCTGGCCGAATATCATCTCGACTGGTGGAACGGCTTCAATGAACATTACAATGCCGACCTCGACCCACCTACCGGAGCAGGACTAGAAGTGCATATGGGCGGTGATTACAGGGTCACAACAGCCTACCTCTCCCGCCTCGACGGTGCCGTCAGGGACATCGACGGGCAGTCATACAATACTCCACCCGAATATCAGAATGCTGATTTTCATTATTACTATCCGGTGGATGTGATCTGGCTTACGGCAGGCGAAAACCTCGAAAATATCGATGTCATTAAACAGGTGATCATGGATTACGGGGTGCTGGGGACTTGCATGTGCTACAGTGGCAGTTATATCAATAATGAATACGAACACTACCAGCCACCATCATCAAGCGACGATCCCAATCACGCCGTTGCCATCATAGGCTGGGATGATAACCGCGTTACACAGGCACCTGAAGCGGGGGCCTGGCTGGTTAAAAACTCCTGGGGCGCCGGCTGGGGAAATGATGGTTATTTCTGGATATCCTATTACGACAAGCATGCCTGCCAGCATCCTGAAATGGGAGCCATATCCTTTCAGAATGTCGACAATCTGGAATTGCTCGAATATGATTATGCATATTATCACGATTATCACGGCTGGCGCGATGTGCTGGAAGGAACCACTGAGGTTTTCAATGCTTTTCAGGCACAATACGGCGAGGAAAGCATTAAAGGGGTGAGCTTTTTTACGGCTACCCACGAAGTGGATTATACCATTATTATATATAGTGATTTTGACGGCAGCAGCTTGTCGAATGAACTGACCACACAATCGGGCACTATCGAATTCTCCGGAATGCACACCATCCCCCTCGAAACGGAGATCCCCCTTAACGAAGGAGATGATTTTTACGTTTATCTCTATCTGTCGGATGGCGGCCATCCCTACGACAGGACCAGCATTGTGCCCGTTCTGCTTGGCGCAAAATCGCGCACACTGGTTGAGTCGGCAGCCAGCCCGGGCGAAAGCTATTATATGACAGGAAAAGGCTGGGAAGACTTCTTTGATTATAATGATCCCTCAGGGTTTGTGAACACAGGCAATTTTTGCGTAAAAGCCCTGACAAAATTCGGTCCTTCAGCCATCAATGAGATTGATGCCGGAAAGGAATTCCGCCTGAAACAAAATAATCCGAACCCCTTCAGCTCATCCACAAACATTGCCTATACCCTCCAAAAGGCTGCAAATGTACAGGTGCTTGTGCTTGACATGAATGGCAGGCTGGTGGAAGAACTGCAGCGTGGATACCAGAAAGCCGGCGAACATAAGGTTTTGTGGAATGCAGCAGGATACGAATCGGGGATCTATATCTATAAGCTCATCGTTGACGGAAAAAGTGCTTCCGGAAAAATGATCCTGACCCCATAGGCAATTAACGCCTCCAGGAATTTACGATATTATACCATTTCTCCTTATATGAGGGAGATTTGATCAAACTGTAATCGTTCTCTGTAAAAGGGTTCAGCACCTTTGCGAAACGAAAGCGCATGGAATTGGCGTTGCCCTTTTCGCCATAGATCCATTCTTCGATGCCTTCGCCGCGATAAACAACGCCCGGAGGGCCATAAACAATGTAAATCAATCCACGGTCGGTCTTCCAGCCCTCGAGATAACTGCTAAAGAAGTTGTTGGCATCCACAACCCGGCCATAATATTTCTGTATCATGGCGCGTGCACGCAGCGGATTGCCTGCAATCTGCAACCAGTAATTGTCAATGGCCAGCTTCAGGTCGTCAGCCTGCCTGAGTGCATCAAATTCCTTCTGCGTGGTGATATAACGTAAGGGTTGCAGGAGTTGCTCCGGTGTGGAAACCTCAGGAAAGCCCTGCGGAAACCTGAATACCGTAAACCCGCTTCGTTCAGTCGTATCGACCTGAAAATGATAAAATCCCCGTGCAGGAAGGTTAAGCAACTCCGTTCGCCCATCCTTCATTTCAATAATGAAGCTGCTGTCGGGGCGATAATCAAAATGCTGCCGGGGTTCTTCAATAAAAGGAGGCAGGGCCAATGGAAAATCACGCGGGTAATACCGCACAAATAAGCGTTCAACTGCCTCTCCGCTATACCCGGGCATAAAATGATCTTCAGCAGAAATATAATTTTTAAACAAAATGTTTCCTTCGTCATCCCTGGCCAGGAAATGATTCCTGCTCCCGGGTCCGGTATTGTCAAGAACAAGGTAACAACTCACCGCATCGATACGGTTGAGGTCGGTAACTTCCAGCTTAAGGATATACCGCCCTGCAGAAGGATAATCGATCCTTATCTTCATCAGGCTGTCTTCCGGCCTCAGACTGCTGTCGGCAATAACAAAAGAACTGCTGTCGAGGATATGTTTCGATTCGTATGAATCAAACAACTGGCAGGCGATCCCGGCCTTGATGTAAAACCTGCCGGTATTGGTATCCTCAACAGAACGCATATCGCTCAGGCCACACAAAAAATAAATATCAGCCCCGCTTGTCCCGCGATTTACGGCAACGGCATCCAGGCTGGTAAAGCGTGTATTGCTATATTGCCCCGACAGATCATAAAGGCTCAGTTTGCTCAGGTTCATGCATGCAGGGGCAATCAGTGCCGTTAGCAGGAGGTATAAGATCCGTTTACGCATGTTTATTCATCATTTGTACCTTCATCCTGATTCAGTGCGCCGGCGGGGATTTCTCTCGACGTTTTGGCACCCAGCGCCCTGAGTTTCTCAACCCTGCCGATCAGGTCGCCCTTACCGGAATAGAGTTTCTTATGCGCCTCGTCGTAGGTGGCCTGCACCCTGTCGATCTGTTTGCCGAGGGTTTCGAGGTCGGCGAGGAAGGCTACGAACTTATCGTAAAGGCGGCCTCCCTGCACAGCAATCTCCAGCGCATTTCTGGTTTGCTTTTCATGCTTCCAGATAGAGCCCACTGTCATGAGGGTGGCCAGCAGCGTGGTAGGACTTACCATGACGATCTTCCGCTCCCAGGCAAAAGAAAATAATTCGGCCTGATGTTGTACGGCAAGACTGAAAGCAGATTCGAGGGGCATAAAAAGCAGGACAAAGTCAGGGGTGTCGAGCTTTTCGGTAAGCTGGTAACTCTTTTCTGCCAATCCTTTTACATGATCTTTGACCGACTCAACATGGGCTTTTACATATTTATTCCTTTCCTCATCCGTTTCGGCGCTGATATAGGCTTCGTAGGCGGTTAGCGATACCTTCGAATCGATGATGATATGCTTGTTGTCAGGTAGCCTGATGATCACATCCGGGCGCGTGAGTTCTCCTTTTTCGTTGCGGTATGATTCCTGAACAAGATACTCCTCTCCCTTTTCCAGTCCCGAACGCTCGAGCAGGCGTTCAAGAACCATCTCACCCCAGTTGCCCTGTTTTTTTGTATCCGATTTCAGGGCCCTGGTCAGGTTATTGGCTTCTTCGCTGAGACGGATGTTGAGATCGTAGAGTTTTTTTATTTCTACCTGGAGGTCGACCTGTTCCTTCACCCCTTTCTGGTAGGTTTCATTTACTGTTTTTTCAAAATCTTCTATCTTCTGTTTAAAGGGAGAAAGTATCTCGTTAAGATTTTTCTGGTTACTGATTGAAAAATCGAGGGTGTTCTGTTTCAAAATTTTGCTTGCAACATTCTCAAACTCGAGCTTGAATTTGGCCTGCAGCCCTTCAAATTCTTTCTTGTGCTCCTCATACTTTTCCTGCATCATACGCTCCCGTTCGGTGGCAACGGCGATCTGCCTGTTCATCTCCGAAACTTTGCCCCGTTCTTCTTCCAGGCGGCCCGAAACATCCGACAATTCAGCATGAGCCATGTTCAGCTTCTCCCTGCTCACTTCGAGTTCTTTTTCGAGGCCCTGCCTTTTGCTTAAAAAACGGTTGTTCAGGATCAGCCAGGTCAGTACCGTACCTGTGATCAATGCTCCGAAGGCGATGATATACTCCATGATTCTACTTTTTGGTAAAAATAATAAAAATTGATCAGCCGATTTCGGCAAACTGCAAATCATCCTTTACATTCCTGTTTATTTTTCATAACTTTGGAAAACTCATCATTAAGTGAATGATATAAATTTCGGGGTAGAATATGAATGCATCTTTACGAAGATGATTACAGAAGCGTTAAACATACTCCTTCGCGTTAACCAAAGCGGAACACTTGAAGGAGAATTAAAGCCAACAGCATGAAAAACTTCAAAAAACATCTTTCCTTCTTTCCCGCGATCTTTTTTCTCCTGGCCACACTTTGCTGCCAGGCACAGATCGACAGGGACCCCGAGCCCTATGGTGGAAACCTTCTGATGCGCGATTTTATATGTGATGAAATGAGCTATCCCGAAGCAGCCCTCGAAGATAAAGCCGAGGGTACGGTAGAGGTAGCCTTTACCGTGATGACCGATGGTAAAAAGATAGATCACCGCATCGTGCAGTCGCTCACGCCCGAACTGGATGCCGAGGCACTGAGGATATGCAAACTCATTATGTACTATCCAGCAGTTCAGTCTTCAAACAAGATCATAGCTGATGTGGTCGTCCCCGTAAAATTCAATATCAAGAAATATAAGCGCCATTGCAAAAAGAAAGGTTTCGATGATTATATACCATACCAGGGGGATATTGATACCAGCCTGATCATTTATGCATCACGTTCGCTTGATAAGATGCCCACACCTGCTTTTAAGGATCCCGGAATGACTTTTCCGGCTTTTATCATGAACAACCTGAAATATCCCGACCTGGCCTACCGGCAAAACATTACCGGTGAAGTTGAACTGAGTTTCGTGGTAGAAACCAGCGGCAGGATATCCAACATCGAGATTGTAAAGCCGCTGGGTGGCGGGTGCACCGAAGAAGCCATTCAGCTTTTAAAAAAAATTCTGTGGAAACCCGGAATCAAAAATGGCCAGGCGGTTCGTTCGTTCATGACAGCCAGCATCAACTTTTCGCTCGACAACAATTCCAACCACAAATATCTTCCCAACAACAATAATACTACCATGTAGGTATTCTTACGGGCGATCATGCAAAAAATTGGACTTTTATCCGACACACATACCTGGATATATCCGGGGATATACGACTTTTTCAAGGACTGTGATGAGCTCTGGCATGCGGGTGACATCGGCAATGAAGAAACCCTCAACACCCTCGAAAAATTTAAACCACTTCGTGCGGTTCACGGCAACATCGACGGCTATGACATCCGCATCCGGTGTCCCGAAACAATGATATTCCATTGTGAAAACCTGAAGGTGATGATCAGGCATATCGGCGGATATCCCGGTAAATACGACAGGCGTGCCGCTGCAATGCTTGATCAGGAAAAGCCCGGTTTGTTCATCTCAGGCCATTCGCATATTTTAAAGGTCATTTACGACGAAAAGAGGAAGTTGCTTCATCTCAATCCCGGGGCTGCCGGCCGGTCGGGACTGCACCGGCTGATCACCTGCATGCGCTTTAACATTGATGGAGAAAAGATCAGCGAACTTGAAATACTTGAAAAGCCAAGAAATGAGATTTGAGAAAACTTAACGCAGGCGGTTTGCTGAACGTACCAGCTTATCGTCCTTCGTAATGAACCTGTTGGCCAGGATCAGGAAAACCGTTGAAAACAATGGAAAATATATCCCCGGTTCGGTAATATATTCTGCACTTGTAAGGGTAAGCGTTTCAAGTGCCGGTACATAATAAAAAAATATCAGCGCCAGGTAAATGATGTTCAGCAATAGATCGAACCTTATGAGGCGAACCTGAACCCTGCGGTTTTTATAAAGAAAAATGGTTGCAAAAGCAATCAGTCCCGTTAAGCCGAGAACAACAGGCAACAGGATGGTATTGGGCCAGGTCATGTTATAATCAGTGTATTCTTTTATCCCCAGAACACTTAGCTCGATGGTATATACAGGCGATGAAAAGAAATTGGCGATTGGAAAGAAAAATGCGGCAAGACACAAGACAAATACAATAAAAAGGAACAAAGTCTGAATGCGCTGTATCATGATTTCTATTTTTTCGACAAAGATAAAAAAAGCAATGAGTAAAATAACAGGAAACATGCATCAAAAACCACAGTTTAAAAATAAAATCCTTGTATTATAAAATTATTGTTATCTTTGCAATGTCAATTGTGATATCCAGATATATCCCTTTATATCCGTTTAAATTTTAAATCAATAATTTTTTATATCCTGACTACACATACTGCCTGAACAGGCGAATGGTGTGAACCCATACCCGTATAGAATTAAATAAAACAACTTATGTACGATATTATAGAACTAAATGGCAAATTGGTTTCTGAACTGAAAGACATTGCCAAAGAACTGAACATCCCCAAATACGAAAAACTTCTTAAGCAGGACCTGATCTACAAGATCCTCGACCAGCAGGCCTTAAATCCTGGTAAGGACGTCCTGAAGATGGAAAAATCAGAATCAGAGGGCAAGCGCCGTGGCCGCAAAAGAAATGAAAGCCACGAATCTTCTGATAATAAAGCAAAGACTGACGAAAAGAAGGAGGAGGTCAAACCTCAGCCACAGCCTCAGGCCAATGTCCATAAACAGGAAGATCGCCGCCAGGTAAAAGAAGATAAACCCAGAAAAAGGGGAAGAAAACCCAGGATTGAAAAGACCGAAAACATTGTTAAACCTTCAGAAAACATTGTTAAACCTTCCGAAAACAAAGAAATGCCTGCACCCAGGCCGGAAGGCAACGGGCAACGCCGGGAAAAATACAATGTTTCTCAGCAACAGAAAGATAATTCGCAGCAAAATAGCGGCAACTTTCAGCAAAATAACAGCAACTCGCAATATAGTGACGGGAACTCACAGCAAACCGACGGCAATTCACAGCAGGGGTACGACAAAAAAGACTCCGGCAAGTCAAGAGAAAACAACCAGCGAAAGGAAGATGACGCTTATGCAGAGTTCGATGGTGTGGTCACCAGTGAAGGTGTTCTTGAGATCATGCCCGATGGATATGGTTTCCTGCGTTCGTCGGATTATAATTATCTTAACTCACCCGATGACATCTACGTTTCGCAATCGCAAATTAAATTGTTCGGCTTAAAAACCGGCGATACCGTCCGCGGAAGCATCAGGTTGCCCAAGGATGGCGAAAAATATTTCCCACTGATCAAGGTTGAGCAAATTAACGGACGTTCGCCACAGGAGGTGCGCGACCGCATACCCTTTGATTATCTTACACCCCTCTTCCCCGAAGAAAAGTTCGCACTCACCAACAATCCCAACCCCGACGAAGCCTTGTCGACAAGGATCATCGACATGTTTACACCCATCGGTAAAGGACAGCGCGGACTGATCGTGGCTCAGCCCAAGACGGGTAAGACCGTATTGCTAAAATCAGTTGCAAACTCTATCGCCTTTAATCACCCCGAAGCATACCTTATCGTATTGCTGATTGATGAGCGCCCTGAAGAGGTAACCGATATGGCACGCAGTGTGAAGGCAGAGGTGATCTCTTCAACATTTGATGAACCCGCCGAACGCCATGTGAAGATTGCCAATATCGTGCTTGAAAAAGCCAAACGCATGACAGAATGCGGTCATGACGTGGTGATCCTTCTCGACTCCATTACCAGGCTGGCACGGGCATACAATACCGTTTCTCCTGCTTCCGGAAAAGTACTCTCGGGTGGTGTTGAAGCCAATGCGCTTCAAAAACCCAAACGTTTCTTCGGAGCAGCCAGGAAAATTGAAGGTGGTGGATCTCTTACCATTATCGCTACAGCCCTTATCGATACAGGCTCGAAAATGGATGAAGTGATCTTTGAAGAATTTAAGGGAACCGGCAACATGGAACTACAGCTCGACAGGAAACTTTCCAATAAAAGGATATATCCTGCCATCGACATTGTAGCCTCCAGCACCCGCCGCGATGACCTGCTGCTCGATAAGGAAACGCTGCAACGTATCTGGATACTCAGAAACCACCTTGCGGATATGAATCCGCTCGAAGCCATGGAATTTCTGAAAGATAAGCTGCGGTTTACTCAAACCAACGAGGAATTCCTTATTTCCATGAATGGATAAAAAGGCAAACAGCCCTATTAAAAGAATATCACATCAGCCTGCTTCAGCCATTTGCCTGAAGCAGGCTGATGCATTTAAGCAAGAATACGGGCCGCTATCTTATCGGCCTGCAAACCATCGAAGTTCCCTGACGACATCAGCAGGAGGACGCTGTTTTTCCAGTCGAGACCGCTTAAGGCAGCAAGCATCTCCGTTGAATCATTAAATACCCTCAGATCGTTTCGTGCGAAAGCAAGCTGCACATCCCGGGGAGTGATCGGAGGAAGGCGTTTGAGCGCAAGTGTATGCGGGTTGTAATAAACAAAGGCAATATCGGCCAGGTCCATCGTGCCGCGATACTGATCAAGAAAAGCCTTGTTCAGACTGCTGTAGGTATGAAGCTCCATACAAGCCACCAGCTTGTGCGCTTTGAAATGCCCCTTAACGGCTTCAACTGTTGCCATTAACTTGGAAGGTGCATGGGCAAAGTCGAGATATACAGAAGTATTGTCATTCCCTCCGATAAATTGCAGGCGTTTCGAAGCCCCTGCAAAATCCGAAATGGCATGGGCAAAATCAACATCATCAATGCCTAGTTCACGACATATATGTATGGCTCCGCAAAGGTTTTGCATGTTGTGAAGGCCGAAGATCTTCAGCGGGAACTTTTTATCTTCTGCATGAAGGTAAAGAACACCATCATTCTCTTCAAAGTGAGGCAATGAATACGGGATGAGCTTTATTTCTCTATTTTGCCGGGCAATTTTTTCAAGTTCCTTGTCAGGAGAATAATAAACCAGTGTGCCACCGGGCTCGATCAGCCTGATAAATTGCTCAAACTGCGTGAGGTAGTTCGCAAAGCTTGGAAAAACATTGATGTGATCCCATGCAATGCCACTGATCAGGGCAAGGTGTGGCCGGTAAAGATGAAACTTAGGCCTGGGGTCGAGGGCTGAGGTAAGATATTCATCGCCCTCAAAAAGCATGATGCCGGCTTCCTCACTCATTTTTACCATCACATCAAATCCTTCAAGCTGTGCACCTACCATAAAATCAAAATCAATGCCTGCCTGCTGCAATACATGCATGACCATGGCCGTGATCGTTGTTTTGCCATGGCTGCCGGCAATGACCACCCGTTTTTTATCTTTCGATTGCTCATATAAAAATTCAGGATAGGAGTAAATTTTCAGTCCAAGCTCCCTGGAGCGGATCAGTTCAGGATTATCGGCTTTTGCATGCATGCCCAGGATAACGGCATCTAAGTCAGTATGTATCTTTTCAGAAAACCATCCCTGGGCTTCCGGCAGCAAACCGGCATTTTCAAGCCTGCTTTTTGATGGTTCGAAGATCTCATCATCAGAGCCGCTAATGCTGTGTCCCTGATGATGCAAAGCCAGTGCCAGATTATGCATCGCACTGCCACCGATGGCAATAAAATGGATTTTCATGTTTCTGTTTGTATGCTTATTTTTGAGCAATCAAAGTTAATTTATATTTATTACCTTTGTTCGTCCTATAATTAAGAATTATGTCCAATCCGGAAAATGAACAGGTCATCAGGGACATGAATAAGCGCTTTTCAGAGGCCGCACCGGAAGAAGTGCTTAGCTACCTTTTGAAGGAATATGGCAGTGAACTTGCTTTTTCTTCCAGCCTGGGCGCCGAAGACCAGGTGATCACCCATATGCTTGCAGGGATGGATAAACAAGCCCGGATATTTACCCTGGATACCGGACGCCTCTTTCCCGAAACCCTCGACCTGCTCGACAACACAAACAAACGCTACGATATCAGCATCAAAGTATATTTCCCTGATGCCGCCAGGGTTGAGGATATGGTAAACCGTAAAGGCATAAACCTCTTTTATGAAAGCATCAAAAACCGCAAGGAATGCTGCCATATCCGCAAGATACTGCCAATGAAAAGGGCCCTGAAAGGTGCAAAAGTATGGGTCAGCGGACTACGCTCAGAGCAATCCGTAACACGCAAGGATCTTGCACTTGCCGAGTGGGACAATAATTTCAGTCTTATCAAGATCAGCCCGCTGCGATCATGGAATGAAAAGCAGGTTTGGGACTTTATCGAATCAAACAATATTCCTTACAATAAATTACACGACCGGGGGTTCCCCAGTATCGGATGCCAGCCATGCACCCGCGCCATTGAGCCGGGCGAAGATATCCGCGCCGGAAGATGGTGGTGGGAGTTGCCTGAGATGAAAGAATGCGGTTTGCATACCAAAAAGAAATCATAAACCCCTTTACGCAGCTAATGCCCTGTTCCTTCAGGCTCTTGCATCATAACCAGTCTGACATATACAGGCAGATGATCGCTGAAACCACCATGATAACGTGGGCCTGAATACGTACGAAACGGTTTTTTGCCCAGATACCTTTCGTCGTCTTCAAGCAGGTATCCGGCATTGTAAATAAAAGCCTCTGCACCGGCAATCTGCACTTTATCACTCACAAGCATATTTGCCGACACAATGATCTGATCGTAAATTTCCCAGTTTTCCCTGTATTTCAGTGTTCCCTGCTGCCCCGAGGTATGCAGCGGATACATCAGGTTTATCAGTTCATGCTTATCGCAGGTTGTATGGGGCCCGGCCCCGAGCACACTGAAAATGGAGGAATCGGCAGGCGTATCGTTAAAATCGCCACCAATGAGAATGCTGGCGTTCCGGTTGTTTGATAGTATCGAATCGCAATGCCATTTTAATATGCCCGCTACATGAAGCCTGCGGGGCATACTGGCCTCCACCCCACCCCAGCGCGACGGCCAGTGATTGATAAAAATATGAAGCGTATCATTCATTGCCAATCCCTTTACATATAATATTTCCCTGGTAAGGATATCCGGATCCTGCATAAAATTTATCCCTATCCACTTACGAAACAAGGGCGTAAACACATCAGGATCATATACCAGGGCCACATCAATCCCCCGTCTGTCGGGCGAATCACGGTGTATGATCGTGTAATCTGCCTCTTCCAGCAGACGATGCCCGGCCAGTTCATATAAAACATGCGCATTCTCTACTTCACATAATCCGATCAGCGCCGGAAGCTCCCATTTGCCAATGCCAACCAAAACCCTGGCAATATGATCAACTTTCGTCTGGTAACGGTCGTACGTCCAGCGCTTCACCCCATCAGGAAGGAATTCTTCATCATTCGTGCCGGGATCATCCTTTACATCAAATAAATTCTCAACATTGTAAAACACAAAGTCGATCGACTGTGTTTGCTGACCACGTGCCCCCTGCAAAATAAATAAGCATATGCACAACAGCATAGAAATATAACGTCCATGTTTCATAATGGATAAATTTAGGATAAAATAAACTGCACCAGCTGCTGTATTTGAAAATTTTACGTTGTAAAACAGAACAAAAGTATATTTTTGTCGTATTAGTAAACAACAAGAAAAAATATTTTTTATTTATCTCACTGATTTTCAATGCTTAACCAAAATTTTTAAAAAAAAGTTGAAAATTTTTTATTGAAATAGGGTTACCTTTTTGAAATATCAGTATTAATAGGTGGAACTGTGATGCATTACATCGAAGAATCGTTACTGGAGGGTATACGATTGCATGACTCCGACACACTGGAGTACATTTATAAGAAGTTTTATCCTTCAGTAAAGGCCTTTGTGAATAGTAACAGTGGCAATGACGACGATGCCAGGGATGTTTTCCAGGAAGCGATCATTGTAATCTATCGCAAGGTCAACGATGAAAGTTTTGCGATCACCTGCGCTTTCAAGACATACATTTACGCAATTGTAAAGAATTTATGGCTGAAAGAACTGGAAAGACGTAGAACCGGCGATGTAACGCTCAAAACTGAAAGCGACTTTGAGGTCGCGGATGAAACACTTGACGGGTCAACATTTGGTGATCCTAAAAGTGAGAGATTCAAACTTTATCAAAAGCATTTCCTCACCCTTAGTGAGGACTGCCAAAAGGTGCTAAGATTGTTTTTTGCGAACCAATCTTTGATGGAGATCTCACAAGTCATGGGTTTCGGAAGCGAGAAATATGCCAAAAAGCGTAAGTTCCAGTGTAAAGAAATACTGATAAAAAGAATTAAAAACGACCCTGAATTCAATAAAATTAAGCAATGAAAACACTAGAAAAAGATCTGTTTGAACTTATCGATGACAAACTCAGCGGAGAGTTGAGTGGAGAAGAACTTGAGGCCTTCAATTCCGACCTCGCGAACGACCCCGAACTCCAGGCAGAGTTTGAGCTCCACAAAGAAGTGGACGAAGCCATCCAGGAAAGTGAGATAATCGAACTGCGCAAGAAACTCGATCTTGTACACGACCTCACCCAAAACAAAAAACAACCAGGACTGTTACGAACTATTCTGCGGCATAAATTGTCGAGGATCGCAGCAGCGTCATTCGTTGTACTGTTGATCATTACAAGCTTGTCCTTGTATTTTCTGCGGCCCGACGGGAATATGTCGAACGACAGCCTGTTTAAAATTTACTATCAGCCTGATGCTGCCCTGCTCATAAGGGGTACCAACAGCCAGAATGCTACCCTTATACAGGCATTCCAGATGTACGAAAACAAAGAATATAACAATGCGCTTTCACTATTTTCACAGGTACTGTCGTCCGACAGCGAAAATATCCCGGTGCAGTTCTATTCAGGTATTTCAAATATCGAACTGGGCAAGTACCAGGAAGCCCTGTTTCCCTTCAACTTTATTATAGACCATAAGCAGAACCTCTATGTTGAACGTGCCGAATGGTACGCAGCACTCTGCTACCTGAAATTGAATGAAACAGAAAATGCAGTGGACCTTTTCCGCAAGATCAGCCTAAGCAACAGCTCTTACAAGGACAAAGCACATGAGATCCTGAAGAGTGTCCAGGACTGATCGGTTCCACAAAAAGATATAGCTTATTGATTTTATTGAATTAAGACAGACTTTTCCGGAAGAATCCCCGCATGACGGGGATTTTTTTATGCCTTCTTCCGTCGTCTCAGCCAAACAAACAGGAAAATTCCCAACACCATGGCCGCAATGAAGGCATATACCAATATACTGATCGTTGAGGGTCCTCCGGAAGTCAGAGGTGCTGTTGAACCAATGCTCACATAACCCGACCACAAATAGGGATGCGCACTTAATTGGTCGGCATTCATAAGGTACTGCAGCTTCGACTCACGCAAGGCTACATCAATATTTTGACCTGAAACAAGATTTTCGTAAAAGCTGCTCATGAGGATAGATCCCGATTGGTCTTCCACCGCCCACAGGGTCATGATAATACTGGGTACTCCGGCAAAAATAAAACCCCTGGCCAGGCTCATCACCCCTTCACCCTGCCTTAGCTGGCCATAACCGGTATTGCATGCACTTAATACAGCCATCCTCGCCGATAAATGAATGTTAAACAACTCATATGTGTTCAGAAGGCCATCGTTATCCTCCAGGGTATCATTGTTAAGCGAAAAAACCAGCTGGGAATACATGGGGTTTTCATCATTGATCAGCGTGTGCATGGCCAGATGAAGAATATCGTATCGCGGAGCCTCTTCCCTGAACGTCTTTTCGGTAGCCGCATGCCCCTCGTATGTATCCGCCTCCATGATATTCCCAATATTCTCGATCTCCTTCGAAATAAAACGCAGTGGAACAAGAACATCCGAATAATTCCTGAAGGTCGGAAATTTTTCCGCATTGATGTCAGCAACATGCTCATAAGTTGGTGCAAATGCAAGCAATTGCCGCTCGGAAGCCTTTTTATTCTGTTTGCTTTCAAAATGAAGGGTGGCTGAATAAGAATAATTGGTTACAAATTTATAGATGAGATACGGCAATGAACGGTAATCCATACGGTTTTTATCGCTTTCGGCTGTGAGCAGGGCCTCAAAAGGAATATATCCGAGTTCCCCATCGGGGATGATGATCAGATTGTTACCACTTATCTTGTCTTCCAAAGGCTGAAGCAGGGTCTGATAAAGCGAATAAGCAGCATCAGTATAAGCCAGGTAATCGTCAAATGAACTATTGTCAAAATCATTGTTTCGCAGAAAGCGGCTAAGCAGGGTGATATTCTCATGAAAATCGCCCGTGATCCTGATCCGTATAAAATACTCTGTATCGCGGCCAAGAAGAAATACGAACATGGACGTATCAGAGAATGAATATTCGATCAAAGCCTGTTCGTCTGATAAGCCTTCTTTTACATTGGCCATACTGATAACGTCATTGTCATATTTCGAGGCATATTCAGGGTATTTTTCCCGTATCAGCATGTTGATACTATCCAGTTGCTGGCTCAGTTCAATAAGCTTTCCCTGCCAGATGCCAAGTCTTGACGAATCGGGCATTTCACGCTGACGCTCCTCGTAAAGCTTCTTTTTGTATGTCTCGCGTTCACTCTTAAGGTCTTCCTCAAATACCTGCATTTCGGCCGGAATACCCAGGTTTCGTTTATTTTCAACCTCCTGTAAGGATGCCAGAAGGACTGACGACTTGCTCTTTTCGGCATAGGTAAACGCCTGATGTGCATACTTCGTATCCCCGCTTAATTCATAAAGGCGGTAAGCAATGTTTATTGCACTGCTCAGGCCGCGGTGCGAAGTTTCTGCGATAAAAAGCTTGCTCTCCTGACCCAGATAGCTCGAACGCATTTTTTCGGTGAGCAGATTGGAGATTTCGAGGGTTTCAAGGGCGGCCACGAGGGTAGACATTTCGCCGGTCTGTTCATACAGATCCTCAAAGGCCCGGGCTTTTCCCCTCAGGGCATTCAATAGGGCCGATTCAGAAATAATATCACCTTCCGGTGAAGGGTTGACAAAAACATTTTTGCTGTCGAAGTCATATACAACCGCAAGAACTGCTTTATGTAAATGTATTAAAGCTGAATCGGGTTGGCCCATCGACAGGTACCACTCCCCCAAAAAGCGATGGGATTCTGAAATTAAGGGATGCTTTTCAGAATATTTATTCTGAGCCAGCTCAAGTGCCCTGCTTAAATACCTGTATGCCTCAGCATTCTCTTCAAGCTTTTGCAATAACAGGCTGTAATTGTTATAAACGCTGATCAGATGATGGCTGTTTTCACCGTATTGTTCAATCTTGCTGCGGATAGCCCAGTTATAATACATTCGCGCCGAATCATAAATGCCCAGGTTTTCATAGGAACTGGCACAGTTGGCATAGGAAATATCAAGCCCGCCCGAATTCACGCGTTTCTTCATCTCAACACTTTTGAGATAAGAATTCAGTGCCTTGCGCCATTCCTCCATATGATAATATACATTGCCTATATTATTGTATACAGAAGTCGCCGGAACCCTTGTCATAGAATTCACCTGAACAATTCTTTCCGTGTAATTAAAATACTGCAGGGCAAGCTCATAATCCTGCTTACCATTGTAAATATTTCCGATATTGATGTATATGTGCGCAAGTTCAGAGCAATCAACACCACACTCCCTGATCACAATACCGGCCGCTTTTTGTAAAACTGTTAAAGCATCGTTGTACCTGCCCAGCATTTTATACACCCTGCCCAGGTTGTTCATAGCTGTGAAAGAGTTGGAATCAATCTCCAGAATAGACTGAAAGGCCTGAACAGCACCATCAAAATCGCCAATGCCGGCTAATTTGCGTCCACGTGCATTCAGTTCTATGATTTTTAGTGAATCCCCTTGAGCATGATTCGGAGTCCAGGGGAAGAGCAGTAGTAAGATGAGTATGAGATAAAAAAATAACCTCCGTTCCATGGCACTAATTTAGGAACGAAAGTTAATAAAATTATGCTTTTATTATGAAATCTTTACACAGGACGTGTTAAGTCCTTGTCTGAAAGACATATATATTCAGTATTTTTTCGGGGGAAAGATCGCCAGTCTACAACCAGACATCTTCGTCTTCAACAGTAGCTGTGTTGGGGTTGTTGGTTCCACCTAAAACTTTGCTCATTTCAATGTCGCTGAGTACTGTGAGGTTGCTGAGGTTTTCTGCTAAAGTTTTCATCTGATAACGCTTTTTTGATTTATAAATTAAGACTTTTTTTTCCATTGCTCTGAGCTTTTCCGGTCTCAAAGCACTAGTTAATACGCAGAATGGCAAAAAGGTAACCCTCCAAAACAAAAAAAAATTAAAAAAAAATGAAAATAATTTCAGAAAAGAGGCTTAACAAGCTCTATATCAATGATATAAAAAAGTTAATTTTTTTTAAAAAAAATCGCTTTTTTTTTTATTTTTTAGTGTTTGCATGCAAAAAAGCATAAAAAAAACCGGTTTCTGACCGGTTTCTGATGGTGGGATGCACTGGAATCGAACCAGTGACCTCATGCCTGTCAAGCATGCGCTCTAAACCAACTGAGCTAGCACCCCTGTTTTATATGCTGCAAAAATAATAATTATTCATAAATTTACGGGCTAATTGACCGAATTTATAAGGCATGTCCAAAAAGTTCAGTTGCGCGATCGTATTTGCGCTCTTTATCGTACACTCATTCACCCTGGCACAGGGATACAATATTAACATAAACATCACTGCTTACCCCGATAGCGTCGTTTACCTCGGCAATTACTATGGCGACAGGCTCTCACTTACCGATACATCACAGGCAAATAACGGACATATCCGCTTTGCGGATGATGAAAACCTGAAGCAGGGTGTATATTTTGTGGTTAGCTACGAAAAAAAGAAATTATTTGAATTCATTGTGGATGATGATCAGGAATTTTCGCTATCAACACCCATGAATGCTCCTCCCGGACAGATGTCGGTGGAGGGATCGGCCGAAAACGAATTGTTCTTTAACTACCTTGCGGCAAATAAGCGCAGCTTTGAACAAATGAAAGCCCTGCAGTCGCGCATCAACAGGCTGGACAAGGATAACGACAGTATTGCCGTCCTGAAAGCCCGGATCGACAGCATCAACAATGCCAGCATTGAATTCAAGGTCCGCCTGATTGAAGAAAATCCTTCTACCCTCACGGCTTTACTGTTTAAGCTGATGCGTGAACCCGAAGTGCCTGAATTTTTTCGTGATGACGGACGCCACGATACCCTTTCGGCATATC
>JAVVEM010000049.1:0-17337 GCA_032250805.1 Bacteroidales bacterium
GGAGATGTGTATATTTTCATCAACAAAACCCGCGACAAGGTCAAATTACTTCACTATTATTATAGAAATTTTTATTATCTTTATCCTTGTAAAAACCTATTGTCATTCCCCGACAATTTCTTAAACAAAATCTTATGAAAGTCCTTTATTTCGACATGGACGGAGTACTGGTTGATTTCAAATCCGGAATTGACCAGCTTACTCCGGAAGAAAAATTTCAGTATGATGGGCGGATGGATGCAGTCCCTCATATTTTCAGAAAAATGAAACCTCTCGAAGGTGCCATTGAAGCAGTTAATGTGCTTAGCAGATACTTTGATTGCTATATCCTATCCACCTCACCGTGGGAGAATCCCACTGCGGCCTCTGACAAGCAAAACTGGATCAAGAAATATTTCCCCATAATATTTTATAAGCGAATGATCCTATCACATCGAAAAGACCTGTTAAAAGGAGATTATCTGATTGATGACAGGGCTAATAATGGTGCAAAAGACTTTGAGGGAGAGTGGATTCATTTTGGTTCAAGCAGATACCCAAACTGGAAAAAGACAGCGCAATATATCCTCGGAAAAGAAAAGATCCGTACAGATTCGTTTGATATGAATATTTTCTTTTATAGAATAATGGATTTTATGGAAGAGAACGATGACTATGCCAGTTTATTTAACAACTATCTCGATTCTTCCATTTACAATGAAATAAGAAGTTTTCTTGACATTTCTCATCCCGAGTGGCGAAAAAACAAGAACCTGGGCGAGTGGGCCCCTGAATTTATTATACAGATCATTAACACATGGGAAGACCTGGAAGAGGAGATGTCTACAAAAGAGTGGTTAGCAGAAATGTATAGTGATATCTCTTCAGAATATAATTCATTTTGTGGTTCCTATCAGCGATATCGAAATATGTATAATCAAATCAGTAAAGCATTTGAGCAGCAATGTGGTACTATCAGGGACTTTGACAGTATAGAAGAATGGGAGAAAGCTTACGATGATTTTAAGCAAAAGGATGATGAAGAGGAATATTGGGTGTTTTGAAAAAACGATTTCAGAATTTGAGATGAGCATGCAGGATGCCAATTGACAGGATATATTCTTGCTGATATCGCAGGTATTCCATCATTATATTTTATGCCGTTGGTATATTACAATTCATTGATCGCCCTATTTGTCCTTTCATCATCGGCATTCTTCATATACCCCCGGGTAGTTTGTACATCCTTGTGTCCGCCAATTCTTTGGATAACATCAATTGTAACTCCTTTGCGGGCCAGTTCGGTTAAAGCTGTTTGCCTGATGAATTTGAAATAAGATTATCGGTTATTCCAGCTTTGCTGGCATAAACCTTTAGCTCTTTATTAAAAGCCCTGAGCACCTTTTTAATGCGCTCGTAGAGTTGTTCTAATTCATCAAAGCTTTTCATCATGATAAAGTATATGGTTATACTTATTAGTACCCAAAAATAAAAAATGTCGCACTTTTATTTAAAAAAAATCCCGCTTTCACGGGATAATATCAACCAGCCTGCGCTATGGCACAGGCTGGTAAAATATCAAATTTTTAATCCTTCACGCAACGAAGCGAAAAACCGTACGCCTTATAGTTGTCGTAGCGGCTTGCTTCGTCGTTATTATAGTACAGGCTCCGGGCCCAGGCGTAGTAGTAATTGTGCTCCGTAGAAGACCAAAAGTCCGCGTAGCGTCCAATGCTGTAGAAATTTCCAAAGCCGTTGCGGTCGCCGCCGGGAAGAGCCGAAAAGCCATAGGCATCAGTACCAGTGTTTTCTGGCCAACCCAATACCGATTTTAAACGTTTACCAACATCAAAACCTCTCAACACTGTATCATTCCATTCCGGGTCTCCCACGCCATACTGGCTATCTACGGTTCCTTCCAGAATCTTCCACTCCTCATCACTTGGCACATGCCAGCCCGGTGGGCAGATACCTTGAACACCACTTGGAACAGAATTGCTGCTTGCTTCGCCGTTCATGATCGTTGCCCAATCGTATAACCTGCCGTAGCTTGCACAGTTGGCCGGATCCTCGTCATAGCACCAGCTGTTGCCAGTGGCATAATTCAGGTTTTCCTTCATCCAAACCTGGGAACCAATAAGCACGGTGTTATATGTCTGTCCCTTGTATGTAAATGAAGATGTGGAATTTTCTTTTTCATCTTTTTTACAAGAGGAATTAATAAGAATAATGCTGAACAAAATAAGGGTTACGATCGATAAAATCAGGCTTGTTCTTTTCATGGTATCTGGTTTTGAACAAATAATATATTTAAAAAATAGTCAACAAGTCAATCAATCCTTCACGCAACGAAGCGAAAACCCGTAATCATTAAGTCTGTAGTATCGGTAGGCTCCGTCGCCCCCATAGGTAAGGTACCGGCGCCATGCGGTGTTGTTAGTGAACTCCGTAGAGGACCAAAAGAACGCGTTGATTCCAATGAAGTCGAAATCTCCATCGATGCGGAGGCTGCCGCCGGGAAGGGCCGAAAAGCCATAGGCGTCGGTGCCAGTATTTTCCTGCCAACCCGTTTCCTTTTTTAAACGTTTACCAACATCAAAGCCTCTATTTCCAAGATCATCCCATTCACTACTGCCAACGCCATATAGGGCATCTACGGTACCTTCCATGATTTTCCACTCCTCATCACTTGGCACATGCCATCCATCAGGGCAGATGCCCTGCACACCGCTAGGTACCGAATTGCTGCTTGCTTCGCCGTTCATGATCGTTGCCCAATCGTATAACCTGCCGTAGCTTGCACAGTTGGCCGGATCCTCGTCATAGCACCAGCTGTTGCCAGTGGCATAATTCAGGTTTTCCTTCATCCAAACCTGGGAACCAATAAGCACGGTGTTATATGTCTGTCCCTTGTATGTAAATGAAGATGTGGAATTTTCTTTTTCATCTTTTTTACAAGAGGAATTAATAAGAATAATGCTGAACAAAATAAGGGTTACGATCGATAAAATCAGGCTTGTTCTTTTCATGGTATCTGGTTTTGAACAAATAATATATTTAAAAAATAGTCAACAAGTCAATCAATCCTTCACGCAACGAAGCGAAAACCCGTAATCATTAAGTCTGTAGTATCGGTAGGCTCCGTCGCCCCCATAGGTAAGGTACCGGCGCCATGCGGTGTTGTTAGTGAACTCCGTAGAGGACCAAAAGAACGCGTTGATTCCAATGAAGTCGAAATCTCCATCGATGCGGAGGCTGCCGCCGGGAAGGGCCGAAAAGCCATAGGCGTCGGTGCCAGTATTTTCCTGCCAACCCGTTTCCTTTTTTAAACGTTTACCAACATCAAAGCCTCTATTTCCAAGATCATCCCATTCACTACTGCCAACGCCATATAGGGCATCTACGGTACCTTCCATGATTTTCCACTCCTCATCACTTGGCACATGCCATCCATCAGGGCAGATGCCCTGCACACCGCTAGGTACCGAATTGCTGCTTGCTTCACCGTTCATTATCGTAGCCCAGTCGTACAGCCTGCCATAGGTATTACAATTTGCAGGATCATCATCGTAACACCAACTGGTACCGGTGGCATAATTAAGGTTTTCCTTCATCCAGCACTGACTACCAATCAGCACCGTGTTATAGGTCTGTCCCTGGTAAGTAAATGTCGGGATTCCGGGACAGGGCTGCCCGGTTCCACCACCGGTTGTAACGATTATGTAGTCATTTTTTGTTTCTGTATCAGAACCGTAGGCGTTACTTGCCACTAACTCCACTGTATAAGTACCCGCTGTATTAAAGGTGTGCGCAGGATTTTGCTGTGTGCTGGTGCCTCCATCCATGAAATTCCATTGCCAGCTTGTCGGGTTGTTGGCCGACTGGTCAGTAAAGTTTACGGTTAATGGTGCGGTTCCACTGGCAGGACTACCAGTAAAATCGGCAACCGGTATGCCACCTTCAATAATCTCAACAGTAACCTGATCTGTCTTACCAGCTCCTGCATTATCAATTGCTGTTGCTTTTATGGTATGCACTCCAATCGCTTCAGTGCTTGTATTCCAGCTATAATTATATGGAAAACTGCCGGCACTGCCCCTACCTATTCCATCAATGGTAAACTGTACTTCATTGATAGGCCCGTCAGTATCTTGCGCCTGGACGGAAACGATCACTTGTTCTCCTTTTGCAATCTGTTGCCCGTCTTGCGGGTTTGTGATGGTACATGTTGGAATTTGATTGGTATTTTTTTCCTTTTTGCAACTGGAAATAAACAGGAAAATACACAGTAGAAAAACAGCTCCGATAAAAGCAATAAGGCTATACGTTTTCATGGGTTTTTGGTTTATTGACATGCAATGTATGAACTAAATAATCTAAAATCAATATAAATAACTGTAAATGAATATTTAAGCATATTTATCGAATATTTGCTTAGCTTTATTGAATAAGCGTAGAAAATATTTATGCCCCCACCCCACCGATTGAATGAAATTTTGAAAAAAATTATCTCAATAAGAAAAAAATTACGACCCCAACCTTGCCGGAACAAATGTCGAGTATCGCTGAAGGCGGTCCCCGTATTTTATCCAGATCTTCTTATCAGCTGCATCACCAAAGTGAGTGGCTTCCTCAGGCAGGATCCCTGAATTAACGTCCTCACTCCTTTTATCCTTACGAAATTTACCATCTTTTTCTATTACCTGTGTATTGTTCATGGAAGTGATCAGGTATTTACACTTATTGCCGTTGAAGCGAACACGAGGAAACTTAGCATTGTTCTCCTTTAATATATTGCCCCATAACAGATACTTATCATGATGAGGCGGCTCCAATCCTTTATGAAACTGAGAGATAACGGACCAACCATTTTTTTCTAATCTGCCGATGGCCTGGCCATTATATGTTTCAGCACTGTTGGCAAGGCGGTGGTCCTCGCATTTTTTATTAAAAAACCACGTCTTTTCATTAAGCTTTAGCTTGTTATGCATTCTTTTCGAGATCAAAGATTATTGATCGCCCTATTTGTCCTTTCATCATCCGCATTCTTCATATACCCCCGGGTAGTTTGTACATCCTTGTGTCCGCCAATTCTTTGGATAACATCAATTGTAACTCCTTTGCGGGCCAGTTCGGTTAAAGCTGTTTGCCTGATGAATTTGAAATAAGATTATCGGTTATTCCAGCTTTGCTGGCATAAACCTTTAGCTCTTTATTAAAAGCCCTGAGCACTTTCTTAATGCGATCATGTTTCTGCTGTTCTGATTCATGGATATGCCTGTTGAGGATCGGAAAAATATAGTCCTTATTATCAATTGAAACCTTATCCCTTTTGCTTTTATAGTGTTCAATAATCTTCTGGGCCATTGGATGTATTCCCAGCCTTATTTCCATTTGATCCGGCTTATTTATAAGTTTACGGCGATAATACCTGATTTGCCCTTCCCTTATCAGGTTATACTGAAGGTGAGCAAGGTCAACAAAATCTATTCCTCCGGCATAATACATAAAAACCATATAGCGAAAATAGTCCTCATCAATGTTCAGGCCAATAAGTTTTTTCATTTCTGCTGAAGTCAATGCTTTTTGCTGCTTACTCATCGGATGGTTCTTATTTATGGAATAACCTCCGGTGCGTTCGTCAAATGGGTAATCTTCAAATTTGCAGTAATTGTTTTTTATGGCATGGTTGAATAGAGCCCTGAGTGTTCGCATATAATTATTAATGCCCGCATTATCAGCCCCCCTGATCTCATTTCCTTCCTTATTGTAACTACTTTCCCTTAACTTCCTTGCCCAGCCATCAAGGAAACTATAATCGATATCGCTAAAAATACAATCCCCGTTATTCAAATACCGTTTTAAAGAATTTTTCGCCGTTTGGTAAGCCATTGCATTCCCTACCCTACCCTCGGCTTTCAATTCCTTTATACGTTTGTCAAAATAATCTATCACAGTAATATCCCTGACCGGATTCTCGACCATCTGAATAAGCTTATCTAAAGACACATCCCTGTTTTGTGCTTTAAGCTCCTTTATCTTTTTGATATACTTGGTAAGTTTTTCAAAAATGGTATTTTCAATTTCTTCACGATATTCATGAGATCCCTTTATGGAATTCTTTTTTTTATCCCAGTTCTTTTCCGGTAAATATTGTCCGGTTGCAACATACTTTATCTTATCTTTTCTTGATAATCGGATCCAGATTGGATGCTCGCCATCTGTGTTATTTTTTTTAGTGTTAAAAAACAATGTTGCTTTCATAAATTTGTCCTTAGGTAAAGGTTTAGGTAAAGGTATTATTTCAATATCATAGTAAAACAGAAAAAACAAAAATACAATAAATTCAGCGCTTTCGCAAGTCAGAGTAAGAGAAAATGGAACGAAATAAGATCAAAATTCCATGCTTTGGGAGCAGGGGGTCGTAGGTTCGAATCCTACTACCCCGACAAAGAAAAAGCCCCTCGTGAAAACGAGGGGCTTTTGTGTTTTCAGGCCGAACCAAAAACTTGTTTTTGTGTGAATGCATAAAACACAAAAGCCTTGTGAGCGTAGCGAATGAGGGCTTTTTCTTTAGCTCCCCCACCCTACTGGATCAATGCAATTAATCCTACTACCCCGACATTAAAGCCTGATTATCTACACTTTAGATAGTCAGGCTTTATCTTTTTTAAGCGATTTTCAGCTTATCCGTACACCAAAGTGTACACCAAGGTTTGGGTAACTCATAGTTTAAACCTTAAAAAGGGGTTACCAGTTACACTTTCAGTTGCATCCTTAAAAGCTCCCTTGATAGCTCCCTTTGAATCGATCTTTGCATCCTGTAGCTGGCAGATTTGTTATTTGCAGTTTATTATTTGTTATTTTATTTGTTATTTCTTGCCGTCGTAAATTCCCTGCTGTCAAGCGAGCGTCCGGAGAAACGGGAATGCCAGAATGAACAAGTCCTTGATTTATTGGTTCTTAATAATATAGATAGATATTTATATTTTTTGTAATTTTGCCGCAAACGATCTGCTTATTATTTATCAAATACACACTAAAACAAAATATTATGATCAGAACTACCAAGCTATTTTTCCTGTTGTTTGCCTTTATGGCTGTTTCTCTTGTTGGACAGGAAACAAATACTACACCTCCCAGCTCATACGGTTATTTGACTGAACCTGTTTACGTTCCAAGCCTGGCACAACAGATGAGGGATGGAACTTTTATTGAAGCTTCTGATGAAGTCAGACTGGGACAACCAAAAAGAAGCGGTGCCAATATTACCGTACCCGGCAAGGGATTGCCCAAAGGAGATGATGCGCTTGTCCAGGACCATAAATCCATGATGAAACATTATGGTAAAGAGCCGCTGCTGGTCTTTAACGCTCATACAACAAATGTAACTCCCTCCGACCCTACCGGCGCAGCCGGACCGAATCATTATGTAGGTGGTTGGAATATGTCATTTCAAATATTCGACAAGGAAGGAAATGCACTAACAGCAGCCGCCTCTCTGTCAACATTATTCCCGGGAAATAACCTGGGTGATCCTATCGTCCTCTACGACGTTGAAGCCGACAGATTTATAATAACAGAATTCGATAATAGCCCGAACGGATTCAATGTTGCTATCTGCCAGGGCCCTGATCCTGTAAACGACGGATGGTATGTTTATACCACAGGATTTAGTACGGGATCATTCCCTGACTACACAAAGTTTTCGATCTGGTCGGATGCATATTACGTTACTGCAAATATTAACAACACCAATAAGGTTTTTGCTATTGAAAGGAACGAAATGCTGCAAGGCAACAGTTCTCAGTTTATTCAATTCCCCTTGCCCGGAATACGTACATCCGGCTTTTATAGTCCACAGTTCTTTAACGTAACTAATGGTGAATTACCACCTGAAGGAGATGCTGTTGTTGTTTATCTGCAAGATGATGCCTGGGCGGGAGTTTCTGTTGACCATGTGAAATTGTGGACGGTTAATGTTGACTGGACCAATGTTTCAGCATCTTCAATCAGCAATCCCGTCGAAATTGTCACCACGCCCTTCATTTCAGTTTTTGATGGCGGATCATTTTCCAATGTTTCTCAACCAGCAGGACCTGATCAGGATGTGCTCCAGGCTACAATCATGAACCAGGCCCAATACCGGAGATTTCCAAATTATAATTCGGCCCTGTTTAATTTTGTTGTTGATACCGATGGATCAGGTGCTGAATTGGCCGGTATCCGGTGGTTCGAACTTCGCCAGGACAATGATGGTGATCCCTGGACGATCTACCAGGAGGGAACCTATACATCCCCATATAATAATAAACACGCTTTTTCAGGAAGTATGGCAATGGATGCCCAGGGAAATATTGGCATGGGATATACAACATGCAGCTCATCCCAACAAATTGCAATTTATTACACCGGCAGATTTGCTGATGACACACTTGGGCAAATGACCATTGATGAAACGCTCATTGCACAAAGTAATAGCAATAACCCCTCCAACCGGCTGGCAGATTATGTTCACCTCACCCTTGACCCCGCAGATGATTTCACATTCTGGCATATTGCCGAGTACTTTAATAACGGATCCAGAACAGATGTTGTGGGCGCATTCAAAATTTTCGAGGCTATCCTCCGTGACATTGGTTTGTTGGGCATCAATTCGCCTGCAACAGGAACTTTATCCGCAAACGAAGAAATTACCATAACTGTATATAATTATGGCCTCGACACCTTAACATTTATCCCTGTAAATTACCAGATTGATGGGGGGAATATCGTTACTGAAATTATGCCAGGGCCTGTCGCCACAGGCCAATCGATGCAGTATACATTTTCACAAACAGCAGATCTTGGCGTTCTGGGGCAAACATATGAGATAACTTCTTTTACCAGCATGCCGGGCGACGAGAACTATATGAACGACACCCTTACCAAATCAGTTGAGCACATTGCACCGCTGGATATAGGGGTAAGTTCAATCAAGGCCCCTGTTTCAGGCGTCGGACTCAGTAGCCAGGAACAAATACAAGTTGTTATTTCCAATTATGGCTCTGTAACCCAAACCAACTTCGATGTAAGTTTCAATCTTGACGATAATGTTCATACAGAGCAGGTTTCCGGTCCCCTGGTATATCCTTTTACGGTCCAGCATACCTTTAGTGAAACTGTCGACCTGTCTGAACTTGGCTCATACAACCTGAGCGCATACACTTCGCTTAGCGGTGATTATGATAAAAATAATGATACCATAATAGCAGTGATAGAAAACACCTTATGCCAGCCCTTTTCATCCTGTGAAGACGGGCATGGGTTATATCTTTTCCAGCTTGATTCAATTGATAATGAAAGTGATTGCTCAGAAACAGGCTACAATGATTTTACTGATATGTCGGCCGTGCTTGAGAATGACAGTGAAAACGAACTGACGGTAACAACACATCATGGCGATCAATATCTGATGGTATGGATTGATTTTGATGATGATTTTGTTTTTGAAGAAGATGAAATTGTCGTAAACAATTACATCATTGCACCGGGTGAAGGCCCCGGAGTTTACACCGAAACAATTCCATTTGATATTGCAGATGGCGTTCTTCTTGGCGAGCATATCATGCGGGCAAAGACAAACTGGAACGATTCTGTTCCACTGGCTGCATGCGAAAGCACGATGTACGGGGAAACAGAAGACTATGTTGCAAACGTGGTCTTACATATCTTTATTGATGATAATCCACTGAAAGATAAGGATATGATTGTAAGAACACTTTCAAACAATCAGTTCGAAATATTAATGGAAGGCTCGGAGATCAATGAACCATTAATTATTAATCTGCATAATATCCAGGGACACAACCTTGTGCAGAACAGGGTTGAGAATGTCAATGGATGGTACAGGTACCATCTTGATATGTCATATGCCCGGCCAGGTGCTTATATCATCAGGCTTGGTAATCACAATTACGGAAAGATTAAAAAGATCATTGTTTATTAGGATACTAGATACCAGATACCAGATACCAGATACTGGATACTAGATACCAGATACTGGATACTAGATACCAGATACTGGATTCTGGCCTACCCATGGAGGAGGTTAATGCATTTCTCAATTAGAAACAAACAAAACCAGGCAGTGCTTGTTTCTAATTTTGACGGCACCCAATCCTTTTTGATATGATGAGAATATCCTTTATACTGTTCCTGGCCCTGAGCAGTTCACTCATGACACTCGCCCAGGAGGCCGACGACTTCCTTTCTGATTTCCTGGTCACCCAGCAAGGCGAATACGTATATCTGCGCTGGACGATCAAGAGTGGAAACACATGTGACGGAACGCTGATTAAACGCTCTACAGATAATGTATACTATGATGTCATTGGTGAAATATCAGGCATCTGCGGCAGCCCCGACCAGCCGGTCACCTACGACTTTACCGACAGCCTGCCACAAAAGAACCGCACCAATTACTATCGACTTGAACTCGGACAGTACGGAAATACCAGTGCAAAGGCCATTGATGTGATCACTCTGAATGACGATGGATATTCCATACAACCCAACCCTGTGGCATCACGATCGAAAATTGTATTTAAAAATCCGGATGGTGAAGAGTTAGAATTCTGTCTTATCGATGCCCGGGGAAGGATGGTGATGAACAGGTTTACCACTTCAGGCCAGGTGTGGATCGACCGGAATGATATTCCCGGCGGGATGTATGTTTTCAAGCTT
This sequence comes from Bacteroidales bacterium, assembly GCA_032250805.1. Lineage (GTDB taxonomy): Bacteria > Bacteroidota > Bacteroidia > Bacteroidales > B18-G4 > B18-G4. Next base: position 10,705 of record JAVVEM010000049.1, read on the forward strand.
CGAAAAGGAGAAACAGTAATGACCAAAGGAAAGGTTCTGGTATTATAGAAAGGCTTTATCACAGATTTGCAAATGACAGGGAAAGCTTATACAGTATTTAGTATTGATTATCAAGTAACTACAAGTGAGCTAGAGTGAACTAGAGTGAACTAGAGTGAACTAGAGTGAGCTAGAGTGAACTAGAGTGAGCTAAAGTGAACTAAAGTGAACTAAAGTTATTTTATTCTGATTTCGCATTTCTGATATCTGATATCTGATTTCAAACTAATATTTTAGCTGCTTAAAGCCACCGAGTCATCGGGGCAAGAACTGAACCCATATAACAATACATTTTCTTCTTCCGCGTAGCGGATATTTAATTGTAGACTGGCAGATACCGATAAGGTTATACCTACCGCGTAGCGGTTGTTTATCAGGAATAATAACCCATGACAAGATATAGGGGTCAGTATGCTCCGGAATATCCACATACTTATGTGGTTATTAAATGCTCATCTAAAGATACGACATCCCAATAGGGAAAGCGATATGGATTAATTCTTCTTTGGATAAAATACAAGCCAATGTTTTAAACCAAATTCTTCAATTGTTTTAAACCCGAAATATAATGGGGGTTGAGTATCATATCTTGAAATCACAAGTTCGAATTCATATGGATGTATTTCCAAGTAATCGCTTGTCAAAGAAATATTCGCTGTTATTCTGTATTGGAAATACGTATGGTCTTCACCTGCTTTGGAGGAGTAATTTGAATATTTAAAAATGTAGTCTTTTGTACGACCGCATATGTCTTCCACCGATAGGTTTAAAGTTCCACCCTGATTGATAATATTCCAAAACTGAATGTTCTCAATATATTCAAGTGAGCAGAGTTCTGGATTGCCTATGCAATACTGATTAAAATAATTTTGAAGAACCGTTGAATCTCCATCATACTCATAAATAATCGATGGTGTGATAATGGCATCCTCATAATTCACATAGCATCCTACATACCATTTCTGAGTTAATAATGAAACAAATTTATCTTCAGGATAGGCTTGTTCTTTGTCTTTCTTGCAGCAGGCACACAGGGCTAATATTAATATCATCATAAAAGCTTTTGCTATTGATGCTGAATGGTAGAGTCGGGGTTGCATGTTCGATAGTATCGCAATGCTAGGCTAAAGATACAACATCAAAAAGGAAAAAGCAATTAAGATTAAAAAGTGTGTATTCTTATTTGCTAAAAAGTGTGTATTGTTATTTACCGTTTACATCTTAATAGGGAAAAGAGTTATCCTGGCACATATAGTGAACAAACTTCATGAACTTCTGCCTCAAAACCTGGAGCTATAAACCCTCATATCAAACGCTATACAACCATTTTTTCAGGTTGCCTATACCTTGTTGGTAGGATGGATACATATTAAGAGAAGTAAGTATGGTGTTTTTCTTCCTGTGTGTATAAATTTATAAATCACAACGTCACTCCTATTACTTAGTGTCTGAGTTAGGCTGAACAACCACACCTATTAATTAAGTGGGCCAACATCCATATCTGGTGTAATATTTATTACTTTGTTATTATCTGATTTCCATACCGGATTATAAAAATCAAAATGCTCCCGAATAAATGCAGATAACCTGATATTCATATCATTTATTTCCTTCTGCTTTTGGATAACAGGAGATTTCGAGGAGATCATTGACAATGCTTTATTATATAATTCAGTATCTCTCTCATCAACGGGTTGAAGTCGCACATGATTTTTCCAAAACCCCATTGTTGCATCAATATAAATTATATAGTTGCCACCTGGTTTAAGATCTGTGTATAGAATTTCTTTATTCTCACTTGATGCCCATATAACTTGTTTTCCAGGAGGACATTCATAAACGAAATAGCTCTTTTTGTTCAGTCTCCCAATATATTTGTCATTATGGAAGTATTCAAAATTAGGAGCAGCATATTGAACAAAGTAAATTGTTGCATTCTCTTGATCAAATTCATTCAGGTTTTCATTCTCGGTTTGAACAGGATTATTCTGATTAAATAATTCCTGGGTTCCATCTTTATAAATAATAATAAAAACATCATTCTTATTGATATTCCTTAATGGCCCATCAGGTTGATCATGCTTTTTATACTTTATTAAATCTTCGGTTATCTCAATGACATTTGCTTTAATCTCTGATTTGTCATTTTTATATATAATGTCTTGGCTAATTGTAAAAATAGGCACCAAAGCAAAAAAGAATAAGTAAATAATTTTTTTCATGGTTTATTGAGGCTCTATTAATAAATCAGTTAATTCACTTTAGTCATTGCAAATCTAATAATAATATTAAAGCAATGCCTATAGCATTCATCCTGTTTTAGGCGATCTATCCTCACCGGCACCCAGGAACCACCTCCAGGGAGAAGTGCGTTAATAGGCAGGATGTAACATGAAATAAGGGGTGTTTTCACCTCTGAAGCTATCACTTACGTTTATAGCACTTATATATCTCACTGGGCTTTGTGGGTTCTCCGCTTGGAACAGTTGAGAAATCATAGTAGGCCCCAGTGCCGTCCGTTTTAATAACAAAAGAAAACTCTCCTTCTTTTCCCCAGTCCCAACGGTGTTCTAAACCTGTTCGATGATATAGTGTACTTTCACCATTATATCCACCATCATAAAGTACAAATCCAAATCCTTCCATGATAGAGGTCCCAAAGAAACCTACTTCTACCAATGTGGGTCCACCATTTATGTAATCCTTGCAGTACCATGTTGTGAAACCTCCACCATCAATCTCTGTGACCTCATCACCATTTACAACAATAGTTCTCGGGCCGGAAGAAGTTAAGGATGGCACAGAAGCACATGAACCCATTGCAATTAATATAACAAAGCTGAGCAGATCTATTCCTATTGTTCTCATGATTTATAAAATTACATTGCCTCTTTAAATCCACCATCATATTTAATTAATGATGTATTTTTCTATCCTGGTGCCTTATCAGTCTCGACCTGCTAATATACAAAATTGCATGAACCTTTAGGGCTATGTACAATTCTTATTGCTCCCTGCCACCCAGACATCAGCTGCAGGGAGTAAGTGCGTTGAGGGGCAGGATGTATATGCTGAAAAAGAGTCTCTTAGAGTGTGGAATAACTTAACAGAGGATTTAAACATTCCGTTTGCCTTCTATTATTGCCTGAGCTTTGAAATTAATTCTTCCGGATGAACTAAAAAATCTTGTATGAATTTGTTTGCCCAATTCACCAGCCTCACTTACTTGAAATAATGAAATCTGTCCCCCCCAAGCTGAACTTAAATCTTCAACTCCGGATTGCCACTCTGACCGAGTTACCAAAGCAGCTCTTACATGCTTTCCTTCATACATTGGCTCTATATCCTTTAGCCTGCCAAAAATTTTTAAATATTCGCCAACAGGTACTTTATTTTTAGTGGCCCAACACTTGCATTCAATAAGAAGAACATCCTTTTCTGATTCAAGAAAAACATCGATCTGATGTTTATATCCTGATGCACCTACTATTTTTTCAGTACGACTTCTAATAATCTTCCAATGAGTATCATCCCTAGGGCTATTGGTAAAATTTTCAGCAAAGCTTTCGATTATTATTTCATAATCCTGATGTGAAGTTGAATACATTGTAAAAGTTTAATCTGTCATAATATGCAGTATAAAAGTAAAGAAATTTGCCCTATTCAGGCCAATACTTCCTTTGTTATTATTCATGAAACGACATGAATGGAACCTATGAACCACCTACCGGGTGCGTAAATGGGTGGGATGTATCATCGAATAAACAGTGTTTGGTGGTGTCCTGGCTGACCTGCTTTTCAACCTCTACCATGGAAGGTATATGCCCTTTTTACCATAAAAAGGTATGAGAACTGGTATTTCGAAATCAAAACAGTAAGGAGTTTCTTTGCAGGTTCTATAAAAGATGCCCTCCGGAGGGAAAGGTGAACCTGGGTTTCTAAAAATGAGGTTCTGGTTGGCTCGGGCACAGATATTATCAATCCATAAAATTGTCCCATCAACGAGTTAATCACTCTCGCAATCTTCTTTTTTTTAATTTGAGATTCTATAACCAAAACTTCGCGGGAACAATAAATCTTTAAACTCTTTATTAAAAAAGTCATCCGTCATTCCAGCTATAAAATCGCATACAATTCTTCCGTTTGAAGTATTTTCTTTATAATTGTAAGCCATGTTTTTCAAGAAATCTTTGAAAATCGATGATTCCAAATTCTCCTTCTTTAAGTCATTTAAATATTTCTCAAAAAGTACATCAAACATATTCTGGATTTTGTCGTCCTGACATGATTTTTTAGGATTTTGATATATTGCTTCTTTGCTAAACTTGTAAAATTCTGTCAGCGCTGCAAATTTCTCTTCTGATAACTTAATGTATGGTTTGTCAAAACTATTATTTATTATATCCAAGGCTAAATTGTTTATTATCAATGAATTTGTATTTCCGATGGTTTTCTCAATTGACTTTGGAATATCTCTTCGTTTTATTAATCTTAATGCAATTGCATCTTCCAAATCTCTACCAATATATGCGATAACATCAGAGATTCTCATAACACAACCTTCCAAAGTCATGGAAATGATCTTTTTACTGAAGTCTTCAATCTTCCAACAATTATCATATTCATTTAGAAATATTTCCTTTGTTTTATCATAATAAGGATTATATTGTGGCAACATTAACTCTCCATTATGGCATAAAATTCCATCTAATACCTGTAAAGTCAAATTCAATCCCTTCCCTTTCTGTTCAAGCAATTTTAGAAACCTGACGCTTTGTGCATTATGACAGAAAAATTCACCAGTTTCCTTTTGAAGCAATTCGTCTAATTTTCTTTCTCCATCGTGACCATAAGGAACATGACCCAAATCATGACCAAGTGAAATTGCCTCGATGAGGTCTTCGTTCAAAGACAAAGCTCTACCAATAACTCTTGCGATCTTAGAAACCAACTGAACATGAAGAACTCGGTGAGTAATATGATCATTCTCAAACAAATAAAATACTTGGGTTTTGTCAATATACCTTGTATATGCAAGAGAATGAATAATTTTATCTGTATCATGAAAAAATGCAGGTCGAATATTTTTCCTATCTGGAATTTTCTCATCAGCAAATCGATCTGCAGATTTACTTAAACATGCATATTTAGATAATGTCTTATGTTCTCTCTTGAGATTACTTCCCAATATACTTTTTGCAATGGCTGGATCTAAAATTGTTTTTTTCATTTTACACTAATTATTGTATATAGAATCCTGATTCATGTAAAAACTTATTAATCTTGTTTAGTAATATCAATACCTCTTAATTCTTTGTACAACTGAGTTGCATAAGTGTCAGTCATCCCGGACACAAAATCCAAAACTGTAAAAACCTTAGCATATGGGGAATAGTTTGAATCAGCAACTTTAAATTGATTAGGAATTAGATTAATCAGTTTTTTGTCTTTATGTGTCGGTTTTGATTTTAAGATTGCAGGAATAAATAGAGAAAGCAATTCCGATAATATCTTATATCCAGCTAATTCAATTTTCGCTACCTTATAATGATTATAGATTCTATTTTCAGAAATTACTTTTATTTCTTTCATCTCTGAACAACTTTTATTTATAATGCTAAATAGGTCATCATTGAATTTACCCTCCAAAATTTCTATTGCACTATTAATAAATCTATCTGCACAAATCAATGTTAATGCATTTATGCACTTTGCCTTTAAATATCCTATTTTATCATTGCTATCTGTAATTTTACTAAGAACATCTTTAACTCTGTTAAAATCATATACTTTAAGACATTCAATTAGATTAAGAAATAAAGATTCAACTTCATGAGTGCTTAAAATTCCAAGCCGATGTGCATCCTCCATATCAATGATTCTATAACAGATATCATCTGCAGCCTCAGTCAAATATACAAATGGATGCCTTTTATAGATTAATGGATCTATTGATTCACGAATCATTCCAACAGTTTCAGTAATTTCTTTAAAAAGGCCCAAGTCAGACTGAAAGACATTATACTTGCTTCTATGCTTTACTGTTTCAGATTTATCAATGGCTGTTGATTCACATGGATACTTTAATGTTGCCGCTATTGTAGAAAAAGTAAGTCGCAATCCTCCATTCGTTTTACCTGTGAATTTATGAGTCAAAAACCTAAAGCCATTTGCATTTCCTTCAAAGTTTATCAAATCCTCCCATTCTTTATTATCCAAATAATGCCTTAACTGTTTACCAGGCTCAATTATATGATCAAGATTATCTTTAAAGAATCCTGAAATGGTGCTTTCACCTGAATGACCAAATGGTGGATTACCAATGTCATGTGCTAAACAAGCTGCAGAAATTACATTTGACAATTCATATGAATAAAATTCTTTGCTTTCCTCAGCTATCTTGTAGTTTTTCACAATATGTTCACCAACAATTTTACCAAGAGACCTTCCTACGCTCGCTACTTCAAGAGAATGAGTTAAACGGTTGTGTACGAATGCTACCCCTGGAAGTGGAAAAACTTGTGTTTTATTTTGAAGTATTCTAACCTGAATAATTCACAAACCCATTTTTTCAGTCAAAATTAGGTTAGGTGA
>JAVVEM010000097.1:0-2916 GCA_032250805.1 Bacteroidales bacterium
CCGCTGGCGTAGTATGCTGTATTTAAAAAAATCAGGGAGCCCGGAATGTGGATCACGGGTTTTAATAATGGAAATTTAGTACCTTTGACTTCCCAAAACCCTCATCTGTTATATGGAAAATTTTATCGTTTCTGCGCGAAAATACAGGCCGGCGACCTTCGACACGGTTGTCGGGCAAAAGTCGATCACCAATACCCTGAAGAATGCCATCAAAAACAAGCAGCTCGCCCAGGCTTTTCTTTTTTGCGGACCCCGGGGGGTGGGCAAGACCACCTGTGCCAGGATACTGGCCAAGACCATCAATTGCCAGAATATCACAGAGAATATAGAAGCCTGCAACGAATGCGTATCCTGCAAATCTTTCAACCAATCGGCCTCCTTCAACATCCATGAGCTCGATGCAGCTTCCAACAACTCAGTTGACGATATCCGCAACCTTGTCGACCAGGTGCGTGTGCCTCCACAGGTTGGAAATTATAAGGTATATATTATCGATGAGGTTCACATGCTCTCACAGTCGGCTTTCAATGCTTTCCTGAAGACACTCGAAGAGCCGCCGGCCTACGCCAAATTTATCCTGGCCACTACTGAAAAGCACAAGATCATCCCCACCATATTGTCGCGCTGCCAGATCTTCGATTTTAAGCGGATCACTGTTGAGGATATTGCCAAACACTTACATTATGTTGCAGATAGTGAACATATCAAAGTGAATGAGGATGCCTTGCACATCATTGCTCAAAAGGCTGATGGCGCCCTGAGGGATGCCCTGTCGATCTTCGACCAGCTGGTGAGCTTTGCCGGCAACGAGCTTACCTACGAAAGCGTAATCCAAAACCTGAATGTGCTCGATTTTGATTACTACTTTAAGGTCATTCATCATATCCTGAAGGGCGATGCGGCTGCAACACTTTTAATTCTGAATGAGATCATCGACAATGGATTCGACGGACAGCATTTCATTATCGGTTTAGGCGAACATATCCGCAACCTGTTGGTTTGTAAAGACCCGGGCACCGTAAGCCTGCTTGAGGTAAGTGAGAAACTGAAAAAGCGTTATCTTGATCAGGCAGGATTGAGCGACACCGGATTTCTGCTGAGGGCTTTAAGCATTAACAATCAGTATGATGTACAGTACAAGGAAAGCAACAACAAGCGGCTTCACATAGAATTGTCGTTGCTCCAGATGTGTGGTTTGATGGGTTATCCTGCAACGCAAACAAAGACCGCTAAGCGTTCACAGGCCCTGCCAAAGCCAGACGAAAACCCCATGCCCTCCGCACAGGTAAAAGAACCTCACGAAGAGATGAAAAAACCTGCGGAAATACCAGCAAAGCCTGCAGCGGAAAAAGAAAAATCAGAAAAGAATGAAACGCCTGCAAAACACTCTGATGCAGAAGAAGGGGATCGCCTCCGGCCACAGGAAAACCATCTGGCCACCGACGACGATATTCTTCCCGATCACCTGTCGATAAAGAAGTCGTCGAAAATGCTGAATGGCGACAGGGAAAAAAAGGCAGAAGCAGAGGCTGCCAGGCCGAAACTGAAAAACGAATTCACCAACGGGCAGTTAAAAGAAGCCTGGACAGCTGCAATATCGTCAACATTTAACTTTTCACAGAACCTCAGTAGCAGCCTTTCCAAAAAGATCCCTGTGCTGAAAGACGATTTCAGGCTGGAGCTTACGCTCGACAACAAGGTGCTGGAGCGCGAGATGAGGGAGAAGATGCAGGAACTGCATATGCATCTGCGTGCAGCGCTGAAAAACGATATGGTGCGGATGGATACCCGGGTTGCCGCGGTGGAAGAGCAGGATAAAGAAGCATACTTCCCCGATGAGATATACAAGAAAATGGTGGAGAAAAATCCTGAGATCAACAAAATGCGGGATCAGCTCGACCTTGAAATTGATTTTTAAGATGATACGTCTTTTTGCCAAATTCTATTTCTGGCTTACCGGCTGGAAGATCACACAGGGGCCCCCGCCCGACCTGAAGAAGTGTGTTCTGGTTGCTGCCCCGCATACCAGTAATTTTGATTTTGTGTACGGGCGTTTCGGAGCAACGATCCTGGGCATGAAAACCCGCTTCCTCATAAAGAAAGAGGCCTTTAAAGGTCCATTGGGCTGGCTGGTCAAACAGGCCGGCGGCATTCCTGTCGACCGCGAAAAAAACAACAAGATCATAGAGATGGTAGCTGATATGTTCAGGGAAAACGAAAACTTTTACCTGATGGTAACCCCCGAAGGCACCCGCAAGCTGGTAAAGAAGTGGCGCCGGGGGTTTTATGCCATCGCACAGGCTGCCGATGTACCCATTGGATGTGTATACCTCGACTACCGCAGGCGTGAAATCGGATTGGGATTGGTCATTCACCCTTCGGGCGATTACGAAAAAGACCTTAAAAAGATCCAGGACTTTTACCACGACAAGCCCGCCCGCCATCCGGAGCGCTTTTACTGGAGCCCGGTTTATGATGAGGAGCGGGAAGCTGGCATTACACAGTAAGCGATTGACAGAATCCAGGATCCAGGATCCAGAATCCAGAATCAAAAAAATTCTACTGTTTTCTTTTGCCGAACCAAATAAAGGTATTATTTTTGCACTCCCTTTTAAGGGAAAAGTTCTTTATGGGAGTTTAGCTCAGTTGGTTCAGAGCACCTGCCTTACAAGCAGGGGGTCACTGGTTCGAATCCAGTAACTCCCACGAGTTTTTGGGTTAACTCACATTATTCTGCTTTAGAATAAGATAGCTTAATCAAGGAGCCTCAGGTTGAAAACACTGGGGCTTTTTTTATTGACGATAGAAGATAGAAGATTTGGATTTTAGATAGCGAATGAGATTGTTGATAGAGATTTAAAGTGAGGCACTTCTTCAATCATCTATTATAATCACAATCTTTAATCCTGGAGCGCT
>JAVVEM010000050.1:0-16714 GCA_032250805.1 Bacteroidales bacterium
GCCATTGTAGCTCAGGGGTAGAGCACTTCCTTGGTAAGGAAGAGGTCATGAGTTCAATTCTCATCAATGGCTCAGAACAATTATTGATTCGTACTTTGAATGTACATAATTTTTTAAATTTAAATTGATATGGCTAAAGAAACATTTGATCGTTCCAAACCACATGTTAACATCGGTACCATCGGTCATGTTGACCATGGGAAAACCACTCTTACTGCTGCAATCACGCTGAACCTTCAGGATAAAGGTCTGGCGTCGTTCATGTCTTTCGACGAGATCGACAATGCACCTGAAGAAAAGGAAAGAGGGATTACCATTAACACAGCGCACGTTGAATACCAGACAGAAAACAGGCACTATGCTCATGTTGACTGTCCGGGGCACGCCGACTACGTTAAAAACATGGTAACTGGTGCTGCCCAGATGGACGGTGCTATCCTTGTGGTTGCCGCTACTGACGGTCCCATGCCGCAAACACGTGAGCACATCCTGCTCGCACGACAGGTTGGTGTACCCAAGATTGTGGTCTTTATGAACAAAGTCGACATGGTTGACGATGAAGAGCTTCTGGAACTGGTTGAAATGGAAATCAGGGAATTGTTGTCGTTCTACGAATTCGACGGCGATAACACCCCGGTAATCCAGGGATCAGCTCTTGGTGCGCTTAACAAAGAAGAAAAATGGGTTGCCAAAGTTATGGAGCTCATGGATGCCTGCGACAGTTGGATCCCACTCCCCGACCGTGATGTCGATAAACCATTCCTGATGCCTGTTGAGGACGTATTCTCAATTACAGGCCGTGGTACGGTTGCTACCGGCAGGATCGAAACGGGTGTGATCAACTCAGGCGACCCTGTCGACATCGTTGGCATGGGTGCTGAAAAACTTAAATCGGTTGTTACCGGTGTTGAGATGTTCCGTAAAATCCTCGAACGCGGTGAAGCCGGTGATAATGCCGGACTGCTCCTCAGGGGGATCGACAAGAAGGAGATCTCACGCGGTATGGTAATCGCTGCCCCGGGATCCATCACTCCTCATACAAAATTCAAGGCTGAGGTGTATATCCTGAAGAAAGAAGAAGGTGGGCGTCATACTCCCTTCCACAACAAATATCGTCCGCAGTTCTATTTCAGGACCACTGACGTAACAGGCGAGATCATTCTTCCTGAAGGCGTGGAAATGATAATGCCCGGCGACAACCTGACAATTACTGTTGAACTGATCGCAGAAGTAGCTATGGACAAAGGCCTGCGTTTTGCTATCCGTGAAGGCGGCAGAACAGTCGGTGCCGGTCAGGTTACTGAGATCATTGAGTAATAATAATATTGAGACCCATCATGGCACCCCTGTACGGGGGTGCTTTGTTGTATCTCCGGCTTACGGGTGTAGCTCAACTGGTAGAGTAGTGGTCTCCAAAACCATTGGTTGTGGGTTCGAGTCCTACCACCCGTGCTAAACACGAAAATAAAATGGCTAAGTTCAAATTACAAGCGTACATTGAAGATAGCTATGATGAACTGATTAACAAGGTATCATGGCCATCCTGGAGTGAATTGCAAAACAGCGCGATCGTTGTATCCATTGCTTCCCTAATAATCGCATTGGTCGTTTATCTGATGGATATCTCATTTCAGACATTATTACAACAGTTCTATACCCTTTTTTAGTGAAGGACAGAGCCATTGTGTATAATGTAAATCATAGCGTTTGTGAATAACCCCAATCCCACTAACACGAATGAGTGAGCAAGTAAAAAAGTGGTATGTAGTAAGGGCGATCAGTGGTAAAGAAAGCAAGGTAAAAGAATACCTTGAACATGAAATTGACCGCCTGAAATTGCAGGACTATATTTCGCAGGTACTGATCCCTAAAGAAAAAGTTTACCAGGTAAGAAAAGGTAAAAAGATCAGCAAAGAGCGAAATTATTTTCCTGGCTATGTACTTATTGAAGCATCGCTTAGCGGGGAGATACCTTATATTATAAGGAATATCCCCAATGTACTGGGATTCCTGGGTACCAAAGGAGAACCGGATCCGATCCGACCTTCAGAAGTGAACCGGATACTCGGTAAAGTTGATGAATTGGCTGAACAGGGAGAAGAAGTAAATGTTCCCTATATCGTTGGTGAAACCGTAAAGGTTATCGACGGACCATTCAACAGCTTTAGCGGTATTATCGAGGAGATCAATGAAGAGAAGAAAAAGCTTAAGGTTATGGTGAAGATCTTCGGAAGAAAAACACCTTTGGAACTCGGTTTTATGCAGGTTGAAAAAGAGTAGACCTGTTATTGACATTATAATCCATTAAGAATACATTCAAAAATGGCAAAAGAAGTTAGTGGACTTATCAAGTTACAGATCCGAGGAGGCGCTGCAAACCCATCTCCTCCGATTGGTCCGGCACTTGGTGCCAAAGGCATCAACATCATGGAGTTCTGCAAACAATTCAATGCAAGGACCCAGGACCAGCCGGGGAAGGTTTTGCCCGTGATCATTACGGTTTTCAGAGATAAATCATTTGAATTTATCATTAAAACCCCTCCCGTTGCTGTGCAACTGCTCGAAGCAGCAAAGGTCAAAAAAGGTTCACCAGAACCTAACCGCGCCAAAGTGGCTGCCGTAACCTGGGAACAGGTGAGGTCAATCGCTGAAGCAAAAATGGTCGACCTGAATGCTTTCCAGGTAGAATCAGCAATGAGAATGGTTGCAGGAACAGCCAGAAGTATGGGAATCAGAATTAAAGGCCCCTCACCTTTTGCAAAACAAAAGTGATTGACTTGCTAAGTCGAGGTTCCTAAGTAGAAACTATTTAATGAGTTAGGCAAAAATGGCTAAACTGACAAAAAAACAGAAAATTGCAAACGAAAAGTTTGATAAAGATACGATATATCCTATCAGCGAAGCAGTTAAGATCGTTAAGGATATAACGGATGCAAACTTCGATGCTTCTGTTGATGTAAGTGTAAGACTTGGTGTTGACCCCAGGAAAGCCAACCAGATGGTCAGGGGCTCTGTTGCCCTTCCGCACGGTACGGGAAAAGAGATCAGAGTATTGGTCTTGTGTACTCCCGACAAAGAGGAAGAAGCAAAAGAAGCAGGTGCTGATTATGTTGGTCTTGACGATTATATTGAAAAGATCAAAAAAGGTTGGACAGATATTGACGTGGTAATTACCATGCCAAGCGTTATGGGAAAAGTAGGACCTTTGGGTCGCATACTTGGCCCGAGGGGATTAATGCCAAATCCGAAAACAGGAACAGTGACAATGGATATTGCGAAAGCTGTTAGTGATGTTAAAGCTGGTAAGATCGATTTTAAAGTTGATAAATTCGGGATTATCCATGCTTCTGTAGGTAAAGTTTCTTTTGAGGCAGAAAAACTGCTTGAAAATACAAAAGAACTTTTGCATACCATCATGAAACTGAAACCGGCAGCGGCAAAAGGCACCTATATGAGAAGTGTTTTTATCTCAAGTACCATGAGCCCCGGCATTCAGGTTGAAACAAAATCCGTTACCACTTAATCTTTTTTTAGAAGAAGCTTATAGCAATGAAAAAAGAAGAAAAAAACCTAGTAGTTGAAACCCTGGCAGATGATCTGACCAAGAACAGCAATTTTTATATTGCTGATACATCAGAATTAAATGCCGAAGACACTTCTGCGCTGCGCAGATTATGCTTTAAGCGTGAAGTGACCCTCACGGTCGTTAAAAATACATTGCTCAGAAAAGCAATGGAAAAGACCGATAAAGACCTGGATGAACTTTATGATATCCTTAAAGGACCCACGTCGATCATGTTTTCAGAAAGTGGAAATGCACCGGCCAAGCTGATCAAGGAGTTCAGAAGAACTTCCCCTAAGCCCATCTTAAAAGGGGCTTATATAGAAGAAACAACCTATATTGGTGATGAACAGCTTGATTACCTGGTGGCACTGAAATCCAAAAATGAGCTTGTTGCTGATATCATTGGATTGCTGCAGTCGCCGGTATCAAATGTTATGTCGGCATTACAGTCGGGAAGCAATACGCTTACCGGAGTACTGAAAACACTTTCCGAAAAAAGTGAATAATTAATTAAAGATAGTAATTGTAAAAACCATTAAAAATTTAAATAAAATGGCAGATCTTAAAAAATTTGCAGAAGAATTAGTTAATTTAACTGTAAAAGAAGTGAATGAGTTGGCTGAGATCCTTAAAGAAGAATATGGGATTGAGCCTGCTGCAGCGGCAGCAGTTGTTGCAGCTCCGGGCGCAGGTGGCGCTGAAGGTGGTGCAGCCGAAGAAGAAAAATCATCTTTCGACGTCATCATCAAGGCTGCAGGCCAGTCAAAACTGGCTGTTGTGAAACTGGTTAAAGAATTAACCAGCCTAGGCCTGAAAGAAGCCAAAGAGCTCGTCGATAGTGCACCAAAAGCGATTAAAGAAGGCATCAGCAAAGACGAAGCAGAAGCCTTACAAAAACAATTAGAAGAAGCCGGAGCAGAGGTTGAAGTTAAATAAGGTCTCTTCTTTATTACGAAATTGACCTCTTCCGGGACAGGCTTCCAGGAAGCAGGTCAATTTCGCATTTTGTTCTTTTAAATATTTTCTTGACTTCACCCCGATTAATCGGGACTAAAACCTATAACCTTGGCTGTAGAAAATTTCAAAAAAATCAACTTTGGAAGTTCGAGAATCCGAACTGATTATCCCGACCTGCTTGAGATACAACTTAAGTCGTTTCAGGATTTCTTCCAATTAGATACAAACCCCGAGAACCGCGTTAACGAAGGTTTGTACAAGGTGTTCAGCGAGAACTTCCCTATCTCAGATGCCAGGAATAACTTTGTATTAGAATTTCTCGACTATTATGTCGACCCACCCAGGTATACCATCGATGAATGTATCGCAAGGGGGTTGACCTATAGCGTGCCCCTCAAGGCTAAGCTGAAACTCTATTGCACTGATCCTGAGCACGAAGATTTTGAAACAATCGTCCAGGATGTTTATCTTGGCATGATCCCTTACCTAACCCCAAAAGGTACTTTTGTCATCAATGGGGCTGAAAGAGTTGTGGTTTCACAGCTCCACCGTTCGCCGGGAGTATTCTTCGGAACAACCCTGCATGCCAACGGTTCCCAACTTTATTCCGCCAGGATCATTCCTTTTAAAGGTTCATGGATGGAATTCACAACCGATATCAATAATGTCATGTATGCATACATCGACAGGAAAAAGAAATTGCCCGTAACAACACTGTTGCGTGCCATCGGTTATGAAAGCGATAAAGAGATCCTTGAGATCTTCGACCTGGCTGAGGAAGTTAAAGTCAGCAAGGCCGGATTGAAACGTGTGCTCAACCGACGCCTGGCAGCAAGGGTTCTCCGGACATGGATCGAAGACTTTGTGGATGAAGATACCGGTGAGGTTGTTTCAATTGAAAGGACCGAGGTGATCATCGACCGTGAAACAGAACTCGAAGAAGATCATATTGATATGATCGTTGATGCCGGCATTAAAACCATCCTCCTGCACAGGGAAGATATTTCCACCGGCGACTATACGATCATATTCAATACCCTTCAGAAAGATACCGCGAACTCTGAAAAAGAAGCAGTTGAGTTTATTTACAGGCAGTTGCGTAATGCAGAACCCCCTGATGAAGAAACTGCCCGCGGTATTATCGATAAATTGTTTTTCTCCGACAAACGTTACGACCTCGGAGATGTAGGCCGATACCGGATCAATAAAAAACTCAACCTTGATACCCCGGCCGACATCAAGGTTCTGACAAAAGAAGACATTATTTCAATTATCAAATACCTCATCATGCTGGCCAATGCCAAGACTGATGTTGACGATATCGACCACCTGAG
The DNA here is from genome assembly GCA_032250805.1 of Bacteroidales bacterium. GTDB lineage: Bacteria > Bacteroidota > Bacteroidia > Bacteroidales > B18-G4 > B18-G4. The sequence continues at coordinate 5,857 of JAVVEM010000050.1, forward strand.
TAACCGTAGGGTAAGAACCGTTGGTGAGCAGTTGTATGCTCAGTTCGGCGTAGGCCTTGCACGTATGGCACGTACCATCAGGGAAAGGATGAACGTAAGGGATAATGAAGTATTTACACCTACCGATCTGATCAATGCCAAAACATTATCATCGGTGATCAACTCTTTCTTTGGTACCAACCAGCTGTCGCAGTTTATGGACCAAACCAACCCGCTGTCGGAGATTACCCACAAACGCAGGGTTTCGGCTTTGGGCCCGGGTGGTCTCTCGCGCGAAAGAGCTGGCTTTGAGGTCAGGGACGTACACTATACGCACTATGGCCGGTTGTGTACGATCGAAACTCCTGAAGGACCAAACATTGGTCTGATCTCCTCACTCTGTGTGTATGCAAAGATCAATAAACTGGGATTTATCGAAACACCTTACAGAAAAGTTGAAGGTGGCAGGGTAAACCTTCAGGCCCCCCCCATATATCTGTCGGCAGAGGAAGAAGAAGATAAGATCATTGCCCAGGCAAGCACATTGCTTGAAGATGATGGAACGTTTACCCGCGACAGGGTTAAGGTCAGATATCAGGCTGATTATCCGATCATTGAAAAACACGAAGTTGACCTCATCGATAGTGCACCGAACCAGATCGCATCCATTGCGGCATCGCTGATCCCATTCCTCGAGCATGATGATGCCAACAGGGCTTTGATGGGCTCCAACATGATGCGCCAGGCCGTTCCCCTCATGAAACCCGAAGTACCACTCGTTGGTACAGGTATTGAGGAAGATGTAGCCAGAGACTCACGGGTGCTGATCAATGCCGAAGGCGATGGTATTGTTGAATACGTTGATGCCGACGAGATCGTGATCAGGTATACCCGAAGGGAAGAAGAAAAAATGGTAAGCTTCGACGACGACATCAAAAAGTACAAACTGACGAAGTTTATGCGTACCAACCAGAATACCTCCATCACCCTCCACCCCATCGTAAAAAAAGGCGATAAGGTGAAAAAGGACCAGGTACTCTGCGAAGGCTATGCTACACAAAAAGGTGAGCTGGCCATTGGAAGGAATATGATGGTGGCTTTTATGCCCTGGAAAGGATATAATTTTGAGGATGCCATTGTCATCTCCGAAAGGGTTGTCCGTGAAGATATATTTACTTCTATTCATATTGAGGAGTTTACACTCGAAGTGCGCGACACCAAACGCGGCGTTGAAGAGCTTACAAATGATATACCCAATGTGAGTGCCGAAGCAACCAAAGATCTCGATGAGAACGGACTGATAAGGGTTGGTGCTGAAGTAAATGAAGGAGATATCCTGATCGGCAAGATCACTCCGAAAGGCGAAAGCGATCCCACTCCGGAAGAAAAATTGCTCAGGGCCATTTTTGGCGATAAAGCCGGGGATGTAAAAAATGCATCCCTTAAAGCACCTCCTGCCATGCAGGGTGTAGTGATCGATAACAAACTTTTCTCACGTTCAATAAAAGACAGAAAGTCGAAGGCAAAAGAAAAAGATGTTATCCACGCTCTTGATGAAGCATTTAAAAAAGAAGCCGAAGAGCTGAAAACCAAACTCGTTGACAAGCTTATAGTACTTGTCAGCGGAAAAACTTCGCAGGGAGTTACCAACAACTTCAAAGAGGTTATCATTCCCAAAAAAGCAAAGTTTACGCAGAAAGCACTCAGCACTGTTGATTATATCACCGTAAATCCAAGTAAATGGACAACGGATAAAGAGAAGAACGAGCTGATCAAACAGGTGATCAATAATTATAATGTGAAATACAAGGAAGTCCTTGGTGAATTTAACCGCAAGAAATTTGTCGCTACCGTGGGTGATGAACTGCCCAATGGTATTGTTCAGATGGCCAAGGTTTTCGTTGCCAAAAAGCGTAAGCTGAAAGTAGGTGATAAAATGTCGGGACGGCATGGTAACAAAGGTATTGTTGCCAAGATCGTTCGTCAGGAAGACATGCCTTTCCTTGAAGATGGTACGCCTGTTGATATTGTTCTGAATCCGCTTGGCGTTCCGTCACGTATGAACCTCGGACAGATCTATGAAACATTACTTGGCTGGGCAGGCATGCGGCTTGGACAGCGTTATACAACGCCGATCTTCGACGGTGCACACATTGATCAGATCACCCAACTCGTTAAGGAGGCAGGCCTTCCCGAAAATGGCAAGGTTTTCCTCTTCGATGGCGAAACAGGTGAACGCTTCGATCAGCAAACTACGGTTGGATACATCTACATGCTGAAACTTCATCATATGGTTGATGATAAGATGCATGCCAGGTCAATCGGACCCTATTCACTCATCACGCAACAGCCTCTTGGTGGTAAAGCACAATTCGGTGGCCAGCGTTTTGGTGAAATGGAGGTATGGGCACTGGAAGCCTTTGGTGCAGCCAATGTACTTCAGGAGATCCTTACGGTTAAGTCAGATGATGTGCAGGGAAGGGCAAAAGCATATGAAGCCATTGTGAAAGGCGAAAATATGCCTGTACCCGGTATCCCCGAATCATTTAATGTACTTATCCATGAACTCAGAGGCCTTGGGCTGAATGTAACCTTTGAATAAGGTTCGCCAAAAGGCATGATTCAATTTTATTGTTTAAAATAATATACTAAATATATGGCTTTCAGAAAAGACAGCAAAGTTACAAGCGACTTCAACAGGATCATAGTTAGTCTTGCTTCGCCTGAATCCATCCTCGAAAGGTCGTACGGAGAGGTTCTTAAACCTGAGACGATCAATTACAGAACATATAAGCCCGAACGCGACGGTTTGTTCTGCGAGAGGATTTTCGGCCCGGTAAAAGATTGGGAATGTCACTGTGGTAAATATAAACGTATCCGCTACAAGGGGATCATTTGCGACCGATGTGGTGTTGAAGTTACAGAAAAGAAGGTCAGAAGGGAACGAACCGGGCATATACAACTTGTTGTTCCGGTGGCCCATATCTGGTTTTTTAAATCATTGCCCAATAAGATCGGGGCATTGCTTGGGCTTCAGACAAAAAAGCTCGATTCAATCATTTACTACGAACGTTATGTGGTTATACAGCCAGGTATCAAGGAGCAGGATGGGATCAGTGCAATGGATTTTCTTACTGAGGAAGAGTATTTTGATATTGTTGAAAGCCTTCCGGCCGACAACCAGTATCTCGACGACAGCGATCCGTCGAAATTTATTGCAAAGATGGGAGCTGACGCGATCCATGACCTGCTTGCACGGCTCGATCTTGACCAGGTTTCATACGATTTAAGGCATAAAGCCAACACTGAAACCTCGCAACAGAGGAAACAGGAAGCCCTGAAACGCCTTCAGGTATTTGAAGCCTTCAGAGATGCCCGCAACCGAATTGAGAACAAAGCGGAATGGATGATCGTGAAGGTCGTTCCGGTAATTCCCCCCGAACTGCGTCCTCTCGTGCCGCTGGATGGAGGAAGATTTGCAACATCCGACCTCAACGACCTGTACCGCCGTGTGATCATCAGAAACAACAGGCTGAAAAGGCTTATCGAGATCAAAGCACCCGACGTGATCATGCGTAATGAAAAACGTATGCTTCAGGAAGCTGTCGACTCTCTTTTCGACAATTCAAGAAAAGCCAACGCAGTTAAAACCGACTCCAACAGGGCATTGAAATCCCTGTCCGACAGCCTGAAAGGGAAACAAGGACGTTTCCGTCAGAACCTTCTGGGTAAACGTGTCGACTACTCAGGCCGTTCGGTGATCGTTGTGGGCCCGGAGCTTGGCCTTAACGAATGTGGTATCCCCAAAGCTATGGCTGCAGAGCTTTTCAAGCCATTCATCATACGTAAGCTTTTGGAAAGAGGGATTGTAAAGACTGTAAAATCAGCCAAAAAGATTGTCGACAGGAAAGACCCGGTTGTATGGGATATCCTCGAAAACATCATGAAAGGTCATCCGGTATTGCTTAACCGTGCTCCTACCCTTCACCGCCTTGGTATTCAGGCTTTTCAACCCAAGCTAATTGAGGGTAAAGCCATTCAGCTGCACCCCCTGGTATGTACTGCATTCAACGCCGACTTTGATGGTGACCAGATGGCTGTTCATGTGCCCCTGGGCAATGCTGCCATCCTCGAAGCACAGATCCTTATGCTGGCTTCGCATAATATTTTGAACCCGGCCAATGGTGCGCCGATCACCGTTCCTTCGCAGGATATGGTACTCGGATTGTATTATCTGACAAAAGCCCGGAAAACTACCAAAGAACAGGCTGTAAAAGGAGAAGGATATAAGTTTTATTCTCCCGAAGAAGTGATCATCGCCTATAATGAAAAGAAAGTTGACCTTCATGCCATCATCCAGGTTAACATTGATAATTGGAAGGATGGCGAAAAATTCAAGGAATTTATTGAAACAACCGTCGGAAGGGTACTTTTCAACCAGGTTGTTCCGGCAGGATATCCGTACATCAACCAGTTGCTCACAAAGAAAGCCTTGCGCGACATTATCGGCGATGTTCTCACAGTAACAGGAACTGCCGCAACTGCAAAGTTTCTCGACGATATTAAGCACACTGGGTTCCGCATGGCTTTCAGAGGAGGCCTGTCGTTTAACCTCGGTGATGTACTCATCCCCGAAAAGAAGAAAGAACTCATTGCAACTGCCAACGAAGAAGTTGATGAAGTGGTGAACAACTATAATATGGGGTTCATTACCAACAACGAGCGTTATAATCAGATCATCGACATCTGGACACATACCAACAGTAAACTTACGCATCACCTGATGGAAATCCTTGCCAATGACGACCAGGGTTTCAATCCGGTTTTCATGATGCTTGACTCCGGAGCGAGGGGATCGAAAGAGCAGATCCGCCAGCTATCAGGTATGAGGGGGCTGATGGCTAAACCGCAGAAATCAGGAGCTACTGGAGGCGAGATCATCGAAAACCCCATCCTTTCCAATTTTAAGGAAGGACTTTCGGTACTTGAGTATTTTATTTCTACCCACGGTGCCCGTAAAGGTTTGGCCGATACGGCTCTGAAGACTGCTGATGCAGGTTACCTGACACGCCGTTTGGTTGATGTTGCACAGGATGTGATCATTTCCGAAAATGACTGTGGTACATTAAGAGGACTGACAACTTCGGCACTGAAGAAAAATGAAGAGGTAGTGGAAACACTTTATGACCGAATTCTTGGCCGGGTAACCCTGCATGATGTTTTCAATCCACTCACCAACGAATTGATAGTTGGTGCAGGTGAAGAGATTACTGAACCCATTGCACGCCTGATTGAAGAGTCGCCCATTGAAAGTGTCGAGATCAGATCAGTACTGACCTGTGAATCGAAAGCAGGTGTATGTACAAGATGCTATGGCAGGAACCTTGCTTCGGGCCAGCTCGTGCAGAAAGGAGAAGCCGTAGGAGTGATTGCTGCACAATCGATTGGTGAACCTGGCACACAGCTTACTCTTCGTACATTCCACGTTGGGGGTACTGCTTCCAATATTGCGATCACATCCAAGATCGAAGCAAAGTTTGCTGGCATGATGCAAATCGATGAACTTCGTTCAGTCGACTCTACCAATGCAGTCGGAGAAAAAGTGCAGATCGTGATCGGAAGGTCGGCCGAAATGAGGATCATTGATGAAGAAACAGGTATTACTCTTGCTTCAGCCAATATCCCTTACGGAGCCACACTGCACCATAAGCCAAATACTAAAATTAAGAAAGGAGAACTCATTGCAACATGGGATCCATACAATGCTGTTATCCTTTCAGAGGTTGCAGGACAGGTAAAATTTGAGAATATCCTTGAAGGAAAAACATTCAGGGTTGAATCAGACGAGCAAACCGGTTATATTGACAAGGTGATCATTGAATCACGTCTGAAAACCAAGAATCCTACAATTTCGATCCTCGACCCAAAGAAAAAGGTGGTCAAAACCTATGATATCCCTGTTGGGTCGCATATCATTGTTGAAGACGGCAAGAAGATCAAAGCCGGCGAAGCATTGGTAAAGATACCGCGTGCAGTTGGTAAGTCGGGTGATATCACCGGTGGCCTGCCCAGGGTTACTGAGCTTTTCGAAGCGAGGAATCCATCCGATCCTGCTAAAGTATCGGAGATCGACGGTGTTGTTTCATTTGGCAAAAAGCTGAAACGCGGAAACCGCGAGGTGATCATCACTTCCAAGACAGGTGAAGAAAAGAGTTACCTGATCCCAACTTCCAAGCAGATCCTTGCCCAGGAAAATGACTTTGTAAAAGCGGGTACCCCGCTCTCTGAGGGAGCCATGACACCTGCCGACATCCTGGCAATTAAAGGACCTATGAAAGTGCAGGAATATATTGTAAACGAAATCCAGGAGGTTTACCGTTTACAGGGTGTGAAGATCAACGACAAACACTTTGAAACCATTGTACGCCAGATGATGCGGAAGGTTGAAGTGGAAGACCCGGGCGATACCAAGTTCCTCGAAGGAGAACTGGTAAACAAGACTGCTTTTCAGGATGAAAACGATGAGATATTCGGAAAGAAAGTGGTTATTGATCCGGGTGATTCAGAAAACTTCAAGGCCGGACAGATCATGTCGGCCAGAAAGTTAAGGGATGAGAATTCTGTGTTGAGAAGGAAAGACAGAAAACTGGTTGAAGCAAGGGATGCCCAGCCTGCTACTGCACGTCAGGTGCTGCAGGGGATTACAAAAGCATCGCTGCAAACCGACAGTTTCCTCTCGGCTGCATCATTCCAGGAAACAACAAAGGTACTCACACAGGCTTCAACACAAGCCAAAGCTGACGACCTGCTTGGACTGAAGGAAAATGTGCTCGTAGGGCACCTCATCCCTGCCGGTACCGGTTTGCGTCAGTACCAGGATATTATCGTGGGTTCACGAGAAGAATACGAAGCGCTCATGCAGGCAAAAGATGAAGAACCTGATCTGGTAAATGAAGCTGATTAAGCATAAATTTTAAAACTATGGCAGAAGAAAATAAGAAGAAACAGATAAACATTGAGTTAGGTGAAGAGATGGCAGAGGGAACGTATGCCAATATGTTCATGATCGGCCATTCAAACTCGGAATTCATTATTGATTTTATCAAATGGATGCCGGGTGTGGCCAAAGCCAAGGTAAAATCAAGAATCATATTAACCCCTCAACATGCGAAGAGGTTGCTAAGGGCCTTGCAGGATAACATCAGTAAGTACGAATCGATGTTTGGAACGATCGAAGTGCCTGAAGGTGGAGGAGAAATGATGCCTCCCTTTAACCTGGGAAGCCCTACAACAGAAGCTTAACATCAATAATCTGAACCTTAAAAACAGCGTCGCAAGGCGCTGTTTTTTTGCGTTATGCCGGGAAGAATATCATATTGTGTTGCACGGATACAAAAGAAATATCATTTTACTCAATAATGAGTTTACGCGAATACACCTTCTCGGCTGCCTGAAGATGGAGTATATAAAATCCGGGCGCCAGCCCCTTAAGCGAAAAAGCCTGCCTGCCGTGCCGAAGCAGATGAACCTTTTCATTTCTCAGCATTTTTCCCGACATATCAATAAGTTTTAACTGCGCATCGATATTGTCGTTAAGCCGGGAGCTGATATAAACGTTATTTACGGCAGGATTGGGATATATGAGGATATCCTGCGAATCAAGATCTTCCCCGATCATGAAGGGGGTTTGATTCTCATAGCAACCCATATCAATCGCTCCACGAAATATCCGTGGATTACCGGCAAGGTCCTTTGCCGGAATGAGCACGTTAAGGGTGTCGGAGCGGGCCGTATCAATACAGGGAGATATGTCGCTGAGGCGAAAATCCTCGCCCGGCAATTCAAATTCGGGGTTAACACTGATGTTTCCCGAAGCCCAGACCACTTCATATGGTCCGGTACCCCGGATTATGCCGTTGCCCGGCTCAATATCGCAATGATCGATAAATGCCTTTGGTGCGTCCTCAATTGTCGACATGAATATCTTTGGATTGCTATCCGGATTATCGTCCCATAATATGGAGTTGATCATCGTAAATTCAGCATCTTCGCAATATATAGTCGTTCCCGGTCCCCCGGCATTACCGCTGAATGTGCAGTTCATAATGGGGAATGATGCCAATGAGAGGGCAATGGCACCACCGCCGACTTCACCTGTAGAGTCGGTATCAGCCACATTTGCATTGAAAAGGCATCCAACCAATTGTGTGATAGAGGTTGCATATACGCCCCCGCCGTAATCTTTTGCACTGTTGTGAGAGAAGCTGCAATTAATAAAAAAGGCCAGGTTGTCGTAAGGGGTAATAAACACCCCACCCCCATCCGAAAGGTAGAGTTCTGAATGTGAGCTGTTGTTGATAAAAGAGCAATTCATAAAACGGATCCACATCCCTTCGAGGATGGCCACTGCTCCACCACTGCCACCCGCCACGTTATTTTCAAAAAGGCAATCATCAACAGTAACCAGTCCCGACTTATGATTGACCATGGCCCCACCGCCGGCCAGGCTCACATTATGTATAAAGTTGCATTTATGTATTGTAAGGTTTGAATTGTGGGCATAGAGCGCCCCGCCTACAAGTGCCTGGTTATCGGTAAATTCCAGCCCAATGAGGTAGTAATCACCATTCATCAGATACAAAGCTCCTCCGCGGGAGGCAACATTTTCGACACTCGTGAGGTTTTGTTCAAAATCCGTATCCTCAATTCGGGCCGACATATTACCAAAATAAATTGCTCCGCCATGTTCTTCGGCATAATTATTTACAAAGCGAGACCTGCGGACAATCATTTCGTCGGAGGCTTCAGCTCCGAGTGCACCTCCGGATTTTGCGCTTATATTTCCCCAAAAAGTACATTTATCAAATAAAGACCCGCTATTCCCCATATATGCACCACCACCCTGTTCAGCTTCATTCAAGGTAAACAGGCAATTAATAAAGTGTGGCGACGAACCGCTTGCATATATGGCTCCACCCATTCCGTTGCCGGTTTCAGAAGAAGCCCTATTTTGCGTGAAAACGGAATTCCGGCACAGGATATCGGCATTTTCAAATTTTATCGCCCCACCAAAACCATTGGTTTCATTATTCTTAAAAGTTGAATTTACAATGCTGAGCCTGTGAGAATTCCTGATATTAATCATTCCGGCTACATCACCTGTGCTGCGCTGCCTACCCTTAAAAACACAATAGCTGAACCGGATGCTGTCGCCCGGCATTGTATCAGCAGTGTTTACAAGTATCCCGCTGAAATGGGCCGAAACAGCCATAAAGCGGATTGAATCCAGGGTGGTTCCTTTTGCTTCAAGCTGGCCATAGATAAAAAATGCCGAGCTATCTTCAAAAAACACATCAACGCCGGCCAGAATACTGAGAGAAGAATCAGGATGTACAATGATGGTGTCATTGATCATGTAAGGGCTCCCTGATGCTTCCCATGTACCGGAAACATACCCTCCCTGTATGACCGTTTGCGAATAAGCGGTCAATCCAATCATGACTGCAATGGCCAGGCAATATGCTTTTATTACTTTCATGCAGCGATAAAGATAATAATTAAGTATTGAGTGTTGAGATGATGTTTTAGAATCACCCAACACTCAATACTCAAAATCCAGCATTTTATCTGGTTTTATCGGGATACGGAGGAATCGGGAGTTCCTTATAATCATAGTTCTCCATCTGTTCAAGGATAACCTCGATGGCTTTGTTGAGCTGTTCATCCTCGCCCATATATTCTTTTGCGGGGTCGTTATCGACTTTAATATCGGGTTCTACGCCATGGCCTTCGATCACCCAGCCTTCGCCTTCGAGACCATAGGGAGCAAACTCGGGCCAGTTCAGTGTGCCGCCATCAACAAAGGGGATCGGACCACGAATACCGACCACCCCGCCCCAGGTGCGCAGGCCAATGATTGTTCCGAGGTCGAGTGCCTTGAACTGGTATGGGAAAAGATCGCCGTCGGAGGCTGAATAATTATCGATCAGCATCACCTTTGGACCGACAAACACCTGGCCGGGCCTGGTGCCTGGCTCAGTATTTCTTGACATGGTCCGCATTACCAGCTCGCGTTGCAGGCGCTCGATGATCATAGGCGATACATTGCCGCCACCATTGCCACGGTCGTCGATAATAAGGCCTTTTTTGTTGAGTTGCGGATAAAAATATTTCACAAACTCATTCAGGCCCTGCGCGCTCATATCGGGAATATGGATATATCCTACCTGACCATTTGTTGCTTCGTTCACCTTGCGGATATTTTCCTGTACCCAGGTATAATAATATAATCCTGATTCATCGGCAATGGGTATTACAATCTCTTTATGGCTGCCTTTTGTATTGGGTTCAGAATTAATCGTCAGCTCCACCTGCTTGTTGGCCTTGCCAACCAAAGAAGCGTAAATATCAACCATATCAGCTGTCGATTCGCCGTTTACGGCAATAATATAATCGCCTTCGTTCACATCCACCCCTACTTCCGAAAGCGGAGAGCGGGTAGTCTTTACCCAGTTTTCGCCTTTCAATATCTCTTCTATTTTATAATAACCCGAACCATCGCGGCTAAGTTTGGCTCCAAGCAGGCCGGTTTCAAACCGATCAGGTTTGGGCTTGTCGCCACCACTGATATAGGAATGACCTACGCTGATCTCGCCTATCATTTCGCCAATAATATAATTCAGGTCATTGCGGTTGTTCACATGTGGAAGTAAAACAGCATACTTATCGTAGACCGACTCCCAGTCGAGACCGTGCATGTTGGGCGCATAGAAAAAGTCGCGCATCTGCCTCCAGGCTTCCCTGAATATCTGCTGCCATTCAGCACGCAGATCGACCCATACTTTCATATCTGAAAGATCAATAAAATCTTCCACTTTAG
>JAVVEM010000015.1:0-68049 GCA_032250805.1 Bacteroidales bacterium
AAGATAACTGGAAATCCATCGACAGCAGCCTGGGGTTTTTCTTCAAACCTGCATATGAGAAATTTTGTTTTTGAGGGAGAAAAAGAGGTGTTAAGCCTGAAAGATGTATTCCCGGAATTGTTAACCGGAATACAGTAAAATATGTCCAGACAAATCCTCATATCCAATGATCGCGAAGCTGTCTCTTCAGCACGGAATATAGTTAATATACTTGCTGAGAATGCCATAAATTATAAAGGAAAGGTTCTTTACATTTTCCTTGAGGATGGATTGAATGAAAAAGACCGGATTACGCATGATGAAGCATATTTTAAGGCTAAAAAATTAGCTGCCCGACTTCAGCGTCATGGCTCAAAAGGAGATCGCGTTTTATTACTTTTTCCGACAGGTATCGATTTTGCTATTTCGCTTTTTGCGTGCTTCCTGGCGGGGATGATTGCAGTGCCGGCCTATCCACCCCACCGAAAAAAGATGAACCAGCGACTACGATCAATTCTTGAGGATGCGGAGCCATCGATCATACTCACGGCAAAAGCCATCAGGCAGGACCTTAATGAAATATCGGAAGACCGGTCTGAAACAAAAAGGATAAGTATACTGGTTTATGAGGAGGTGAATTCCATGATGGGTGATCAATGGACAGATCCCGATATAAAACCTGATGATATCGCGCTCCTGCAGTATACCTCAGGGTCGACAGGTAACCCCAGGGGAGTCATGGTGTCGCATAGCAATATAATCCATAACTCCGAATGCATCAGGCGCGCTTTTGGCTTTGATGAGCATTTGCGGGGAGTAAACTGGTTGCCAAATTTCCATGATATGGGGCTAATCGGATGCCTGATTCAACCGGCTTATGTGGGTGCAATGAATATTATCATACCACCGCTGCAGTTTCTGCAACATCCCGATAAGTGGTTCAAGAGTATCAAGAAATATAATGCTACCAATGCAGGTGGTCCGAACTTTGCATATGAGTATTGTAATTCGAAGATTGATGATGAGGTGATGAAAGAACTTGATTTGGCCTCTGTATCTACGATGTTCTGTGGAGCTGAACCCATACGCAGGAATACCCTTGAAAATTTCAGCAAGAAGTTTAGCCCGGCGGGTTTTAATTCAAAACAATTTTTCCCTTGCTACGGACTGGCAGAATCTGTTTTGATCGTTACCGGAGGAAATTACCAGGAAAACCCTGTATTCCTCGAAGTTGACGCGAAGTCTCTGGAAGCAGCCAGAGTTTTATCACCATTGTCTGGCAGTCCAACCAGAACGTTTACAGCATGTGGATTCCCATGGAATGGGATGAGCGTGGCCATCGTGCATCCTGAGAAACTTTCGGTATTGCCAAAGGGAGAGATCGGGGAGATATGGGTAAAAGGAGATTCTGTGGCCAAAGGTTACTGGAATGATGTGCAGGCCACGGATTATGCTTTTAAAGCATTTATCGCAGAAACCAATGACGGACCATGGCTTCGAACAGGTGATCTCGGATTTATTCAGGAAGGTCAGTTATTTGTTAGCGGCAGACTGAAAGAACTGATTATCCTTCGGGGATCCAACTATTTTCCTGCTGATATAGAATTCACGGTCGAAAATTGTCATGCCGCAATCAGACATAATTCCAGCGCCGCCTTTTCAGTAGATGTTAGCGGGGAAGAAAAACTTGTGGTCGTCGCTGAAGTTAACAGAACCTATGTCAGGGATCTTCCAGAGGCAGAAATCAATGATTCTGTTCAGGCAGCCATCTTTGCTGAACATGGCATCCAGCCATATTCCATCAATCTTATACTTACAGGTAGTATCCTTAAGACGACCAGTGGGAAAATACAACGAAGAGCAATAAAGGAGCACTGGTTAAAAAATGAACTTAAAGTGTTGTCATCCTGGATGATGAAAGAGGACACAGCATTTATCTTATCTGAATCTGATTTTCAACCGGAATCATTGAGAGAATGGATAATTTACTGGATAGCGCAAAAACTTGATCTCGACCCGGCAAGGATTGATCCCGATAAACCCGTTTCATCCTATGGCCTCGACTCTATTACCGCTGTAAGCCTTGAAAAAGATGTAAATGAGCAGTTTGGGATAGAATGGCCTATCGAGTCATTCCTTAAGGAAAACACCATAAATCAATTGGTGGAAGAGGGGATTATGCTGTTGAAGCAGAAAGAATAATGAACAGAGGAACAAGGAATAAGAATAAGAACAGGGAATGATATATTTACAATTTACAGTGTACAGTATACAGTATTTAGTACTTTCAGTCTAGTTTCTTAGGGGTGGGCAACAACAGCAGATTTGTTATTTGCATTTTGTTATTTGTTATTTCTTTTCGTGCCAACCGCCGGCATCACCATCACCCCACCCCAACCCTCCCCGGGCCGGCATAAAGACTTCTGATCATATTTATCCAGGGGGAGGGGGTTATTTCTTGTTCGTTCCTTCCCCCCGGGATGCACCCGGAGCTATTGTTGTTAAACCCCTGCGGGGTTTTTCCATGGTTAGCCTTTGCAACCAGAAAAATTGATCAAAAATACAGAACAAGTGAACTAAAGTGGGTGAGACTGCCTTTTTATTGAGCGCAGCGAAATGAAAAGGCATAGACGAACTCATCCCGACAAAGGAGGGATCTCCTTCCAAGTGAGCTAAAGTGAACTATAGTTATTGATATATAACCATTTAACCATTTAGCCATTTAACCATAAACCATCAAGTTCTCGGGGCAAGCAATGAAATCATGAAATCCAGCATCCAACAGATTTGTTATTTGCATTTTGTTATTTGTTATTTCTTTTTGTGATGTCGTGTGCTCGTGCCGTCGTGCCGTCGTGTGATCGTGTATTGTGCAATAAGAAGTGCTAAAGGAGATTAAATCAAGAATAAAGAAAAGCCATTATACTTCCATATTCTTATTCCTTATTCCCTGCCTGCCCTCCTCTGGCGGGTAAACCGGCCTTGCTCCGCCGAAGCTACGCGAAGGCAATGCCGGCAGGCTTATTCCTCTGTTCTATATTCTAAGGGTGCATCCCGCCCAGCTAAACCCCACTCCGAATCCTGCAAGAATCAGCCTGTCGCCAAGTTTTATCCTGCCATCAGCAATGGCGTGATATAATGCAATAGGGATGGTAGAAGATACGGTGTTGCCGCAATCTTCGAGATGAAAAAGGGTTTTTTCGGCAGGGATCTTCATTTTGCGAAAAATGCTTTCCAGAATGATGCGGTTGGCCTGATGCAATACATAAAGGTCTACGTCATCATCCGATAATCCGGCCTTTTCTTTCAACTGCCTGATCAAAAGCGGGGCTTTCTCAATGGAAAAGGTGAATACTGCAGCGCCGTTCATGTAAAAGTTCTTGTCGTTGCGCAGGTTTCCTGAAGCGTCGGTATAGTCTTTGGGCTCAAACCTGTCGAAAGGATAGCGTGCCCCGCCATACTTAATGATGATGGCTTCATAGCCTCTGCCGTCGGTGCCGAAGACAAAATCGCCGATGCCTGATCCGGGAGCGTTCTCATTTGATGAAATCAGGGTTGCGGCGGCGCCATCGCCGAAAATGGCCATGTTACTTTTATCCCTGGGGTGAAGCAGCTCAGAAATGTTTACCGAAGTAAGCAGCAGCACGTTTCGGGCATTGCCGGTGGCGATAAGGCCGTTGGCAACACTTAAACCATATACAAAGCCGGTGCAGCCCTGGTTGATATCGAGTGAGCCGGCATTTTCAGGTAGTCCCAGCCGGTCCTGCAGCAAACATGAGGTTGAAGGAGTAATATAATCAGCCCCCTGGGCACAAAAAATAATATGATCGATGGTGCCGGCATTGATATTATGCTCCTTAAAAAGTTTCCGGGCGGCATGAAAGGCCAGGTCGGCAGCCGTTTCGTCATCAGAGGCCTGGTGCCTTTTCTTTACGCCGGTCAGCCGCGTAAGGTCGTCAATCTTTAGATCGGGAAATTTTTGCAGCAGGTCGTTATTGGTGATGACCTTTTCCGGCAAATGATAGCTTATGGCTTGAATATAGCTTTTCATAATATTTTACGGCTGGATCGCTTCGGTGTATTTCTGGCGATAATGTTGCGCTTTGTCCATGTTTCCATGATCGAGATAATATTGCGACAGAAAAGCAAATACCTCGGGGCGTGCATTTCTTTTTGCTGCTTCCTCGTAGCTTTCTACCGCTTTGGCTGTATCGCCCCTGATAATATAATAATTTCCGAAACTAACATAAGGCAGGGCTTCCATAGGGTCGAGCCGGATGATCTCCATATTCAAACGAATGGCTTCCTGCTCAAAGCCCTGACGGAAGCGAATATCGGCCAGGCGGGAGCGTGGATTGATGATTTCATCGTTTGCCTCAATGCAGCGTTCATAATAATGTGCCGCCGAATCAATGTCGCCCACATATTCGTATGTGAGCCCAAGATTGAACAATGCCTTGCCATGATCGGGTTCAAGTTCAATGGCTTTTTTAAAACTATTCACGGCAGAGCGCTTAAATTGAAGAGCCCTGGCGGTATCTCCACTGGCCATAAGATGCTCGGCAACGCGTGGGTTGTTATAGATCATGCCCAGGTTGGTCCATGATGAGGTATGGCCGGGCCAGATATCCACAGCCCGTGAAAAATGATTAATGGCTTTTTCAATTTCAGGCATCAGAAACTTGGCGACGTTTACCCGCTTTGAAAGTTCAACTTCAACTTTTCGCATGATGGTTGTTCCCATAAGATCATGGGCTTTAACCGAATTTTCAAGATATTTCATGTCGGCCCTGTAAAGGGTCAAATCCGAATACCATTTCTGGTTGCGCTTATATGTCTTGTAGGAATAGGGCGCAAGGATGGCAGCAGATAATATGATAACGAAAAATATTTTTGCGGGGCTGTTTGTTTTCGATCGCGGATCGGCCTTAAAAAGCTTAAAAATAAACCATGCAAGCACCATCACAAATCCAAGCGAAGGGACAAACAAAAATCGTTCAGCAATAATGCCCGGAGCCGGTTGCACAATGTTGCTGAACATGGCAATGGTAAACAGGTAGAAAAATATGGCATAGGAAAGAATATGCTTCTCTTTGAACTTGATGATGGCGATATACAGGATGCCCAGATGGAAGAGTATGGAAAGGATCACCCGGATGTTGCCAAGGTTCACAAGGGGGATCATATCATAGCCGTAATAATACAGCAGGGGATGGGGGATGAGCAGGATCTTAAGGTAATATCCAAGACTGTACATGCCTGTACCGAGGATATACCAGAGGCTGTCTTCAAAATACAGCGGGTTTTCGATCATCGAAAAGTCTCTTACTCGCTCGAGGAACCAGAAAGGGACCATCCCGCCCAGGATGATCATAAGCACCAGCAGGCCGAAAATTTTGCCGATCTTCTTCCATGGCATATCGGTAAAAAAGTAGAGGGTAAGCGGAAAAACGAACCAAAATGAAAGGGCAGTGGGTTTCGCCAAAAAAGCCAGCACATAGGATATAAGCCCAATCACCAAAAGATATGTCCGGTTGCGGTCGGCATATTTTACAATAGTTTGCAGGGCAATAAGCGAGAACAGCATGCTCAGGAGCTCATCCCTGTTTTTCAGGCTGGCCACCACCTCTGTATGCACCGGATGGGCAATAAACAGGAGTGTGATCACAAAAGGAAACCAGATGGAATAATTGCGCAACAGTCGCTGAAGTAATCTGTACATGACGAGAACAACAGCAAGGTAAAGAAGGATATTGATCATATGCCCCGCCCGGGGATTCATACCAAAAAGCGAGTATTCTAGTGCAAACAGGCTTCGAACCAGCGGCCGGTAGCCGTATGATTTTTCTATACCTTCGGCAGTGTTTTTACTCGTATAGGTTGTCGTAAAAATATCGTCGATCGATTTAATGCCTTCTTTGACCAACTGTGCGCTCTGTCCCTGTATGATGTAATCATCAAGTGAATATTTGTTCTTCAGGGTGTTGCCATAAAGCAGAAAGGTAAAGATTACGATCACGAAAAGGAAAATTATCTTCGTGATTTTATACTCCTCTTTGCCCAGGGAGGGCTCAGCTTGCATTGCTTTGTTTTTGCCCATGATCAGATATCAGGTTTATATAGTGTAATTTTTACAAGTCTACAAAAATAATGATTCATCGCGATGGTTAAATGTAAAATTCAACTTTAGTTCAATTGTTATTCATGGATACTGGATACTGGATATTTACCCGCCGTAGCTTTTCGGCCTTCGCTAAAGATTTGGCTGATGAGAAGCGAAGGCGGGCTGGATACTGGATCACTGTCGAAGCTGGCCGTTTCTGGTTACTGATCACTGGTTTCTGTTATTGGCGTGACTTGTTTTTTTACCACGAAGTACGCCAAGTTCGCGCAAAGGCCACAAAGAAATTCTTTGCGATACTTTGTATAAACCTTTGTGCTCTTAGTGGTTAAGAAAAAAATTAGACTTCCATATTCTTATCCTGTCTCGTTTTCCCGGGATTCTTTTTCCTTTTTCCTTTTTCCTTTTTCTTTGTTCAGCCTTCATCATTCTTCAATACTCAATACTCAATACTGTATAGTGTAAAGTGAACATTCCTCTCCCCATCTCCCTTTCTCTCTCCTCTTATTACAACAATTTGTACACTGTACATTGTAAACTGTAAAGAATAAACTTCCCCATTCTTATTCTTATTCCTTGTTCTTTATTCTCTATTCAAGGAGTTCCTCTGTTCTATATTCCAAGGGTTTTCCCGGCAAATCCCTCAATGGCTTTCAGCGTGGTCTTCCGGGCTTCGAGAAATCCCATATGCCCGACATTATCGAGTACGAGGATTTCGCCATTTGGCGGAAGGGCAGCCTGGGCAAGAGTTTTTTCAAAGGGTATGCGACTGTCTTTTTTTCCCAGGATGAAGAGGATGGGAAAACGTGCACTGGTAATCACATCGAGTTTGTCGGTGCGGTATTTCATCCCTTCAAGGGCAGCGATGATGGCCTTGGGGGAGGTGTTCATGGCATCAATATGCATTTTTTTGATCTCCTGATCGAATTTCTCAACATTTTCAGGAGCAAAAAGATCAGGGAAGAAATTATATATAAATGTGCCGCGATCAGAACGCACCACATCAATCGCTCTGTTTCTGTTAACCTTAGCCTCTGGAGTATCGGCCAGGGCATGTGAATGGAAAAGCACCATACCCTTCAGCTTGCCGGGATATTTTTTTGCAAAGGCCAGGGCAACATACCCTCCCATAGAATGACCCACCATCAGGCATTTTCTGATGTCAAGCTCTTTCATGACCTTATTTACGGCTGTGGCCATTTGCTCCATCAGGTGAACCTGAGCCAGGCATTCGCTTTTTCCGAAACCGGGCAGGTCGATCGTAACAACCTGGTAGTTTTCAGATAACTTTTTTGAAAAATACGTCCACATGCCCATATTTTCAAGAAAACCATGCAGCAGCACGATGGTTTTTCCTTCACCACTGATACGATACCAGATCTTCTTCTTTTTATATAATATTTTACCGGTCATAGCATCTGTCAGTCTTGTTTTTCCTCCCCCTTGCGCATTTTTCTTTGTTTGTATGATAACCAAATGTGCAGGGGAAGGTTGATCAGGGCAATCATCACGAAACCAGTGATAGCTGGGTATATGGCGTATTCTTTCGCAGCGAAATACAGTATTGCCGAGGCAATGATCAACACAATCGCAATGATGCGGATCAGGTTCATTATTCTGATTGCTCCTTTGGGATCCATAGCCTGAAAAATATATTTGTTATGAAATCAAATAACAGAAGACCAATACCATAACACTTCTGAAATTCCGATTTCTGATTTCTGATTTCTATTCTCTGATCTCTACTGTTTCATCATCGCCTCAACATCCGCTACTTTTTTCGGAATGGGCTTGCCCAGGATCCTGTTTCCATCTTCAGTTACCAGGATATCATCTTCTATCCTGACGCCACCGAAGTCCTTGTAGGTTTCTGCTTTGTCGTAGTTAATGAACTCAGTGAATTTCCCTTCTTTCTTCCACAGGTCGATGAGGGCAGGGATGAAATAACATCCTGGTTCGTCGGTCAGCACAAAGCCGGGCTTCAGCTTTTTGCCGAAACGCAGGAAGGCCAGGCCGAACTGGTCGCTGCGCCTGATCGTGTCATCATAACCAACATAATTTTCTCCCAGTCCTTCCATATCATGTACATCCAGTCCCATGGCATGACCGAGGCCGTGCGGGAAAAAGAGGGCGTGGGCACCCTGCCTGACCGCTTCATTCACATCGCCTTTCATGATGCCGAGGTCTTTCAGCCCCTGAGCAATTGTTTTGGCAGCAAGCAGGTGCACATCTTTATACAATATGCCTGGTTTGATGGCCGCTATACTGTCGCAGTTGGCTTTTAACACGATCTCGTAGATCTCTTTCTGGCGGGTGTCGAATTTCCCTCCGACAGGCACCGTGCGGGTGATGTCGCTGGCATAATGGAGCGCTGATTCCGATCCTGCGTCGGTTACCATCATGCGTCCTTTTTGCAGGGTATTGCCATGGTGATGGTTATGCAGGGTTTGCCCGTCGACGCTGAGGATGACGGGGAATGATACTGGTCCGCCATAAGAAAGAGAGATGCCTTCTATGGCACCGGCAATCTCCTGTTCAACAACACCTGGCATGGCCATTTTCATGGCTGTGGTATGCATGATGTAGGCCACATCGACAGCCTTCTCGATCTCTGCAATCTCTGCCTCGCTCTTGATCTCACGCATGGAAACCACCGCCCTGATCAGTTCTTCAGAGATATAGTTCTTTATCTTACCATGGGGCAGACTAAAAATGTCTTCAAGCGCCAGCCAGCGGTCGCCGCGATAAGGAGGTAGGATATGCACTTTACGTCCCTTGCCGATAGCATCCTTTATGTATTCAGGCAATTTGTTGCCGGCAAGAATGTGTTCCGTGCCGCATTGTAATGCCTGGTCTTTCATCAGGGGCTGCTGTCCCATCCAGATAATGTCGTCTATGGTTACATCGTCGCCTACAAGAATATCTCTTCCTTCATCAACATCGATGATCCCGGAAAGGCCGTCGTGGTCGTGACCGAAATAATACAGAAAATCACTGTCCTGGCGGTAATGATAGGTATTGGCAGGGTAATTCATGGAGGCCTCGGCATTGCCGGGCAAGAGCACAACACCTCCCGAAAGCAGATCCCTGAGCTGCTTCCTGCGTGATGCATAAACTTCTGGATTGAACATAATTATTTGTGTTTAACGTTATTTTTATATGAAATAGCAAAGTTAATTAATTATATCGTACTACGTTTCAGGTACCAGGTATTACGACAGATGTAAGATTTTTGATTTGGGTATTCAATATTCAATGGATACTGGATACTGGATTCTTGCTACTGGTTAAATTCAATTTTAGTTCCCTTTAGCTCACTTGTTTAGGCATTTGTTTATTCTTTTATTCGATGATTCGTTTAGTCGTAAAACTTCTACGTTCCATGTTACTTGTTCATCATTCCCTGTTCGATATTCATATGTATTCGTGCAGTCGTGTGCTCGTGTGCTCGTGCAGTCGGAGATCCTTCCCCATTCTTATTCCCTGCCTGCCGGTTTACCCGCTGGAGGAGGGCAGGCAGGCTTGTTCTTTATTCTCTATTCATCAGGGCCTCAATTTCCTCAACCTTTACCGGCACCTGTCCGGTCAGGTTCACGGGTGCATTATCCGTCACCAGGATGTCATCCTCTATTCTTATGCCGATCTTTTCTTCACGGATGTAGAGCCCGGGCTCGCAGGTGAGTACCATGCCGGCTTCGACAGGATCGTATTTCGATCCGACGTCGTGCACATCCAGCCCCAGGGGATGGGCAGTGCCATGCATGAAATATTTCATATATAGTGGCTTATTGGCGTCCTGGCTTTTAACATCTGCTTCGCTGAAAAGGCCCAGCCCGATCATCTCCTTTTCCATCATCTTATTCACCTCCTTGTTGAACTCATCGATGGTGATCCCCGGCCTCAGCAGCTGTATGGCCTTGTCGTGGACACGTAAAACGGCCTCATAGCAAGCTTTCTGCCTTGTTGTGAATTTGCCGTTTACCGGTATCGTCCGGGTGATGTCGGCGGCGTAATTGGCGTATTCGGCACCGAAATCCATGAGCAACAGCTCGCCGTCGCGGCATACCTGGTTGTTATCGATATAGTGGAGCACGCAACTGTTTTCGCCTGCGGCAACGATAGGACGATAGGCCGGACCGGTGGCCCTGTTCATCGCAAAGGCATATTCTATTTCAGCCTGTACCTCATATTCCATAGTTCCGGGGCGGACGGTCTTCAGTACCCTGTCGAAAGCCTTGCCGGTGATCTCACCGGCCCTGCGGATCAATTCAACCTCTATAGGCTTTTTTATCTTCCTAAGCTCCAGCATAAGGGGAGCCGAGCGCTCATAATTATGTGCCGGGTATTCTTCCTTCAACTCCCTGGCAAACCTGAGGTCTTTGTAAGGTACCGGATTAGAATATTTAGGATATTCATTACTGTTAAGGTAAACATGCTTTGCCCATATTATCAGCTCTTTTAGAGCAATATCAAAATCCCTGGTCCACTGTATCTTTTTGATCCCTGATATGGCTGTAGCTTTTTCTTTTGTCAGTTTCTGACCTTCCCAAATGGCGATCTTTTCATTCGTTTCCGTAACGAAAGCTACTTCACGCATACCTTCATCCGGATGACCAGGAGCAAGCACCAGGATCGTCTCTTCCTGGTCGAGCCCACTCAGATAAAAAAGGTCGGATTGCTGTCTGAAGGGAAAATTCTGATCGCCATTGCGTGGAAACACATCATTGGAATGGAAAATGGCGATGCTTCCGGGAGGGAGTAAGGTTGTAAACTGTTTTCTGTTTTCAGTGAAAAATGTGGGATCTATCGTGTTGTATCTCATAAAATTCAACTTATTTAAAACCAATAAAAATTACTGACTGGCAAGGCTTTTAGCGCCTTTAAACCGATTAAAATTTTAAATTTGTAAATCAATAAAATTACACTTATTTGGTGTATAAAGCGTAATCAACACCTGTTCTTTTTTGTAAAAACAACAATTATGGCGAAGTTATTACATTACTCCTCCCTTACGAAGAAATACATCATGGCTTTCGCCGGTATATTTCTTGCCGTGTTCCTGATGGTACACCTGGGGATCAATATTTTTATTCTACCCATTGCCGAAAACCATGTTGAGATCTTCGAGGCAGCAGTGAATTTTATGACTTCCAACCCGGTCATTAAGGTGTTTGAGGTCGTGCTTTTTGGTGGTTTTATTATCCATATTCTCTATGGACTCATCCTGCAGATCCAGAACTGGTTGGCCAGGCCGGTAAGGTATAGGAAGGAAGGCTTTTCACATACTTCTTTCTTCAGTAAGTATATGATTCACACCGGAATCATCATCCTGATCTTCCTGGGACTTCATTTTATCAACTTTTACTTTGTAAAGCTGGGTTTAACCAATGCTCCTGAAGGACCGATGGTGGTAAGCAGTGATCATGATTTTTATCATATGGCGATCAACCTTTTCAGCAATACTACTTATGCAATTGTTTATATTGTTCTGATGATTATTCTGGGGTTCCACCTGAACCATGCCTTCCAGTCGGCCTTCCAGTCGCTGGGGCTCAGCCATAGCAAATACACGCCATTTATCAAGGGCGTTGGTACAGTTTATTCAATTGTCGTTCCGCTGGGATTTTTGTTGATCCCCGTGTATTTTCTGTTCAATTAATTCAACAATGCATCGAATAATTCCTTAAGATATGAAGCTAGATCCCAAAATACCCAACGGCCCCCTTTCCGAGAAATGGACCAATTATAAATCAGGCCAGAACCTGGTAAACCCTGCAAACAAGAGGAAAATCGACATCATTGTTGTTGGTACCGGGCTGGCAGGTGCTGCTGCTGCTGCCAGTCTGGGCGAACTGGGCTTCAACGTAAAGATCTTTTGTATTCAGGACAGCCCGCGCCGGGCGCACAGCATTGCTGCACAGGGCGGGATCAATGCAGCCAAGAACTATCCCAACGATGGTGACAGCACCTACAGGCTTTTCTATGATACCATTAAGGGAGGTGATTACCGTGCCCGTGAAGCCAATGTGTACCGCCTTGCCGAGGCCAGCAATAATATTATCGACCAGTGTGTGGCACGTGGAGTGCCTTTTGCCCGCGATTATGGTGGCTTGCTCGATAACCGGTCCTTCGGTGGAGCACTTGTATCGCGTACCTTTTATGCCCGCGGACAAACGGGTCAGCAACTCCTTCTGGGTGCTTATGGTGCCCTCAGCAAGGAGATCAGCAAAGGTTCAGTACAGATGTTTACCCGAAGGGAGATGATGGACCTGGTGATCATTGAAGGCAAGACACGGGGCATTATCGTGCGCAACCTGATCGACGGTAAGCTGGAACGTTACTTCGGTCATGCCGTGGTGCTTGCTACCGGTGGCTATGGAAATGTGTTCTTTCTCTCCACCATGGCAATGAACTCCAATGGCAGTGCTGTCTGGCAGGCCTATAAAAGGGGTGCATTATTCGGCAACCCCAGCTTTACTCAGATCCATCCAACCTGTATTCCGGTGCATGGCGATTATCAGTCGAAGCTTACCCTGATGAGTGAAAGCCTGCGCAATGACGGACGTATATGGGTGCCGAAAAATAAGGAAGATGCCGAAAAGATCAGAAAAGGCGGGATCAGGCCCACTGACATAAAAGAAGAAGACCGCGATTATTACCTCGAACGCAGGTATCCGGCCTTCGGCAATCTTGTGCCGCGCGATGTAGCGTCGAGGGCTGCCAAGGAACGCTGCGATGCCGGCTATGGCGTTGGCAGTACCGGCCTGGCTGTTTACCTCGACTTTGCCGATGCCATAAAACGTCTGGGCAAGGATGTTATTGAAGCACGCTATGGCAACCTCTTCCAGATGTATGAAAAAATTGTTGATGAAAATCCCTATGAAACACCTATGATGATCTATCCCGCAGTGCACTATACCATGGGAGGCATCTGGGTGGATTATGAATTGCAGACCACCATTCCGGGGCTCTTTGCCGGCGGGGAAGCCAATTTCTCCGATCACGGCGCCAACAGGCTCGGGGCTTCGGCACTCATGCAGGGTCTGAGCGACGGATATTTCGTGCTTCCCTACACCCTGCAGAACTACCTGGCCGACCAGATCCTGGTACCGCGCATTCCTACTGACCATCCGGAGTTTGAAAAAGTGGAAAATGAGGTCAGGGCACGCCAGGAAAAACTGATGGCCGTGAAAGGGACCAAAACGGTTGATAGCTTCCACAAGCGGCTTGGCCACATCATGTGGGATCATGTGGGGATGGCCCGAAACAGGGAAGGCCTGGAAAAGGCCATCACCCTGATACAGGAATTAAGGACTGAATTCTGGAAAGATGTGCGCATACCCGGAAAGATCGAAGAACTGAACTCTGAGCTTGACAAGGCTATGCGGATGGCCGACTACCTCGAACTGGGCGAGTTGATGGCGCTGGATGCACTCGAAAGAAATGAATCCTGTGGAGGACATTTCAGGGAAGAATACCAGACCGAAGAAGGAGAAGCCCTGCGCGACGACAAGAACTTTACTTTTGTTTCGGCCTGGGAATACAAAGGCGACGGCATGAAGCCTGAATTGCATAAAGAGCCGCTTATTTTCGAAAATATCGAAGTAAAACAGCGTAATTATAAATCATAAAAGAAAATCACACAATAAAATATTCATCATGGATTTTACACTAAAGATCTGGAGACAGGAAAACGCAAAAGCCAGGGGTAAGTTTGTTACTTATAAAGTAAGCGGCATATCGTCCGACGCTTCTTTCCTGGAAATGCTTGATATACTCAACGAAAGCATTGTTGACCAGGTGCAACTGCCTATCGCTTTCGATCACGACTGCCGCGAGGGTATATGCGGGATGTGCAGCCTGTACATCAACGGACGGCCCCATGGCCCTGATCAGGGCATTACCGTTTGCCAGATGCACATGCGTAACTTCAAAGATGGTTCTACCATCGTGATCGAGCCATGGCGGGCAAGACCATTTCCTGTGATCAAAGACCTGATGATCGACCGTACAGCCTTCGACGAGATCATACAGGCGGGAGGATATATTTCTGTTCGTACAGGTGGTGTGCCCGATGCCAACAGCATACCGGTAAAAAAGGAACATGCCGACCTGGCCATGGATGCTGCTGCATGCATCGGTTGCGGCGCCTGCGTGGCAGCATGCAAGAACGCTTCTGCCATGCTGTTTGTCTCGGCAAAAGTTGCGCATCTGGCCCTGTTGCCGCAAGGAAAAGTTGAAGCCGCCCGAAGGGTGCAGATGATGGTGGCAAAAATGGATGAACTGGGCTTTGGCAATTGTACAAACACTTACGCCTGCGAAGCCGAATGCCCCAAAGAGATAAAAGTTACCAATATTGCCCGCATGAACAGGCAGTTTTTTGCAGCCAAAGTTGGAGCTGAGAAAATGAAATGACCTTCTGATATGGGATACCAGCTATTCGATATCCAAACCTGAAATTATAATTACGTAATACTTTGTACCTTGGTACTTATTACCAATAGCGTATCTTTGACCCATGCAATTTGCTGAGATCATAGGGCATGACGAAATCAAGCGTAAGCTGATCCAGACCGTGCTTGAGAACCGTGTGAGCCATGCTCAGATGTTTTTGGGCCCGGGGGGTTCAGGAAAGCTGGCACTGGCGATCGCCTATGCCCAGTACATAAACTGCGCAGGCAGGTCGGAAACCGACTCCTGCGGAGTGTGCCCATCGTGCCAGCAAATTGCCAGGCTTGCACATCCCGACCTGCACTTTTCCTACCCGATAATATTGAAGAGGGAAACCCGTCGCAGTAAGGATTATATTACATTATGGCGCGAATATCTCGCCGAAAAGCATTTTTATCCCGACCTGGTTGAATGGACTGCAAAAATGGACGGCGAAAAGAAGCAGAGTGTGATCGGAGTCGACGAATGCACGGAGATCATTCATAGCCTAAGCTATAAAAGCTATGAGGGGAAATATAAGATCATGATCATTTGGATGGCCGAGCTGATCTACCATGCGGCTGCGCCCAAAATATTGAAGATACTTGAAGAACCACCCGAAAAAACACTTTTTATCCTGCTATCCGAAAAACAGGAACGCATCATCTCTACCATTCTTTCGCGCACACAGATTCTGAAAGTGCCACAACTTGATGACCAGTCGCTGAAGCTGATCCTCTCGCACCGTTTCGGTTACCCCGGTGATGCCATCCAAAGGGTGTTGAAATCTTCGGGGGGAAATGTGAACAGGGCACTGTGGATGCTTGAGGAATTCATGAACAGTGATTTTGCTGCCTCCGAATTCCGTGACTGGATGCTGATGAGTTTTCGTGCGGAGTTTAAGGAGCTGACAGCATTTGTCAGCAAGATCGCCCGCACCTCAAGGGCAAAGCAAAAACAATTCCTGTCGTATGGCCTTAGCCTGTCGCGAAACTGCCTGCTTACGATCTATGGGCGAAACGATATGCTCACCATCGTTGACGATGAAGAGGCTGCCTTTGTTGGCCGGATCGCAAAATATCTGAATGAGAAAAATGCGCTCGAATACGCCTCTCTTTTCGAAGAGGCTATCAGGCATATCGACAGGAATGCAAATGCTTCGCTGGTATTTATGGACGTTTCTTTGAAGGCCGCTGAGCTTCTTAATCCTGCACTTTCGGAAATTAAGCGGTAATTAGTTATTTTTGTGGGTCGATAATAATACAATGGACGAAAAACATCATGATATCATCAGGAACAGCTTCCTCAGCAGGGGTTGCTCTGCTCCACCCCGCATATACGATAAAAATGATAATATCTATAAGCACGGATGTTGTAAGCTTGACAGCTACGACTGGCTTGCCGATATTCCGGCTCCGGATGGAGCAAAACCTTTTCCTTATGCTGAGGTAAGGTTTAAGAACAGCAAACTGGAGTTTTTTCAGGTTCCTGAAGAGCTTCAGCTTCAAACCGGCGACATCATTGCTGTGGAAGGATCGCCCGGACACGATATTGGCATTTTATCCCTTGCCGGTGAAGCAGCCCGGCTGCAGATGAAAAAGAAAAACCTTACCTATCCTTCCGACGACATAAAAAAGATCTACCGGAAAGCCAGGGTGTCCGACATCGAAAAGTGGATCTCTGCTGTAGAACGGGAAGAGCAAACGAAATTCAAGACCAGGGAGGAAGCACGCAAGCTGAAACTCGAGATGAAGGTCAATGATGTGGAATATCAGGGCGACAGCACCAAAGCCACTTTTTATTATACCGCCGAGGAACGTGTCGATTTCAGGGAGTTGATCAGGGTTTTGGCCGATAATTTCAAGGTACGTATCGAAATGCGGCAAATCGGAGTTCGCCAGGAAGCCAGCCGTTTGGGAGGAATCGGGTCATGCGGAAGGGAACTCTGTTGCTCAACCTGGATGACAAAATTCAAGTCGGTCAGCACAAGCGCAGCCAGATTGCAGCAGCTTTCATTAAATCCACAAAAACTGGCCGGGCAATGTGGCAAGCTGAAATGCTGTCTCAACTTTGAAAATGCAATGTATGAAGATGCCCTGAAAGAATTTCCCGATCCGAAGATCATACTGAAATCAAAAAAAGGCGAAGCCATCCACCATAAAAATGATGTGTTTAAAAAACTCGTTTGGTATTCATATACTCAGGAACGATCAGATATCATGGCCATTCCCCTTGATAAGGTTAACGACATCATAAAATTGAACGAGAAAGATATTCTCCCTGATAAACTGGAAGACTTTGCCTTTGTGAAAGATAAAAACGTTGAATTTGAGAATGCCGCTGACCAGGACGACCTGCACCGATTTGATTAACTGACACACAATAATTCAGTCTTTTTCACTTTATCTATTTTGAATGTTGATGACCAGATGAACAAGCTCAAGTC
The DNA here is from genome assembly GCA_032250805.1 of Bacteroidales bacterium. Taxonomy (GTDB): domain Bacteria; phylum Bacteroidota; class Bacteroidia; order Bacteroidales; family B18-G4; genus B18-G4. Next base: position 16,977 of record JAVVEM010000015.1, read on the forward strand.
CTTTTTACTTCTTTCGGCCACATTTTTGATTGCACTGATGGCTTGCGACCCGGGCCGCATCTTTGATCAAACATACACGGTACCTGAAAGTGGCTGGGACCGCGATTCAGTTTTTCATTATTCTGTTGATATTAGCGACAGCCTGCTTCTGCATGATTTTTATATAAGCATCCGTAACAATACGAATTATCCCTATAGCAACATTTACTTTTTCCTTTCAACGGAGTTCCCCAACGGCCATTCAACAACGGATACGATCGAATGTATCCTGGCCGGCAAAGACGGAAGATGGCTGGGTAATGGCTCCGGAGCGATAAAAGATAACCTGATTCTGCTGCAGCGTGGACTAAGATTCCCGATAACAGGTCAGTATCATTTTTATATCGAGCAGGCCATGAGAGACGAACAGCTTAAGGGTATAGAGGATGTTGGCCTGCGCATTGAAAAAACCGGACTGTAAATAAATGAATAAGTAATTTTTAAATCTTCAAACAGCACCTGCAATGTCGGTCTTTAATAAATACTTCAGGATAAATCTGGTTCTACGTTTCTGGGTTTTCTATGTGTTTATTCTGGTTATCATATTTTTTATTTTCTATGGTATTGCCCGCGAATGGTTTGGAGAAATGCCTTCATTCGAAGAACTTGAAAATCCGGAGCGAAACCTGGCCTCTGAAGTATATTCGGCCGATGGCTATCTGCTGGGTACCTATTACATCGAAAATCGCTCCGACATTAATTACAACGAGCTGCCATCCCATCTTGTCGAGGCCCTGTTGTCGATCGAGGATATTCGTTTCAGGGATCATGCCGGCGTCGATGTAAAAGCACTTGGGCGTGTTTTTTATGGACTGGTGAGTGGCAACTATGCAGGAGGTGGAAGCACCCTCACACAGCAGCTTGCAAAAAATCTTTTTCCCAGGGGTGAGCTCAACAAACGGCAGCTGGTTGTGCGAAAACTAAAGGAATGGATTACAGCAACCAAACTGGAAAAGAATTACAGCAAGGAAGAGATCCTTGCCATGTACCTCAATACGGTATCTTTTGGTCATCATGCCTATGGCATTAAGTCGGCCGCCCGTACTTTTTATAATAAAGCTGTCGACTCTTTAAATATTGAAGAATCAGCCCTGCTCGTGGGGGTGGTAAATGCCCCTACCTGGTACAGCCCGATACGTAATCCCGAACGCGCCTTCGACCGGCGCAACCTCGTGCTCAGTCAGATGCTTAAGTATAATTTTATTTCCGATTCACTCTATGATTCCCTTTCGGCGCAGCCCATTGATATGTCGAACTTCAATGTACAGGATCATACTTCAGGAATGGCACGCTATTTTCGCGAGTACCTGCGTTCGGAGATGAAAGAATGGTGCGCACATCATTTCCGGCCCGATAGCACACCTTACAACCTTTACAAAGATGGTTTGCGCATTTACACAACCATCGATTCACGTATGCAGAGGCATGCCGAAGCCGCCGTAATTGAGCACCTGGGACAGGATTTGCAGCCCAGCTTCTATAAGCACTGGGAAGGATATACCTGGGCTCCTTTCGTATTTGATAAAGATGTGATTGAGGAGGAAGTGAATAAACTTCTTGAACAATCGAAGCGAAGGTCTGAACGATACCGTAAAATGATCGATGCCGGCATCCCACAGGATTCTGTCGATAAGGTTTTCAAAACACCAACAGCTATGCGGGTTTTCTCGTGGGAAGGGGATATTGATACGATCATGACGCCCATGGATTCCATACGCTACTATAAGCATATCCTTCAGGCCGGCCTGTTGTCGGTTGAACCGGGAACAGGTGCAGTGAAAGCCTATGTTGGCGGTATCGATTATCTTTATTTTAAATACGATCATGCAACACAAAGTCGCCGGCAGGTAGGCTCAACATTCAAGCCATTTCTGTATACACTTGCCATGCAGGAAGGCGAATTCTCGCCTTGCTACAAGGTAGCCAACATCCAGTATACTGTCGACCTCCCGAATGGCGATATCTGGGCACCCCGAAATTCGTCAACCAAACGGGTAGGCGAAATGGTAAGCCTTAAATGGGCACTTGCAAATTCAAACAACTGGATCTCGGCATTTCTGATGAGAAGATATTCGCCACTCTCCGTGGTAAGAATGACAAGAAAAATGGGAGTAAAAAGCAGTATCGATCCCGTTCCTTCAATTGCTCTTGGCTCATGCGACCTGAGCTTATCGGAAATGGTGGGAGCAATGAATACATACCCCAGCAAAGGAATGTACGTTAAGCCACTCTTTATTACACGCATTGAAGATAAAAATGGCAACGTGATCGAATCCTTCGTTCCGGAAAGAAACGAAGCCATGAGTGAAGAAACAGCATTTCTTATGCTGGAACTGATGAAGGGTGTTGTGGAATCGGGCACAGGCATAAGATTAAGACTGACCTATGGCTTTAACCATCCTGTTGCCGGAAAAACAGGAACAACCCAAAATCAGTCGGACGGATGGTTCATGGGTATCGTGCCACAACTGACCACGGGTGTTTGGGTTGGCTGTGAAGACCGCAGTGCGCATTTTCGGACGATCACCCTGGGACAGGGGGCCAACATGGCATTGCCGATCTGGGCAATCTATATGCAAAAGATATATGAAGACCCTGAACTGAACTTCACAATGGGCGATTTTGATAAACCCCTTAAAGAGCTTTCAGTGGAACTGGATTGTAGCAAATTTGATGATAATAGTGAAGAAGGTTCAGGAGAAACAGATACTTTTGATTTTTAAAAAGAAGAACTTTTAGTAAAACAAAAATCCGGTCATTGATGGGGCGTGTGGTTATTTTCAGTAAAGCGGTCTTATTCCTGGTATTCATTTTCTTTCTATCCTCATGCACGAGAAACTCTGAACTTGATTATGATGAATCGGTTTATTGTGATCTCGAACTGATGACTAAGGATGGGGATTTCTTTATTGCAAATACCCATCCGGAAAAATTCATTGGCGGAACCGAAAAAGTTACAGACAAAGAAACCTATTCCGGAAATCATGCGATCATGCTCAAAAAAAGCAGGGAGTATGGCTTGAGCTGCAATATCAGGAATACGAATTCAGATGAATACTATGAAGCAAGTGTTTGGCGGAAAGGGTCCGAAAATAAAGGGTCACTGGTTGTCAGCGACGATCATGGCCTGCTCTATTATAATTCGGTAAACATCCCCGACAGCATCGGCAAGGATGGCTGGGAAAGGCTAAAGCTGGCATTTTATGTTCCTCCAAATTTTAATAATGTAACGCTGAAGTTCTACGTATGGAACCCGGCCGAAGAAGCTGTTTATTTCGATGATCTCAAAATAAGCAGAAAACATCATGAACAATATCCTGATTATTCAGGCATTGATGACCTGAAGTTATTTGTCGATACCCTTGAATCACTAAAACTTTATAAAAAGCGCGAACAGGCGTTTAAAGCCGGGATCCTTGAAACACAGGATGATGACTGGGTTGAAGGAATGATGTTCTGTGGTGATGATGCCTATAAAATTAACCTCAGGCTGAAGGGCGACTGGCTGGATCACTTGCTGGGTAAAAAATGGTCATTCCGGATAGAAACAGACAAAACATCAAGCTGGAAAGGTATGCGAACTTTTTCAGTCCAGAACCCGCTGTCGCGATATTATCTTAACGAATGGCTCCTGCTGCAGTTCTGCCATAAAGAAGATATATTGGCTACCCGCTATGGTTTCATACCGCTGAAATACAATAATCGCAGCCTGGGCATTTATGCCTGGGAGGAACATTTTGAGAAATACCTCGTGGAGTCGAGCAACAGAAGGGAAGGACCGATATTAAAAGTTAATGAAAATGCCCTTTGGAAAACCCAGCAGTTAGCCATACGGGATGATCGCCGATACTGGTTGCCCATTGTCAGCTCTGCCGAAATACTTCCATTTAAATCAAAACGAACCACGCGGGATGAGGTGCTTTTTGGCCAGTATAAAATTGCTCAGGAACTCTACCATCAGTATAAATTTGCCAGGGGCAAAGCCTCCGAAATATTCGATGTTGATAAACTTGCCAGATATATGGCGATGATCGACCTCTTTGGCACCTATCATGGAGTAACCTGGCATAATCAGCGCTTTTACTATAATCCCGTATTATCAAAACTTGAACCTGTTGCATTTGATAATTTCAGTGAAAAAGGCCCGGTACGCTATGAGAGTGCAGCCATTTCGGGCATGCAATACATTGGCGTGGATAAAACAAATGATATGCAAATAGCGCTTGCCGGTTTGTTTCGCGATACGTTGTTCATCAATGCTTATGTTCATTACCTTAAAAATTATGCAAACGATGATTTTATCACTGCAATGCTTGATGAACTTAAGCATGAGATCGTATTTTATGACTCCCTTCTGAGGATGGAATACGAAACATATCGCTTCAGTCCGGCATTCCTTTATGAGAATGCCCGGGCCATACGTGAAGAATTGCCTGCCTTTATGGCAAAGCTTAAAGAAAATACGGATGAAATGCCCGCCTACAGCATTGCGAAGCCTGCATATGATAAAGGGCTTGATGCCGAAGTATCAAAGTATTTTATTAAAGCATACAGCAAAGCTCTTGATGATGAAAAGAGAATAATTGAGGTTGAAAATCATTTTACCGATGAAATTATTATTCTTGGTACGGCTGGAAATGATAAACGAATAAGAAATTTTATATATCCGGAAGTGCGCGTGAAAGCAATTGAAGGCCGTGATCCCGGAGCTGCGATCATTGAGGGCGCTTCAAATGACGATTATTTGTTCTATATGGTGGATGGCGATATGGACACATACAGTATTCCTGTTTTTCCATGGCCTAAGCCAGGAAGGATGCTCACGCCACTTCAAAATATGCTCATAGAACACGGTGGGAACTATAAAGATGTTTTTACAGCCGGGCCTGGCAACAAGCTGATCCTTGCGGAAGGCACCTACGAGCTCATTAAGCCTCTGATCATCCCTGCCGGCTATGAAGTGATCATTGAGGCGGGAGTGACCATTAACCTGAGCCGCAAAGCACCTTTTATCAGCTATTCTGTAATGAATATCCTGGGCACGCCTGAAAAAACTGTGCTTATAAAATCTTCTGATGGTACAGGTAATGGGTTTACAGTATTGCAGGCTCCGGGGCGCTCTGTGGTGAAATATACGGTGTTTGACCGCCTCAACACGCTCGACAGGCAAGGCTGGACACTTACCGGTGCGGTTACTTTTTATGAATCGGCTGTGGATTTTTACCACACTTCCTTTCAGAATAACCTTTGTGAAGACGGCCTGAACATTATCAGGTCGGCTTTTACCATCGACCAATGCGATTTACTGAACACTTTTTCAGATGCACTGGATGTTGATTTCGGACAGGGATCCATCACCAATTCAAATTTCAGTTACCCCGGCAATGATGGAATAGATGTTTCAGGGAGCAGGATAAGTATCAACCACTGCATGGTCACACAATCGAACGATAAAGCGATCAGCGCAGGTGAAAATTCTCAGGTTGAGGTTATGAATACCCGTATCAGCGGTTCTGTGATCGGGATGGCCAGCAAGGATCAGAGCCGTGTTGTTGCAAGAGATTGCAGCATTGAAGATTCCAACTATGGATTGGTGGTTTTCAGAAAGAAAGCAGAGTTCGGGCCTGCCAGTTTTGTAGGTAGCAGACTTGAAATGCGTAATATTACCACCGAATTTCTGGTTGAGGAAGGCTCTTCATGCGAGGTGAATGGAGAAAAAGTGACTGCTGATAAAAAAAATGTGTATGACCTTTTTTATAATTAAGGATTTGAAAGAATGAAAAACCTGTTTCTCCCGCTGGCACTGGTTTTTATCATGTATTCCTGCAAGAGGGATGATGCCGGACAGTATTCATTTTTTGTTGCAGGCCATACCTACGGCGCACCCATGGCCGATAACCAGGGGCTGCATCCCCCCTTTACCAGCGAATTTGATAAACTGAACAATGACAACCGCCTGCAATTTGGAGTATTCACCGGCGATATCGTCCGAAATTCCGATACTGCCTCATGGGATGCGGTCGACCGGCAACTTGAAAATCTTCATATACCGGTTTATTTCTGTCCGGGTAATCATGATACCTATAACCGTGAATTGTACGAAAGTCGCAATGGCAAACCTTATTATTCATTCACTGCCGGCAGCGACCTGTTTATTGTGCTGGATGGCAGTCTCGACCACTGGAACATCACAGGTGATCAGCTTGAATTTCTTATCACGGCTTTGCAGCAGGCAGAAAGCGGTGTGAACAATGTATTTGTATTTATTCACCAGCTTATCTGGTGGGATGAAAGCAATATTTTTTCATCCGTTAAGCTCAACTGGCCGCCTTATACTCCTGACACAACAAATTACTGGGCTGTGATCGAACCCATGCTGCAGCATCTCAGCGCTCCGGTATATATTTTTGCAGGCGACCTGGGAGCCAGCACCAAAGCAAGCCCGGTAATGTATTATCCCGACAGAAATATTACCTACATCGGGAGTGGAATGGGAAGCATCGTGGCCGATAATTATATTATTGTTACCTCCGGCCCGGGCAGGACGGTAAGCTTTGAACTGATCGCACCAGGAAATGATCCTCATAAGTTGGGTAATTTGGAAGATCATCTTTTATCAGGTTCACCATAGGATACTTTCACTGATTTACTTACATTTGTGCCCTAAATTCAGATACAGGTTATGAATAATAAATGGGATTTATTCCAAAAATTTCTGATTACCGAAGAAGTACAGATCTCTATCGAGGATTTTCTCCTTAGCACGGTGATCCTGATCGTATTGTCGCTCATACTGGAATTTACTTACATGAAATGCGCAAAAAGCCTTTCCAACAGAAAAGTATTTGCTGGAAATTTTCTGTTGATCGCGTTTACAACCATGCTGATCATTTCAATCGTAAAGTCGAGCCTGGCCCTTTCTTTGGGACTGGTTGGGGCCTTGTCAATTGTCCGCTTCAGGGCTGCCATCAAGGAGCCCGAAGAGCTCACCTACCTCTTCTTTGCCATTGCCATTGGCCTGGGTCTGGGTGCAAATCAACAAATCATTGTAATTATTGCATTCATTATCATGTCGGTGATTATCTGGGTCCGCTTTTTCTTATCCCCCGGAAAACGATCGCAAAACCTGTTGTTTACAGTTTCATCCGGCCCGCAGAAAGAGTTTAGCCTTTCCTCCGTTAGCGATATCGTGTCGAAGCATTTTAAAAAGTTTGAGCTGAAACGCTTCGACGAAAATAAGGAAGTGACAGAGGTGTCTTTCCTCCTGGATATCAGCAACCCCAAAACCCTCGATGCCTGTAAGACAGAACTGCAGGGATTGAATAAGGATATAACGGTTACCTATATCGATAACAAAAGCTATTAATAGCCCGTCGACACAAAAATTACATGATGTTTCATAACCTTATCACAACGATCAAGAACAGGATAGCCGAAAAGTCTGTCCCTGAAAATAAAGGCCGTTATGAGCGTAAGTTTGTTGTTACAGGGCTGAAATATCAGCAAATTTTAAGCATTATCAAGCATCATCCTGCATTTTTCAGCGAAATTTTCAAGCAAAGGCAGATCAACAATATTTACCTCGATACCCCTGACCTGAAGACCTTCTTCGATAATGTATACGGGAATACCTACCGTACAAAAATACGGATCCGTTGGTACGGCGAGACCTTCGGATTGGTGAAAAAACCGGTTCTGGAGCTGAAGATCAAAAGCGGCCTGGCCGGCAGAAAAAGGTCGTACGCCCTGAATCCATTCATGCTCGACAGCAATTTTAATCGCGATACCCTGAAGGCTGCACTTGCTCATCCGCGCCTTCCCGACTGGGTAACAGAAAAGGTTTCGTCGTATGTGCCGGCTTTACTGAATACATACAAACGACAGTATTTCCTTTCAGCGAACAGGAAAATGAGATTAACCGTCGATGAACATATGACCTATTATGCCATTGGTGCATGGAACAACACTTTTGTGAAAAAATATGTTGAACGTGAGGCGGTAATCGTTGAAATGAAATATGATCTCGAATCGGCCCATCTGGCTTCGGATATTACCCAGCATTTTCCGATGAGGATGACAAAAAGTTCAAAGTATGTAAACGGGATTGATATCTTTAACCCCCAACTGGCTCTCTGACCCCCCTTCTAAAGGATTCCGCTGATCTCCACTTCTATATCATCATACAAAAGTGATGCTGTTTTATTCTTATTCCAAAAGTAAAGCTTCAGGACCATACCCGGTTCAATTACCTGATTAATTCGCAGCATCAGGCTGTTTGAAAAGTGATGCCATTTGGCACCTTCCTTCGCAACATCCCCTGGAAGCATGAACGACTGCCAGTATATGATTTCATCGTTTTTATCCTGAAGGCTTACCACAATTACAGGCAATTCATCAGTATAGTGTTTCTTCAGCATCATTTCAAAGCGGATACTGAGCTTCTGTACTTCATACTTTATTACTGTTTCGGGCAATATATGGCTGAATGGCATTGTTGTATCGCAAACCAGGCAGTTTGTGCCTGACCAGGCTTCTTTTGAATAGTTCTGCAGGATGCCGTAATCCTTACCACCTTTATCGAATGAGTTGCGGTAAGTTGCGATTTCGACCACTTTAAGCCAGTTAGCATACAGGTTGTATGGGTAGATGCTTGCTGTGTTGCAGGCATAATGGTTGATCTGGTCGAAGATCTCCCGGCTTTCCATGGCTTCAATAAGCAACTCAGGCTCATTTACCAGTTCAAGTCTGAGTTCGTCATGTATCTTGTAAAGGGTTTCACCACTGAGGAAATGATCACCGTAAACATAATCACTTAGCTCCCTGCTTCCACTCATCATTGCAAGGAACCGACCACTGGCAAAATTCCTGTTCGTATCCAGGTCTTTCCCGAGCCAGTGTACATGATCAGGAAAGGAAATTGAATCGTTTCCTTGCAGTAAGTTATGTAATGCAGGTGCAAGGTCGAGGTGCGAAACCATCTGCTCACTCCTGAGGTTTTGCTTAAGCAGGGGTGAATAGATAATGAGTGGAACATGATAGGTTTCAAGTGGCGTATTTTTAGGAAATGCAAAAGTAATATGATCACCCGTGATGATAAATATTGTATTGTCAAAATCATCGCGTTGCTGGTATTTCCTGAAAAATTCCCTGATGGTTAAATCGCTGTAAATATGGGTTTTGAGGGCATCAAGTTTTCGCGTATAGCCAGGATTATTCTCAAACCCGTATTCTTTCAGTTTTTCCATTGCAAGCTTTTCATAATACTCCCCATCGATGATCATAAAGGGCGAGTGGTTGCTCAGGGTAAGGAAAATTGAAAAATAGGGTTCCGGAATATCTTCGTTAAGAAAATCCAGGGCGTATTGGTACAACTCTTTATCGCCATATCCCCAGGTAAACCCGTCGCTGTATGTGGGCATCTTTTCATATCCGGGGAAATCAGTCTCAATGTAATCGATATACCCGGTATTGAGATACATGTTCATATTATTGAAGCCTGCTTCGCCCCCGTAAAAGAAGAGCGTGGTGTAGTCGTTCTTCTTTAAGAGCGAGATCAGGTTAAGGTGCGGGGGCATTGAATCGGCCATCTCCGCGAATCCCGTATTGGCAGGTGGAAGCGAGCCCAGAAGTGAGGGCAAAGCTCCAAATGTACGTTCAGAGGTAGAAAGGGCATTGGGCCAGTACAGGCCGGCCGAAGCCAGCGAATCGATAAATGGTGTGAAGGAAGAATACCGGGCCTGATCGCCACTCAGGCTGGCCGAAAGGCTCTCTACAACAAGCAATACAATATTGGGCCTTACAGCGTCAATACGATCGTCGAAGAAGGGCCTCAACGCACTACCTTCATCTACCCTGTGCAGATAAGGATAATCCTGACTCAGATATGCCCGGCCGGGTTCCTGCATTTGAAATTTATGTACCTTTTCTTTAAAATCATCATCAAAATATACTGTGCGATCCTGACTGCCCGGCCGGTGGTCGACAAGCATCTTGCCAAAATAGGCCAGCTTATTGTTCACATAATCATATTGCTGGCTTTCGCTAAACTGGTATTGTTTGGGAAAGTACCTGTTATGGTCGGCAAGGAAATAAAACCCGAGAATGATGAGGATCACTGTTGTTGCCGGGCTGATCTTCCACTTTCTGACCATAAAAAGCACTCCGGCAAATATCAAAGGGAAAACAATGAAAGGAAGGATGCTGGACAGATTTAGCTCGGCCGACGAGGAGGCAATGCCTTTTAGTGCTGAGAATGAGTATACATAAACCACATGGTCGAGCATGTCGAGCGTAGTATTGTAATATTGTATTGTACCCATGTACACCAGCAGTAAAATGAACAGGATGGCAATATGCAAGATCCTCGCAATAATTGCTTTTCGGAAGGGGAGGATGCTGTAAATGATGATAAAAACGGCACTCAGGCCCAGGCTCAAGGCCAGATCAACGCTGATGGCTGTGAAAAAATCTTCTGCCGAAACTGCCGAAAACATATGCTGCCCCCTGTATAGGAAGAACTCATAGACCCTGATCGCCAGGAGGCAAAAATAAAAAGCAAAGCTGATCCTGAACACTTCCGGGAAGTTAAAGCGTATTGCTTTTATGATATAGTTGCTGTGGGTGATGGCAGGTTTTTTTAGCGCGTTTATCCAATGGATGAGCTTGCCTGAAAATGCTTCTGTCTTTTTCGTGCCCAGTGCTACAAGCGTTGCTATAATTACGAACAACAGAGCCAGCAGCAAGGTGATCCAGGGATTAGAGGCATCATTTGCCCAACCAACCAGGGGCTTTCGTAAAAATCCATGAACTGCAAAAAGGTACATGGATATGCCTCCATAAAAAAGGATGAGTTTTTTGAAAGAACCCCTTAGCCGGATCTTTTGTGGTCGCAAAGCAATCAGACTTACCATGAGGATGACTATTGCCGCCTGCGAAAAATACCAGAAGACCTCATAATAATTCCCTAAAACAAAAATGATTGCAGCTACAAACACAAGCGGCAGGTTTATACCGGCTTGCTTCCGGCTTGCCCAGATCAGACCAAGTAAAAATACAGGTAAATGCCCGGCAAAAGTATAGTATGTATTCAGCCCCGATTCAAGCAGTGTTTTGTATAACAGGGCATTGAGGATGATCCATACAAAGAAAAGGATGAGCAGTCCATATTTTCTGAAGTGTTTATGGATCAAAATGAGCAGGGGGAATATCAGGTATAGTTGCACGATAACCGAATAAAACCACCACGGACCATTCAGCCTGAAAATAAAATCCGGGATAAAGTTGTTCAGAAAGGTGAGCTGAAGCACAACATCCCTGAAGTAAATCAGGTTAAACGATATGCCGAATACCAGCAGGTTATATATTATGAACAGAATGATAGCAATAATGTAGGCGGGATAAAGTTTTTTTAATCGGCTACCAACAAATCCGCTGTACCCGGGATACTTATTGCCGTATGCACGCATAAGCCCATAGCCACTGATAAAGAAAAACAATTGTACGCCATAGTGGCCAAAATAACTGAAGAATAAATGAATCGTTTCGGTGGGGTTGCCTGCAATGCCATTAAAGAAATTATTGATCCTGGAAAGCTGGAAATTAAACTCATTCTCGCCAGTGTAAGGGCCAACCCAATGAAGAAAATTATGGAATACGATCAGCAATATACCGATACCTTTAAATATAAGGGTATCTTCTTTTGTAAAAGCGGACCTTTGGAAGGTTGTTTTAAGCAAATTACCGGCCATATTATTATCTTCTACTCCAGATATTATATTTTAATATGCACCAAATAGCCCTGAACCCATCTTTTGCACCTATCTTTTTACCCTCTTCATAGGTCCGGCCGTAATATGAGATACCTACCTCATAGATCCTGATGCCCGGAAAACGCGAGATCTTCGCTGTTACTTCCGGTTCAAAGCCAAAACGTTTCTCCCTGAATTTTATTTTTTTAATATAATCCGCCCTGAAGAGCTTATAGCATGTTTCCATGTCGGACAGGTTGAGGTTGGTAAACATGTTCGACAGAAAGGTTAGGAATTTGTTTCCGATCGAATGCCAGAAAAAAAGTATCCTGTGCGGTGTACCACCCATAAACCGCGATCCGTAAACAACATCGGCATATCCGCCAATGACAGGTTTAAGGAGGAGGTTGTATTCTGCCGGGTCGTATTCAAGGTCGGCATCCTGAATGATAATGTAATCGCCGCTGGCTTCGCTTATGCCGCGATGCAGGGCAGCGCCTTTTCCCATATTTGCCGGCTGATTGAAAAGACTGATGTCATGTTCCTTATTTGCTGCGATATAGTCTTCAACAACATTTTTCGTATTATCTGAAGAGTGGTCATTCACAATAATGATCTCTTTCTCAAACCCGCCATCAAGTTTCACAGCGATTACCCTATCAAGGATAAGGTGTATGGTTTTTTCTTCATTGTAGGCAGGAATAAGTACAGAAAGTTTCATGCGTTGTCCGTAATTGGCGTCAAATTTAGAACTTTTAACTGAAATGATGAATATTAGCGGTCTGAACTTTTCCGGGATGACTATTCCTGGTAATAAACCCGCTTTACCCTGCCCGAGATTGAAGTCATCACCTCATATGGAATGGTGCCGAGCACAGCGGCGAGTTCTGCAACAGTCTTGCCATTGCCGAAGATGATCACCTGGTCGCCTTCGCGTGCCCTGATCTCGCTGATGTCAACCATGCACATGTCCATGCAGATATTTCCAACAATGGGCACACTGTAACCGTTTATGATCAAATATCCAACTCCTTTGCCAAGTCGCCGGTCGAGACCGTCGGCATACCCCACGGGGATCACGCCGATTTTCATATCTTCCTCTGCCACAGTATTGCCGTAGCCGATACGTTCGCCGGCCTTCACCTTTTTGATCTGGGTGATCGTCGACCGCAGTGTGCCTACATTTTCGAGTTTTTCAGCATCTTCAGGGTTGGAGGCAACACCATACAGGCTGATGCCCAGGCGTATCATATCGAAATGTGCTTCGGGGAATCTGTTTATTGCAGCCGAATTGGCAATGTGCCTGAGCACCTTATGGTCGATATGACTGCAAAATTCAGACGACATCTGATCGAACTGAGCAATCTGTGACCGCGTAAAATCATCGCTTTCATGATCTTCGCTTGCGGCCAGGTGCGAAAACACCGATTGAACATATAAACGCCTGTTATCATTTATCCGCTTTGCAAGTTGCGGAAGACTGTCGGCATCAAAACCCAGCCTGTGCATGCCTGTTTCCATTTTAATATGGATCTTAACGGGTTTATTGCTTGGCAGGATATTTTTTCTGATGGCGCGTTCGAGCATGTCGAGGATGCGAAAATTGTAGATCTCGGGTTCGAGGTTGTGCTGGATGATGGAGTCGAGGCTGTGCTCTTCAGGGCTCATTACCATGATGGGTAAAATAATGCCTGCTTTTCGCAGCTCCACACCTTCATCGGCATAAGCAACGGCCAGGTAATCCATACGGTGAAACTGCAGGAGATTGGCGATCTCATAACTGCCGCTGCCATATGAAAATGCCTTCACCATGGCCATGATCTTAGTGACCGGGCTGATCTTCGACCTGAAGTAGTTCAGGTTGTTCACCATTGCATTCATATCAATCTCCAGCACTGTTTCGTGCGACTTTTGCTGCAGGGCATTGCTGATGAGCTCAAACTCAAAAACCCTGGCACCTTTCAGCAGGATGCTTTCGTTTACAAAGGAAGTAAATGAAAACTTGCGCAGAAATTCTTCCGTCGACGGATAAAAGGATTTTTCCATCTCAAACAGCTTTGCCTGACGTGAAATAGCCGGCCCGATACCAATTATGCGGTCGATGCTTTTTTGCCTGAGCAGATCGGCAATTTCTTTGTACAATTCACTGGCTTCCTTTCCGCTTTGAAGGATATCCGACAGGATTATGGTTTGTTTTTTATGCTGCGACTGCTGATTCAGAAAGTCGATGGCAATGCTGAGGGAGTTGATGTCGGAATTATAGCTGTCGTTGATGATCGTACAGTGATTGATGCCTGCTTTCATTTCCAGTCGCATGGCTATGGGCACCAGCTTCGACATACCTTCGGCAATATATTCATTTTTGAAGCCGAGGTGAAGGAGTGTTGCCCAGCAATGAATTGCGTTTTCAATAGATGCCTCATCAACAAAGGGAATACTGATCCTGATCTCCTGATCAAGATATATTCCTGCAATGGTTGTTCGCTCGAGATGTGTTTTGATCACCGAGGTGATCTGCAGGTCGGCAGCCTCTTTCCTGCTCCAGGTAAATGCGTGTATGGTTTCAAGGATCTGCGAGCGGAACAGGATCTCTTGTATGGCAGTGTGGTCGGCACAATATACCAGCGTATCGACTTTTGTGAACAGTTTTAGCTTTTCGCCGATCTTCTGGTTCTGGCTGATAAAATTTTCATTGTGGGCATCACCAATATTGGAAAATATTCCGATCAACGGCCTGATGATGCCCTGGAGTTTCTCCATCTCGTCGGGCTGCGATATACCTGCTTCGAAAATGGCATATTCGTATGAATCTTCCATCTGCCATACCGATAATGGTACCCCAACCTGCGAATTATAACTTTTCGGGCTGCGCACTACCCGGTGCCGGTGTTGCAGGATCTGAAACAACCATTCTTTGATGATGGTCTTGCCATTGCTGCCTGTGATGCCGATCACCGGGATGTTAAACCTGTTCCGGTGGCTTGTACTCAATGCCTGAAGGGCTTTCAGGGTGTTGTTTACCAAAATAAAATTAGCTCCGGTATATCTATCGAGTTCAAGGTTGTTTGCAGAGATCACAAAGGTGCGAATGCCTTTGCCGTACAACTCGGAAATATAATCATGGCCATTGTTGTGCCTTCCCTGCAAGGCGATAAAAACACAATTATCAGGACTGATAAAGCGGCGACTGTCGACCAGGATATCCGTAATCTCAGGGTTGCCCGTCGTCTTCCTTACCAATGACCCCCCCGTAATCTCTGCTATTTCGCTTACTTTGAACATAAATTAAATCTAATCAATAATATAAAAAGGTATACCCTATCTACCGCCCTTGATCATAAAATCTTATAGAAACATGCATTGTAGTCATTAAATCCTCCTTTGGCAGTAAGGGCGACAGTGCATCTTCGAACAAGGAGCAGATCGTTGATCATTATTTTTCGTAACTGTAAACTACCTGGCCTCATTCCTCTCCATTTTCTCCGTTGTTATTGGTTATTTCAAGTGGGTTTACATTCATCGCATCAAACTGTGAGCGGTTTATGAAGATATCAGCTGCCAGAAAAATAGCTGCACGCATTGACTCAGGCGAAGCCTCGTTTTTGCCGGCCAGTTCATATGCTGTGCCATGCGCCGGAGAGGTTCTGATAAAGGGCAGGCCTGCAGAATAATTCACCCCCGATTCGAACGCCATGGCCTTGAAGGGGATCAGCCCCTGGTCGTGGTACATGGCCAGTATACCGTCAAATGATCTGAACGACGATGAACCAAACAAACCATCAGCCGCATATGGGCCATAAGCTAAAATACCTTTGTCGAAAGCAGTACTGATTGCGGGAATAATGGTGTCGGTTTCCTCTTTACCCAACAGCCCGCCGTCGCCGGCATGCGGGTTAAGTCCCAGCAGGGCAATACGCGGACGGGCAATATTAAAGTCACGTTTGAGGGTCTCATGCATGATCTCTGTCTTGCTGAGAATGAGCTCCTGTGTTATCGCTTCAGGAACCTGCCCCAGGGGAATGTGCCCTGTGATGACCCCGATCCGCAGATTGTTGCTAACCATCAGCATAAGAAATTCATTCGCGCCGAATTTTTCGGCCAGGTATTCGGTATGTCCCGGAAAATGAAAATCGTCAGATTGAATATTTTTTTTATTGATGGGCGCAGTAACCAGAACGTCAATTTCTCCCGCCATGAGGTCGTCGCATGCTTTTTCAAGAGCCAGGTATGCCAGTTCACCGGCAACGGAAGTCGACTTGCCCAAATCTATTTTTACTTCATTTTCGCTGCAGTTGATCATGTTTGGGCGCCTGGGGTTGGCAGCGGCAGCATTTTTTACCAGATTAAAGTTAAAATCGTTCATATCAAGAACTTTTCTATGATATGAAGCAACTTTTGAGGTGCCATATACAAGTGGAGTGATCGATTCCAGCATCCGCTGATCGTGAAGGGTCTTGATGATGACCTCGTAACCGATACCATTCAGGTCGCCATGGGTAATCCCCACTTTTACACGCTGGCCCGGTTTTTTTTCCTCTTTATTCATGATTTCACATTGAAAAGGCAAAGATAAGCATATAATCGGGATTCAAAACTCCGGGTTTCACCCTTTCGGGGCTTCGAAGCCTTGAAGCCCCTTGAGCAGAACATTCGGATCGAGTGGTGGCTTTTTCCCTCCAAAACAGGCATTATGGCGTTCAACATTCGAAAGGTATGCCCACGTAGCTGCTTTTGCGCTTTTAGTGGCCTTGAGGCTACGCAGCATCTTTTTTTGAAGCAGCTTTTCATCATACATGATCGACCAGTTATCCCACATGGCTTCCATGAATGCTTCGGGATCCATTTTCTCAGGCTGGTGCACCACCTCCAGGAAGTGATAATGCTTCCAGTCGTCGGGATAGTTGGTGAATAACAAACGCTTACTTTTTTCCATTCGCTCAAAAAGGCCGGTGCCAGGCAGGGGAGTGACAATGGTTGCCTGCATGGCATCCATGCCGCTATTTATAGCAAATTGAGTACGGGCATATAAATCGGGGATGGTATCGCTGTCGAGGCCATAGATCAGCGCTCCAAGCACACTGATGCCGTATTTATGAATACGGTCAAAAACCTCTTCGTAGGTTTCAATGCCCATCTTCAGGTTGAGCTTCTTATTGGCTTCCTTCAGTTGCTCTGTTTTTTCCGACTCAATACCGATCAGGATCATCCGGCAACCACTCTCTGCTGCATATTGCAGCACTTCTTCGTTATCTGCCACATTGAGTGATGCCTGGCAGTACCAGTCTTTTTTTATGCCCCGTTCGATCATGCCCCTGAACAGACTGATGGCCCGTTCTGCCGATTGCTTTGAATAACCGATAATATTGTCGTCGACGAAATATACAAGCTGTTGCGGAATGGTTTCAAGCTCATTGAGCACTTCCTCAACAGGGCGCTGGCGGTAACGCGATCCGTTAAAGGTATGGACCGAGCAAAAGTCGCAATTCATCGGACATCCCCTGGTAGTTTGTATGTTGGCATAGGTATATGCCGGATGAAAAAGATCCCTTCGGGGTGCAGGCATGTTTTTCATGGGGAGAAATTCGCCTTTGTACCGTTGTTTCAGCCTGCCGGCAAGAAAATCAGAGATCAATAATGGCCAAACGCTTTCGGCTTCGCCGCTGACCACCACATCGCAGAAGCGGGCTGCCTCCCCGGGAAGCATAGAAGCATGTATCCCGCCAATCACGGTCGTGATTCCCCGGTCCCTGTATATTTCAGATATTTCGTAGGCCCGCTTGATGTTTGCCGTCATGGCACTCAGGCCAACAAGGTCTGCTTCGCGAAATGTAAACTCATCAAAGTTTTCATCAACGATCTCAATATCCCAATCCCCGGGGGTAAGTGCCGCTATGATGCCCAGCGCAAGAGGGGGCGACATGGCATGGGTGTCGTATAATCCACCTCTGGTATAAGGGTTAAAAGGGTTGATCAGGACCAGCTTTTTGCTTTTCATATGCGGCATTACGAATTTGTTTACAAAGATATTATTTTTGCGCTTGGCACTGGCTTGAGCATTTCGATTGGCGAAATGACTAAATTTGCTCCCTAAAATACTTTATATGATCGTTTCGAAATATAATATCCGGTTTATACGCCTGAAAGAAGAGGATATCGAACTGGTAAGACAGTGGAGAAATCATCCCAGCATTACTCAGTATATGGTATACCGCGAGCATATTACAAAGGAAATGCAGAAAAAATGGTTCGAATCCATCAACAATAATT
Source organism: Bacteroidales bacterium (assembly GCA_032250805.1). GTDB lineage: Bacteria > Bacteroidota > Bacteroidia > Bacteroidales > B18-G4 > B18-G4. The sequence goes on from JAVVEM010000015.1 coordinate 35,030, forward strand.
TAAACCTCTATTTTATTATTGAATATAAAGGAAAAAAGATCGGGCTGATCAATGGCAAGGATATCAACTGGAAAGAAAAAACAATGGAAACGGGAATTTTTATATGGAATAAATACTACCGTAAAACACATATTCCCACCCTTTGCACAATGATCTTTGCCGAATTGGGCGTGGCAGTCTGGGATCTTAAACCCAGGGCAACAATATTAAGAAGTAATGAGCGTGCGCTCAAGTACAATAAAATGCTCGGGTTTAAGGTCATTGAAGACGACCCAGGCAAGGATTATGTGAGACTGGCCATGGAAAAGGACAGCCATGGGTATATTGCCCGGAAGATCAGGGCTGCCATTAATCTTCTAGCCGGCGATGAGCCAATAAAGCTCGAATTTTTCGAAGAAGATAAAGAAAGCGGGATCCTCGATATCATTATAAAAGGCCTCGACCCCGAGGCAATAAAAAAGCATGAAACCGTCGACGGGGTTGAAGTGTATTATTTCTGACCGGCATTATTTTTCGTAGAAATGCATTTCGCGCATGTAGGTATAAACATTTGGCGGTAACATATATTGCACATCTCTGCCCTTCCTGATCGAATCCCTGATAAAACTTGCCGAAATCTCGATCATGGGAGCGTCAAAAAACCTGATCGCCGGATGATCCTTGTATTTCCCGGCTTCATATGCAGGCCTGTTGTAAATATACAATTCATACTGCCTCAGCAACTCCTCATAATTCTTCCATTTATGAAAGCTGGGCAGGATGTCCATGCCGCCGATCAATACAAAATGCCGGTCGGGATATTTTTCACTCAGGTATGTGAGGGTATCGATGGTATAGGAAGGCTGGGGCATCTGAAATTCGATGTTGCTTGAACGGAAGCGGCTGTCGTCTTCCACAGCAATATTCACCATGGCCAGCCGGTGATGATCGGCCAGCAGGCTCTTTTTGACTTTTAAGGGGTTTTGCGGCGAAACGATAAACCAAACTTCTTTAAGCCCGGCATATTCAACCATGTATTCGGCCAGGATCAAATGCCCGGTATGGATGGGGTTGAATGATCCAAAAAATAAGCCTGTCTTATCCGTCTTTTGCATGATCGTTCAGAAAATCTGATACCGCTTTTCCGGATTCGGCAATTGCCTTATCCAGTTGGTCATTTACAATAATTTTATCAAATTCATGGGCCTTATCAATTTCGTGCAGAGCTTTTTCGAGGCGTTGTTTGATGTTTTCTTCAGAATCGGTCGAACGTTGTTTGAGCCGCTGCTCCAGGATCTCAACCGATGGCGGCATTACAAAAATTGCAAGCGCCCGTTCACCATACTGCTGTTTGATGTTGATGCCCCCGTAAACATCCACATCGAAGATCACATGCTTGCCCAGCGACCATATCCGCTCTACCTCCGATTTTAATGTCCCATAATAATGATCTTTATAAACTTCTTCCCATTCGAGAAAATCCCCGCTCTTAATTTTATTTTTAAACTCTTCTACACCAATAAAATAATAATCCCTTCCATCAACTTCATTTTTGCGTTGCGGCCGGCTGCAGGCCGAAATGGAAAACTCCAGATCAGGAAACTCCTTCAGCATGGCCTGCACCAAAGTGGTTTTGCCGGCACCCGACGGGGCTGAGAATATAAGCAGTTTTCCTTTCATCAAAGAATATTGAACAACTGTTCTTTTATTTTTTCCAGTTCATCCTTCATCAGTACCACAAGCCTTTGCATATCGGCATCATTGGCCTTTGATCCCAATGTGTTGATTTCGCGGCCCATCTCCTGGGCGATAAAACCCAGTTTTTTTCCGTTTGTTCCCTGTTCCGACAATGTTTCAAGGAAATATTTGCAGTGCTTGGAAAGCCTGACCTTTTCTTCGGTAATATCAAGCTTTTCGAGGTAATAGATGATCTCCTGCTCAAAGCGGTTCATGTCGACCGTTCCCTGGGGAACCGCTTCTTCAATATGCTTTGTTATGCGAGTGCGTAATGCATCTATCCGTTTCTCCTCAAAATTTTTAACATCCCCAAGCTGTTTTTCTATCTCACTTACTCTTTCCCTTAAGTCTTTTTCCAGTGCGCGGCCTTCCTGTATACGGAATTTATTGAGTTCTTCCATGGCCTCTTCGGTAGCCCGGCGGATAACTTCCCATTCTTCTGTGCTCAGTTCAGGTTGCTCCGTTTTCATGATGTCGGGCATCCGCAACAAGGCAGGAAGAGCCTGTTCATTTATTGCGAGATTCAGCTCGCCGGCAAGCTTTGCGATCTCTTCATAATATTGTTTCGCAAGCTTGTGATTGAATTGAAAACTGGCTGTTTCACCATTGCTGTCGACGGTGATGTACATTTCGATCTTGCCCCTGCCAAGGCCTGAATTTAACAGTAACCTGATTTCTGCCTCCTTACTCCTGTAAAGCGGGGGTATCCTCAGGTTTGCATCAAATTGTTTGCTGTTGAGCGACTTAAGCTCAATGGTAATGTTCTTGCCGGCATATTCAACAGAATGCTTGCCGAAACCTGTCATTGACTTGATCATGTACTGCTAATTTATAGCAAATATAAACTTAATTCGTTGACATTTGCCAAAACAACATCTGTGAAGTTATTCTGTCGGGATGAAAACCCGGGCCGCTTCATGAGCTGCCTTTGCATGACCTCTGACCCGTGTAAGGAATATTATTAAAAACGCGCTTTCGAAAATATTGATTAAATTGCGCGAAGAAGTGATGCTTATGCGAATGTCGATTGAACATCTGCGGCTATTATTGGCTTTCAGCCTTTTATTTGTACTCTCATTTGAAGTATTTCCTCAGCATTCGTATTTCAGGCAGATAACCGACGATGACGGACTGCCGGGTAATGACATCTACGACATGATCTATTCGGATGATGGCTTTCTTTGGTTTGCTTCCGACAATGGGGTGAGTCGCTATGACGGCAATATATTTAAAAATTTTTTGGTCGAAGATGGCCTTTCCGAAAACACAATCGTTAAATTGCATAAAGATTATCTCGGGCGTATATGGTTTCTGGCCTATAACGGAACACTTAGCTTTTATGATGATGGCATGATACACCCCTACCGTTTCAATGATTCAATTATTAAATATTTTCCTGATAATTACCTGAATAAGATCTACGTTGATCCTTCAGGTACACTTGTGTTTTCGCCACGCCAGGGCGGGAAAGCCTGCATCGACAAGTTTGGATATACGAGCCCGTTTATCAGCCGGAATCCCGGGAAATACACTGATTCATGCTTCCTGGTTTTTGAAGACAAAGCCGATGATCACTTTTTAACCATACAGAAATCAAAGCCTGAGGGATATAATCATAACGGGCCACTTTATTACCGGGCAGATCAGTATTTTTTAAAAGTAAAATATGATGGACGACAATTTCATCGAAATTACATCAAAACAGGCCCAGGCGAATACCTTGTAAGTTATCGCAATTGTGTTTTTTATATCCGGGATCGCAAACTTGTGTTACGGAAAACATTTCCCGATGAAGTGCTTTCCATATTTGAGGATAATACCGGGAAATTGTGGGTAAGCGTAAAATTTGATCATGGGTTATACCGCTTCGATAATCTGATGATGGAAGATGAGCCGGAACATTATTTTAAAGGCAACACCATTACCGGTATTATGCAGGATCCCGAGGAAGGCTATTGGTTCAGTACCGAAGGATATGGCGTATATTATACTCCTGGCTTTGATTTTAACACATTTATGATCCCCGGCAATAACCGTAAACTATATGTGATGGCGCTGGCCGTGTCGGGCAACCGCCTCTGGTTTTCCACCCGCGACACAGAGATCTATTCAGCCAGGATAGGCGAAGGGATGGTAAGGGATTTTCGCAAGCTTCCTGTTCCTGAACCAAACACCTGGATCAAGCATATAGTTATTGACCATGAAGGATATCTGTGGCTGTCATACAGTCAGCATTTGCGTTATGATCCTGCAGGCTTTGCCAGACCTCCCGATACACTAATACACTCCGAATATATAAGCAAGGGGTGGGGCGATACCATCATGATTGGTGCAAAAAAACCAGCGTATTATTACGGCAATGAACTGGTCAGGTTTGTTGGGCCTGATTCAATTGACAGGATCTATAGCAGCTGTCACTTTGATGATCAGGTTTACTTTGGAACGCTTTATGGCTTATACACATACAGCAAGGGGCACGTGTATAGTTACGGGCATAAGTCAGACATGCTCAACGACCGCATCAATTGTATCAACTATGCTGGCGACTACCTTGTTGTTTGCACTGCAAAACACGGCATTGCATTTATCCGGGGCGACAGCGTGGAATTTACACTTACTGAAAACGAGGGATTGCTCGACAATACCGTTAAATCAATATTGGTTCAGAATGATACAAGCTTGTGGATTGGGACAAAAAGGGGTCTGAACAGGATACTCCTGAATGAAAATCCTTCAGAAATAAAGATTGAGAGCTATAGCTCAAGCGACGGGCTTCGGGCAGATGAGATCAATGGCATGGCCATGCACGACGGATATATCTGGCTGGCAACCGAAAATGGATTGGCTTCGTTCAATCCGGCAACACTCAAACCTCACATACAGCCACCGATTATCAATATAAATGGTGTTCAGATCAACGGTAAGGATACCGTTCTGTTGGATGAATATGTTTTGGCCCACGACCAGAACCATATCAGGATCAGCTTCTCTGGGATTACCTACCGCATGTCGGGAAAAGTGCGGTACAGATATGTGATGTCGGGATATACCGATCAGGCTACTTTGACAAACAACAACTGGAAAAGTTTTCCGAACATACCGCCGGGCAAATATACTTTTAAAGTGAATGCGGGAAATACGCACAATATCTGGAATGAACATCCCAAAACAATTAAGTTCACCATAAAAAAACATTATACCCAATCGCTGTTATTTTTGATCAGCCTGATCATTCTCTCCTCTGCCTTCATGGTAGGACTAAGCATTTTTATCCAGCGGCAAAAAAAGATCAAGCAAAGAGCCAGAAGAGAAATGGCCATGATGGAGCAAAAATTGTTCAGGCTGCAAATGAATCCTCACTTTGTGTTCAATGCATTGCTGGCGATACAGGGATTCATGTACCAGAAAAATATACACGATGCCGGGAGGTATCTTACCAGCTTTGCAAAGTTGATCCGCCATACATTGTATGGTTCAAGAGAAGACCTTGTACCCCTGAAAAATGAACTGGAAGCCATGAAATATTACCTTGAGCTGCAAAGGCTCAGGTTTAACAACAACTTTGACTTTAAGATCGGAATTGGCGATAACATTTTTACCGAATCAATACATATTCCTCCACTGCTGATCCAGCCTTTTCTCGAAAATGCGATTGAACATGGTATACAACACCTCAAAGAGGGTGGATTGCTCAATTTGCGGATCAGGCAGGAAAACAACATGCTGATCATCGAGATTGAGGATAACGGGATCGGGCGTGAAGCCTCAATGAAGCTGCACCTGAAAAAGGGAAAATTGCATAAGTCGCTGGGAATGGAAATCGTACACAGCAGGCTCGAATCATTGAGAAAGGTTATTGGAAAAAAAATATCACTGGATGTTTCCGACCTTAAAAACGAGGATGGAAGCGTACGGGGAACACTGGTTACGATCAGCATGCAGGTATATTAAACAGGAGGCTGAATGCTCAACTAAATTGAAATAAGACAGGAGTACTCAACACAAAATATTATTTTTACCACATTGGGAATAAATACTGGCAAAGATGATTAGAACGATTATTATTGATGACGAAGTAAAGGCAAGGGAAACCATCCGGAATATGCTGAATACCTATTGCAGGGATATTGAAATTATCGGCACCGCCGGCAGTGTAAATGAAGGTGTTAAGCTACTCAATAAAGTATCCGTCGACCTTGTATTCCTCGATATTAAGATGGGTGACGGAACAGGTTTTGACCTTTTGCGTAAGCTGGAGAACGTTAAGTTCTTTGTAATCTTTATCACTGCTTTTGAGGAATTTGCCATTCGGGCCATCAAGTTCAGTGCCCTCGATTATATCCTGAAACCACTCGATCCTGATGAACTTATCAGTGCTGTGGAAAAAGCAAAAGAAGCCATCGAAAAGGAAAATATCTCCTTACGGCTGGAGGCTTTGTATGAAAACCTCGACATGCTCAACAATAAATCAAAGAAGATCGTATTAAAAACTACCGGCAGTGTGCATATCGTCTCCATTGCCGACATCATCCATTGCGAATCCGAAAAAAATTATACCCATTTCTATATCGTTGGTATGGACAAGATCACCGTATCGAAAACATTGAAAGATTTCGCCGAAATGCTGATCGACTATGGTTTTTACCGCGTACACCAGTCGCATCTTATAAACCTTGCACATGCAAAACGCTACGATAAGATAGAAGGCGGTAGTCTTGTCATGGATGATGATTCGCTTGTACCGGTTTCGTACAGAAAAAAGGAAGAATTGATGAAAATGTTTAAAAGACTGTAAATATATCAATACAATGCCACCGGCAAATAACATAGCACCTGATGCGCCCATCTTCTTTGATGATCCCTGGCATTATTACAATGCCATGCTTACCGATATTGAAGCCGCCCGGAAAAGTATTCTTATCGAAACATATAAATTTGGAAATGACAATATAGGTGAACGCTTCAGGGATGTCCTGACACGTAAGGCCAGCGAGGGTGTTAAGGTGAAACTGCTGATCGACTCGTGGGGGGCTCAGGTGTCGTCGGTTTTCTTCCGTGAATTGGTTGAAAATGGTGGCGAAGTGCGTTTTTTTAAAAAGATCAGGCTTTTCTGGGACTTCTTCACTAAAAATCACCGGCGTAACCATCGTAAGATGATCCTGATCGATGAAAACATCTCCTATATTGGGTCGGCAAACATCTCAGGCTATTCCCTGAACTGGTGTGAATCAGTACTCCGGATTGATGATATTGCGCTGAATAAAAAGCTGACAGGCATCTTTAAGGAAGATTACAGGCTTTTCAACCGCTATGCATTTAATAAGCCCGGGTTGACCCGGCTTATCCGAAGCGGCGACTATGACATCCTGCGCGATGTGCCTTCAATTACCCGACAGGTGATCAAAAAAAGATATGAAACAATGATCAAAAATGCCCGGCAAAGAGTGATCATCGAAACACCTTATTTCCTGCCGGGTTTTATGCTAAGAAAAGCCCTTTCTGATGCAGCAAAGCGGGGGGTGGATGTGAGTGTGATCATCCCCCGTAACTCTGATGTGCACATTGTCGATATGGTGCGGAGCAGATATATCGGAATGCTCCACAAGAATGGGATCAACTTCCGCTTTTACCTTCCGGGCAACCTGCACGCCAAACTTATACTGGTCGATAATGAAACCTTCACCATCGGTTCACCCAACTTCGATTATCGAAGCTTCCGCTATCAGCACGAAATTGCCCTCGTAGGAACAGACCAGGCGATCATAAAGCAACTGAAGGATCATGTCAGAAAATGCCTGTCGAACAGTGCCAATTTTGATTTTGAAGAATGGCAAAAACGTCCCTTTATGCAGCGTTTCTTTGAATGGCTTTTCCTGCCATTCCGCCACCTTTTATAGTCAGATATTTCTGTGTTCCGGATGTATTTGTCCCTGATTAATTTGAATAATACCTTAATAATCCGTACTTTTGCGTAAATTAATCATTAAATTACAGAATGTATGAATAAGGTAGATGTGAATAAGCTGAGCTCAGCACAGACCATTGAATTGGAAGAAAAATACGGTGCGCATAATTATCACCCTTTGCCCGTTGTACTGGAAAAAGGTGAAGGTGTCCATGTATGGGATGTTGAAGGAAAAAGATACTTCGACTTCCTGTCGGCATATTCAGCTGTCAACCAGGGGCACTGTCACCCTAAGATCGTTGAAGCACTATACGCACAGGCACAGAAACTTACCCTGACAAGCAGGGCCTTTTATAACGACTCCCTGGGAGTATACGAAAAGTATATTGCCGAATACTTTGGTTACGATAAGGTTTTACCCATGAATACCGGAGCCGAAGGCGACGAAACAGCACTGAAACTTGCCAGGAAATGGGGATATGAGAAAAAGGGAATCCCCGGGAATGAAGCCAGGATCATTGTTTGCGAAAACAATTTCCACGGACGTACCATCACTGTGATCTCCATGTCGACCGATTCCGATGCCCGGGGTGGCTACGGACCATACACCCCCGGATTTATTACCGTGCCATATAACGACCTCGAAGCACTCGAAAAGGAAGTAAAAGATCCCAATGTGGCGGCTTTCCTTGTTGAACCGATCCAGGGCGAAGCAGGTGTATATGTTCCCGACGACGGATATCTTGCACGTGCCTATGAGCTCTGTAAGAAAAATAATGTGTTGTTTATTGCCGATGAGGTGCAGACAGGGATTGCCCGGACAGGTAAATTACTTGCCTGTGATCATGAAAATGTCAGGCCTGATATCCTCATCCTTGGAAAAGCACTGTCGGGAGGTGTTTATCCCGTTTCTGCCGTCCTGGCCGACGACGAAATTATGCTTTGCATAAAACCAGGTCAGCATGGATCCACTTTTGGAGGAAATCCTGTGGCTGCCAGGGTGGCCATTGCAGCACTCGAAGTAGTGAAAGATGAAAAACTTGCCGAAAATGCCGAATACCTCGGTAAAATTTTCAGGGAGGAAATGGCAAAGATCAAATCAGAGATGATCCAGGTGGTACGCGGTAAAGGATTGCTCAATGCCATAGTGATCAAACCAAAAGGCGATAAGACAGCCTGGGATGTTTGTGTGAAGATGAAAGAGAACGGTGTGCTGGCCAAGCCCACACACGATCATATTATCCGCTTTGCTCCTCCGCTGGTGATCAACGAAAAACAATTGCATGAAGCCATCGGACTGATCAGGGAATCAATCCTTTCATTCGGATAAAAATATTTTTTGATGTTGCTTCTTTGGAAATATGTATCCAAAGCTTGCTCTGGGGTTTAATGCCTCAACATGAGACTTATATATTAAACAATGAAAAGCCCCGCCGGTTTCCCGTGGGGCTTTTTCGCAATTAACCCAAATCAAAAATTGTTATTAGGAATAATAACAACGCCTATGAAAAATAGAGACGATCTTATAATGCTTTCATAAAGTTTTTATTTACTTCATCCCAGTTTACTACATTCCAGAAAGCATCAATGTATTCTGGTCTGCGGTTCTGGTATTTCAGGTAATAGGCATGCTCCCAAACATCCAGTCCGAGGATAGGAGTACCCTTGCAATCACTCACATTCATCAGGGGGTTGTCCTGATTGGGGGTTGAACATACTTCGGGTTTGCCTTCGCGGTTAATGCACAACCAGGCCCATCCGCTTCCGAAACGGCCGGCTGCTGCATTATTGAATTCTGTTTTGAAGTCTTCGAACGAGCCAAAAGCTTTGGTGATCGCTTTGGCAAGCTGCCCTGAAGGTGCTCCACCACCATTGCCGCTCATGATGTTCCAGAAAAGGCTGTGATTGAAAAAACCGCCTCCGTTGTTCCTGACAGCGGCAGAATGATTGTCGATATCCTTGAAAATATCAATAATATCCATGTCGGCAAGGGGCGTTCCCTCTGTTGCAGCAGTGAATTTGTCGAAATATGCTTTGTGGTGCTTCGTATAATGTATTTCCATTGTCCTGGCATCAATGTGCGGTTCCAGGGCGTTGAAATCATATGGTAAATCGGGGAAATTAAATTTGCTCATTTCAATAATTATTTTGATTGTTATTTAAACTGTATCTAAATAACAAAAGCATGATAAAAAAGTTCAACGGGAAGTAGCGGAGGTCAGAAATTTATGGCTAGTCGCAGGTTCAGGAGCCTGGGCGTTAAATAATTAGGAACAGCATATTCTCTTCCGGTCTTATCCTTCACCCAGATATAGGAAATGGTATTGGAGATCTGGAAAAGGTTAAAAACTTCAAAGCTGAGCCAGGCCGATTCGATATGCCGGAGGGGGTTTTTTGGTCCGAAATTGCTGTGCCGGCCGAAAAGCTCTTTCGAAAAACCTATGTCGACCCTGCGGTAAGGTGGTGTACGGTATACGTGCTCGTATTTTGGTGAGTTTGGGGCACCAAAGGGGAGCCTGGTGCCAAAAAGCAACTTGATATGCATTTTCCATGTGGGATTGCCGGGGATATAATCCTGGAAGAACAAGGCAAAATGAACGCGCTGGTCGGTTGGGCGGGGAATATAACCCGGGAACACCTGCGTACTGTCGGCAGCCGTTTGGTCTTCGGTATATCCGGCGATGATCAGTTCACCTGCTTCATTGTAATAATCCCAGTATTGGTCTCCCTGAATATCTTCCATGGTCTTCAGGAGAGAAAAACTGAACCATGAATCGATGCCTTTGATAAATTCACCATTTACTTTCATGTCGAGGCCGTATGCAAATCCCTTCGACATGTTATCGCCGTAATATCGTACCCGTACATTGTCGACGGTATAGGGCACCAGGTCGTTAAGGATCTTATAATACACCTCCGTAACAAATTTAAATGGCCTGTTCCACGCCATGAAGTCCCAGTCCATGCCTGCAACAAAATGGATGGATTTCTGAGCCCTGACATCGGGATTGATGCGCCCCTGCAGGTCTCTGAGTTCCCTGTAAAATGGAGGTTGCTGGTAATAGCCTGCCGATAAACGAAAAAGCATATCATTTTCCCACAGGGGCTTAAGCGACAGGGTGGCTCTCGGGCTTAAGATAAATTGGTTGTTCACATCCCAGTAACTTCCCCTGATGCCTGCAATAAGGTAGGCATTGGTGGTCCCGAGGTGAAAATTCCAGCTGTTTTGCACAAAAGCCGAATACCGGTTTGAGCTAAAATTGGTGTCGGTACGGTACAGCGAGAACATTTCCAGTTGCGGATGATATACCGGGGAAGGGTCGCCGGCGGTAAAGGGTGGCTCGGGGATGGTATATCCGGCCGAGTCGATCAGCTCCCACTCATTCAGCCGGTCGTCGATGATCTCATGCTGGTAGCGGATCCCCCATTGTACATAGTGCTTGCTGAGATCATAGGAGCCTTTGTGTTCGATATTAAATACGCTGGCTTTTAAGTAGTTCCTGGCATGGTCGAGGAAGCCGCCTACGCCTTGTGCTTCGACCACTTCTCCGAACTGCTCGTCGCCGATCTGGTTTTCAAGGCGACCGATATAATATTCGCCCAGCACGTCGAAGGTTTCGCTTTCGCGGGTCTGGAATCCTGAGCCGATAAATTGCAGCTTCAGCTTCTCACGGGGATAATAGTCGAGGCTGAGGGCCCCCATATAATTCTCAAAACGGTCGAGCTCTCGCCCTTCGAAAAAGATATTCAAACGGTAGGCTTCCGATATCGTGCCAAATTCTGTTTGGCGGCTGCTGGGGATCACTTCATAGGAATTTCTGGCGTAATTGGTTAGCAGCGATAATTCAAGCCTGTTCGACAAGCGGTAGCTGAACAATGCCTGTAAATCAGCAAAATTAGGCTTGTAATCGCCTTCGGTCTCCAGACCTTTCAGGATATAAGAGTTGGATTTATACCGCAGTCCGGTGAGGTAAGTAAACCTTCGATTTTTGGTGATGCCCTCAACATGTGCCTGTGCTCCCAGCAGGCTGGCCTGGAAAGAACCTCCGAAGTCGGTGGGTTTCTTATACTGTATATCCAGCACCGACGACATCTTGTCGCCATATTTCGACTCGAAACCACCGGCCGAAAATAGGATAGAGCTTACCAGGGCCGAATTTACAAAACTAAGGCCTTCCTGTTGTCCCGACCGGATCAGGAATGGCCGGTAGATCTCTATGCCGTTAACATATACAAGATTTTCGTCGAAATTGCCGCCCCTCACCGAATACTGCGAGCTTAACTCGTTATTGGAGACCACCCCGGGAAGGGTTTTCAGCACATCTTCAACCCCGCCTGCCAGGCTGGGTATTTCTGTTGCCACTTTGGGGTTTAAGCGCTGCAGATTTGTGTGCCTGATCTGTTTATCGATGATCTCCACATCGGGAAGCTCCTCGGCCAGCCTTTTCATGACTACATTCAGCTCCCTGCGCTGGCCGGCCTGTAAAAATACCCTGAACATTTGCTTTTCGTATCCGATAAATGAGATCATCAGGGTGAGCTCTGTTATGGCAGGCACCCTTAGCTCAAAGTGGCCGCGGGTGTCGGTGGCTACACCGCCTGCATAACCCGAAACAGCAACATTGGCATATTCAACGGCTTTTCCTTCTTCATCTTTTACAGTGCCAAACACCGTGGCTTTTTCCTGCGAAAAAACTGATAGTGATGCAAAAAGCAGGATCAGCACGAAGGGTATTTTTATAGTGTCAGGCATCTGTTTTTTTATGATTAGGGTTCGTATCCGGGCGCATCCTGGCGTTTAAAATCACCATCCCTCCACGATTTGATGAATTTGGCCCAGGCAAAGGGGTTAAGAATGCTAATGGGCTGGGTTTGTCCGTTATAGTAAAGCTTGTCGACCTGCTGATGCATCATGTATTTAAAACTGATGCTTCCCTCGGCAGGAAGGTTTTCTGCCCTGGCACGCATTTGCCTGTCATCAAGGTTTTTGCGCGCAATTTCAAGGTCGTCGTCAGGAATGTCCATATAAAGAAATGCATCCCTGAATTGTTCCCTGCTTGGCCAGGGATAGATCACGGTCTCTGTAAGGTAAACGGTGTCGGCCGACATTAGCTGGATAATAGAATAACGGTTATTGGTTACAGTATCGGGTACGATATAACGGTCGGTCTTATAACCGATGGCCGAAAACTCAACAGTATCATTTTTTTTCGCTACAAAAGAAAAGTATCCGTTAAAATTGCTTACCGTGCCCCGCATGGAGTTGATCACGATAATATGTGCCAGAGGAATGGCACGCAGGCTGTCGGAAGTAAGGATCACCCCTGAGAACTGTATCAGGTCCCTAACATCATCGCTGCGCTCCTCCTGCGCCTGGATGGCAAGGGGAGCAAACAGGAAAAAGAGTAAAAACCATCGGGCGGTATCCTTCATTGCATGCAAAAATAACCAATTCAAACGTATTGAAAAATAAACGTTCAGAGAAGCTTTATAGTATTGCGTGAATTCACTTCCCCGGCAGGGCGGCAAAAAAAATGCTGCCATATGATTATAGCAGCATTCCTGTATATTGTTTCGGTTGGTTAACCTTTATAATAGCCCTTTTCTTTTGCCTCTTTCAATGCTGAGGCGATCCCTTTCTTGTTGATGGTACGGATGCCTGCAGCTGAAACCTTCAGCGTAATCCATTTATCCTCATCGGGAAGATAAAACTTCTTGTTTTGTAAATTAGGATAAAATTTTCTTTTCGTTTTTATGTTTGAATGGGAAACATTATTCCCTACAATCATTTTCTTTCCGGTTATTTCACAAATTCTTGACATCTTCTTATGCTTTTCAGTTTAGCGCTCAAAAAACGGAGTGCAAAGAACGGAATATTTTTTGAAATATTCAAGTGAAAATAAAAAATTCTTCTTCAGCCAACTATTATCGTATCTTTATTGTCTGTATCTGTATAAACATTCATTTAAACAGGCACCCATGTTCAGGTTCGATATTAACAGCGAAAAAAGGTGGTTTGCCCGGCGCAGACCTTCCTCAAAAGCAGTACTCATCCTTCTTGGTATCCTTTCAACAATATGGTTTATCATCAGGGTCGTGCCCAAACCGTCAAGGGCTTCTTATCCCTGTATGCAGGCCGCCGCGCCCTTTGCTGCAGGATTCATTACCTATATTTCAGGCTTGCTCATTTCGGTTGCGGCCATCAGTAAGTTGCGGAACATGAATGCCGCAAAAAACCTGCCGGCAGCAGCTTTGGCTGTTACTGTTCTTATAGGTGGCATCATGATGTTTGTGGGGGGCGACAGCAGCACAGGACGGGCTGGAACAACAGTGATCATGACTGATGAACCACCGAATAGCCCGGTGGGGGTGGCGCGTGGCATTTTCCCCGGACGGGTTGTCTGGGTATGGAATCCCGATGCTACCAACGAAAGCTGTACCAATGAACCCGGCGACTACTGGTTTGACGACGACAATGTTGATGCGGAAGTGATCGAAACCATGCTCTCGGAATCCTTGCAAAGGCTTACCGGCGAAGAAACTGACAGCCTGGCATGGGACGCCCTGTTCAGGCATTATAACAGCACACATGGCAATGGCAACCAGGGCTATATGCCCGGGCAGAAAGTGGCTGTAAAAGTGAATATAACCACTGCTTTTGAATACAACCTCGATCTGTCGACATATGAAAAAATTCAGAATCAGGAACTGATGGACGTGAGCCCGCAACTGGTAGTGATCATGTTGAAACAACTTATCGATATCTTCGGTATTGCCCAGAACGATATCTATATTGGCGATCCTATCCGTCATTTTTATAATGTTTACTGGGACAAGTGCCATACGCTGTACCCCGGGGTGCATTACCTCGACAGGCATGGATATCTCGGACGTACGAAGACCCAGCCGACCGCCGGCCCGGCCATGTTTTACAGTGATGGCACTGTCAACGATTCCCTGCCCCGGGCCTTTGTCGAAGCTGATTACATGATCAATATGGCATGTCTGAAACAACATGAACTGGCAGGAGGGACTTTCTGTGCCAAGAATCACTATGGCTCGTGCTGCCGCCTCTGGGCCATGCATCTGCACTATTCACAGCCCAGCATCACCATCGGAGGCTTCGAAAACCTGGGCTATGGCAAATACCGTAACCTGGTTGATTTTATGGAACATAAAGACCTGGGAGAAAAAACAATATTGTTCCTGGTCGACGGTTTATGGGGAGGTGAAGGTGCCGAATCGGAACCTGTGAGGTTCCAGATAACACCCTTTAACAACGACTGGCCCAACTCGATTTTTGTTTCGCAGGACCATGTAGCCATCGAATCGGTAGGGCATGATTTTGTTCGTGCCGAGTTTGATGAATATGCCGATATGTATGGCGCCGACGATTATCTGCACCAGGCGGCCGACTCGGCCAACTGGGCCGAAGGCATTACCTACGACCCTGATAACGACGGGCTGCTGATCGCCAGCATGGGTGTGCATGAGCACTGGAACAACGACATCGACAAGGAATATACGCGCAACCTCGGCACCGGTGATGGCATCGAACTGATCAAGTACATGATGACAGGCATCAACGAACCCGGCCAGCACGCTCATGACCGGGTACATCCCTATCCCAATCCTTTTACCACAAGGGTCAATGTTGAGTATTCGCTGGCATCGGCTGCGCATGTGCGCTTAAACCTTTATGGCGTGAATGGTGCCATCGCAGGACAAATGAGCAGGGAACACCAATATGCGGGTAACTATACCATGCATTTGGATGCAGGCTCCGTCCCTCCGGGTATCTATACGTATCGTTTGGATGTGATAAGCAAAGAAGGCATGCGCACCTACAGCGGAAAAATTGTAAAAGCAGGCCGCTAGTGTCCGGTCACAGAAGACAGTCTTTAATCTTCTTTTTCTATCATCAGCCGTAGCTGGTTCAGTGCTGTAACCGCCGCCACCCTGATATTGCGTTCACGGTTGTTGCCAAAAAGGTATTTCCTGACAAATTTCTGCTGTGGCCCGTTAATGGCGATCCAGATAGTTCCTACGGGTTTTTGTATACTGCCGCCACCTGGGCCCGCAACGCCCGACACGGCGATGGAATAATCGGTGCCAAACTTCTTTCTGATGCCTTCGGCCATTTCAACAACCGTTTGTTCCGATACCGCTCCATGTGCAATGATCGTATCCTCATTTACCCCCAATACTCCTGTTTTGATGGTATTGTCGTAGGCCACTACCGACCCTTTGAAGTATTCGCTGCTTCCGGCTATGCTGGTAATGAGATGGGCGATATATCCGCCCGTACAGCTTTCGGCCGTCGACAGGCTGCAGGCTTTCTTTTTGAGCAATTTACCCACATTTTCTTCAAGCGTTTCTTCGCCGAAGCCAAACACCAGCCCGGGGATCAGGCCCAGCAGTTCATCGGTTTTTTGCCGGAGCTGTCTGCCCAGTTCCTCCCTGCCGGGGCCCGTGGCCGTGAGCCGCAGCCGCACAATGCCGGGCTGAGGAAGGTATGCCAGTTTGATATTTTCGGGAAGCCCCGTCTCCCAATCACTGATCAGATCCGACAGGAATGATTCGCCAACACCCTGGGTCAGGATCATTTTGTAAACGATATAATGGCCGTTCTTGCGTTTTGCCAGCTCAGGAAGGATATGCTCCCTGACCATGGCCTTCATTTCGTAGGGCACCCCCGGCAGAGAAACATAAATGATGCCATCACGTTCAAACCACATGCCCGGTGCGGTTCCGTTGTTATTTGGTATGGGCGTGCAGTTTTCGGGTATCTCAGCCTGGGCACGGTTAATGTCGGTGATCTTTTTTCCGCGTTCGCGAAAAATGCGCTCAACATTTTCGAACGAAGCCTGGTCGAACACCAGTCGCGTACCGAACCAGGTGCAAAGGCTGTGCTTGGTGATGTCGTCCCTGGTGGGTCCCAGGCCACCGGTAAGCAATACCACTTCGGCACGTGCTGAAGCATCATCGAGGGCGTTGAGGATCTCCTGTTCCTGATCGGAGATGGTTGTAATGCGTACCACCTGAATGCCCGCCAGGTTAAGCTCCTCAGCCATCCACGAAGCATTGGTGTTGATGACCTGCCCGATCAGCAATTCATCGCCTATGCTGATGATCTCTGCTTTCATATTTTAGTTTATCATTGAGGCAAATCCCAGCTCTTTTGGGATGATCGACATTACCGGGACTTCCGAATGGGTGATAAAATACTGGGCTGAAGATCCCAGGAAGAGGTCGAACAAACCTGCTTCGGTTTGTGTCATGATCATCACCAGATCAATGTCTTTTTCAGCTTTCGCATAATCGAGGATCAGCGGTGCAAGGATTTTTGCCGTTCCTGATTTATTGATGATATGTGTGGTGACCTCAACATTGCTCTTGCTGATAAAATCCTTTACCTGCTTCATCTGCATCCTGAGCCTGTTAAGGATATCCTTGTCGGTGGTCGACCAGTAAACCGAAACAACTTTTATCGTCGATCCGAACATCCTGGCCATTTCAATGGCATGGCCTACTTTTTGTCTTGTTTCCTGGCTCAGGTCGAGGGGCAGCAAAATGCTGCGGCAACCATCGAAACGGCGTGGATTTTTTACGGTGATCACCGGGCACTCGGCCTTTTTGATCACCCGCAGGGCATTGTCGCCGATATAGGTGGATTTTGAACCAACCGGATCGCTGTTGATCCCCTGAACAATAAATTTCGAATGCAGAAGATGGGCTCCCTTCAGGATCTTGTCATGTGCTTTTCCGTGCGAGATCACTGCGCCAACCTTATTGCCCGACTTCCGTGAAGCCTCGGCAGCATAATCCTGCAACTGGTCACGCATCTGGTCTTCATATTCTTTTTTCATACTCCTGGAGCGCTCACTCCCAAAAGCTGAAAAAATACCCTGATTGTCGCGGATCACATGAAAAAGCGTAATCTCCAGTCCGGTCATCTTTGCCAGGTTGAACGATTCCTCCAGGGCCGCCTGGGCGCGCTCGCTGAAATCAAAGGGTACCAGTATGGTATTATATATATTCTTCATAATGATTACTTTTGCGCTTGCAAAGTTATTAATTTTGTGTGATGAAGAAGTTAAAAGAATCTGAATTGATCCTCAACCCCGACGGGAGTTTATACCATATTAACCTCGGCCCCGGACAACTGGCCTCAAAAATTATTCTGGTTGGCGACCCGCAAAGGGTTTCTCTCATCTCAAAGCATTTTGATACAGTAGAATACAGGACTGAAAACCGCGAAATACATACGCATACAGGTATGCTGAATAATGTACGTATCAGCGTAATGTCGACGGGTATGGGCCCCGACAATATCGACATCGTAATGAACGAAATCGATGCCGTGGTTAACATCGACCTCAATACCCGCCAGCCCAAAGCCCGGCATACCGGCCTTGAGATCGTCAGACTCGGAACTTCAGGCTCCCTGCAGTCCGACATCCCTGTCGACGACTTTTGTATGGCCACACACGGACTGGGCATGGATGGCCTGTTGCACTTTTACAGGCACAGCAATGTTAATGAGCAGGAAATTGCTGATGCTTTTATAAGGCAAACAGACTGGCCGCATGAGCTGGCAGTGCCATACGTGGTAAAGGGTTCCGGCAGGCTGGCAGAGATGATCGGCAGCGACCTACACCAGGGGATCACCATCACAGCACCGGGCTTCTATGGACCGCAAGGCCGCAGTCTCAGGCTCGAAACCGCATACGCCGGCCTTAATGACAGGATTACCGCCTTTAAGCATCATCATCACCGAATCCTTAATTTCGAAATGGAAACATCGGCATTATATGCCATGGGACGCCTGCTGGGCCACCAAACCCTTACCGTGTGCACAATACTTGCCAACAGGGTAACAGGGTCCTATTCACATCAGCCGAAACGATCGATAGAAAAACTCATCAAACTGGTGCTTGAACGATTAACACAGCAGGGCTGAAAAAACATCTTATCCTTCTCCTTTTAGAAGCTCAACCGCATTTTCAGGAATATAGTTCCTGATGATATTGCTTACCATCGAAACATATTCGTCTCTTTTTTCGGAGTATTGATCCAGGCCATGGATGAGCTTTAAAGGGTCGATGGCCTCTTTTTGATCGCGCATTGAAGCCCGTTCCTGTCTGAATTCGTGATAGGCAGGGTGGGTATTTAATGTCCACAGGTAATCTTCAATTCCTGCCATTTCGTTGGGATACGCCTTTACCCAAAAAGTTACGCTGTCGACCCCGGAGGGAGGAAGCCCGCAACCATCTTCATAACAACGGATACCAAAATAATTGTTTCCCTCGCGGGCAAAATCGGATGTGCCCCAGCCCGACTCAATGATGGCCTGGGCCATGACAAGTTTTACGGGAACAATATCCACCCGCCGCAGCAGATGTTCAATGTGCCTGAAAAGACTGTCGGCAGGGGGCGGGGAAGCCGGTTGAACAGGCTCAAGCCCGTATTTGTTTAACAGTTCATTGAGTTGCCGGTTAAGGAAAAGGCTGAGCTCCCCATGATCGTCAAGGCTGTCGCGGATATCATGCAGGAGGTTCCTTTCCATCAGGATGTTGTTGTTGGCAAGCTGGATCTGTGGAAGAAATCTTGCCTGAAAAATCCGGTGTTGCTTCGGGATATTCCTTTCGGTAACAATATCATCAACATTAAGTGAAGCCGGAGGGATGATCTCGTGCCTGCGTGCATGCGAATGACAAAAAGAAAGTGTGAAAAGAAATGAAATTAAAAGCAGATGCCCGAAGAGGCGAAGAAGTATGTCATTTTTTTCCAAAACAACTGAATTAATGTTAAATTTGAAAGTATTATACAGTAAAAATATGGAAATTTTGACGTATAATCCAAATATTCGACGGAAATACGTCACGGTACGGTAATTGATTCTGCTTTTTTAAGGATTATGGCAACAACAGAAAAACAACATAAAGAACTCAAGGCACTGATCAGCCTGCTTGATGAACCCGACAGCGAAATATACGAGCAGGTGCGGGAAAAGATCTGTGCGTATGGCACGCTTGCGATTCCCGTGCTGGAAAGCAGCTGGGAGCAGTCGTTCGATCCTTTTTTGCAGGAGCGCATGGAGGAGATCATACACAGGATCCAGCTTGATGATCTGTATGCCGGCCTCAGCAGCTGGTCGCAGCTATACAGCGACGACCTGTTGAAGGGTTTTATGCTGGCTGCCCGCTATCAATATCCCGACCTGGATGCCGAAAAGGTGTTCAAGCAGGTCGGGCAACTGGTGCAGGATGTTTGGCTCGAACTTAATGATAAGCTTACTGCACTGGAAAAGATAAAAGTCGTGAACCATATCCTTTTCGATGTACACAAATTCAGGGGAAATAAAGCCGATATTAACAGCCCCGATAACTTCTACCTGAACCTTCTGCTGGAAACAAAAAAAGGCAACCCGCTTTCCATTGGCATCCTTTTTATGATCATTTCAAGAAGCCTTAAACTACCGGTATACGGTGTCGACCTGCCAAACCATTTTGTGCTGGCATTTATGGACGAATTGCGGGCTGATGGTGATCAAAAGAATTCCACGGCGCTTTTTTATATTAACCCCTTCAACCGTGGCACGCTGTTCACGCATAACGAGATCGAGGCCTATATCAGGCAGATGAAGTTAAAACACCAGGATAGCTTCTTCCGGCCCTGCGACAACATCACCATTATGAAAAGGGTTTTCGGCGAACTTATCATCCTTTATCACCAACAGGGAAATATGAAAAAAGCTGAGGAATTGAAGAAGCTTGCCTCGGCATTGTAGCCGGGTTTAGTGCCTGGCCCTTAATATTCCGGCAATGGTCTTAAAAATGATGCGGATATCGAGCAAAAGCGACTGGTCGTGGATATAGTGCAGGTTTAGCTTTAGCTTGGCCGGCATGATGGTTTCAACGTATGTTTTTTCCGGCTCCCTGCTCTCTTCCAGCATCCGGTTTTCGTCAATATATTTCAGCGAAGCATAGTCGGTGAGACCGGGCCTCACATCCAGCACTTTAAGCTGTTTATCATCATACAGGTCGACATATTTTCTTACCTCGGGCCGGGGGCCCACAAAGCTCATGTCGCCCCTGAGGATGTTGAGGAGCTGGGGCAGCTCGTCGAGTTTGGCTTTCCGCAGCCAATACCCTGCTTTGCTCACCCTGGGGTCGCGACTGCCCACCGTGAGCAGGCCTTTTGTCTCGGCTCCGGAATGCATGCTGCGAAATTTAAACATGATAAAATCCCTGTTGCCCCTGCCAACCCTTTTCTGGGTGTAAAAAATTCGGCCACGCGAATCGAGCAGGATCCAGATCGAAATAATTATAAAAACGGGGATCAGGATGATGAGGGCCGAAAATGATACGATGATGTCGAACATCCGTTTCATGACAGCAATTCTTCAACAGATTCAACCACAGCGCTTATCACGGTATCTGTCTGCGCATCGCTGAGGTCGTAATATACCGGCAGGCTGATCACCCGGCAGTAGTTCTTGTAACTTGTGGGATAATCATCGATATCATATCCGGCATTTTTATAAAATGTAAGCATCGGCAGAGGGATAAAATGCACGTTCACAGAAACCTCCCTGGCAAAGACCCTTTTCATGATCTCATTGCGCACTTGCTCGTTGATGCCTTTAATGCGAAGCAGGAAAATATGGCAGGACGAAATTTTCTCATCATTTTGGTAGGGTGGGAGCAGGGCCCACGCCTTTTGTGAAAAGCCTTGCCTGTAGCGATCGAAAATGGCTTTCCGGCGCGGTTGCATATCTTCGTCATAGCGGCTCAGTTCAACAATGCCCATGGCGGCCTGAATATCGGTCATATTGTATTTGTATCCTGCTTCGATAACATCATACTGCCAGTTGCCGGCCTGTGCTTTCGCCAGGGCATCTTTGGTTTGGCCATGGAGCGATTTTATACATAAATATTTGTAGAGTTCTTCATTATCGAAGGCTTCGGGCAGATTCAGGCAAATGGCTCCCCCTTCGGCTGTACTGAGGTTTTTTACCGCATGGAATGAAAATACGCTGATGTCGGTGAGGGAACCGGTTTTCCGGCCATGGCTTTCTGCGCCAATAGAATGGGCGGCATCGGCAAGCACGAGGATGCGGCCCAGCTTTTCCTGCTCCGCGCTGTGCGGGCTGAACAGGCGCTTCACCTGTTCATCTTCAACAATCGCGTGGATGGCATCATAATCGCAGGGCCACCCTGCAATATCTACCGGCATGATCACCTTGGTGGCCGGGCTGATG
This sequence comes from Bacteroidales bacterium, assembly GCA_032250805.1. Classification (GTDB taxonomy): domain Bacteria; phylum Bacteroidota; class Bacteroidia; order Bacteroidales; family B18-G4; genus B18-G4. Next base: position 56,917 of record JAVVEM010000015.1, read on the forward strand.
GCTTCTCTGATCCTGCCGGTGTCGATGTTAAAATCGTCGCCCGTGTCCACCATCACGGGCTTTGCACCACAATGCACTACCACATTGGCGGTGGCCGAATAAGTGTAGGCAGGAATGATCACTTCGTCGCCTTCGCCAACGCCAAACCAGCGTAGCATCAGCTCCAGGCCCGACGAGCCGGAATTTACGCAAAGGGTAGCCCGGTGCCCGCAGTAGGCTGTGATCATTTTCTCGAATTGCTTGGTACGTGGACCAGTTGTGATCCAGCCTGATTTCAGGGCTGCCGAAACCTCGTCGATGATCTTCTGGTCGATGCGGGGAGGTGAAAATGGGATCATAATGCCGTTATTACAGATGAATTCCTTATTTGGCAAGGAAATCAGAAATATTCTTCTCAACGCGACTGAGCACATTCGAAACATCAGCCTTTATGAATTTTTCGCCTGTGATCTTTTCATAAAGTTCGATATACCTTTCCGAAACGCTATTTACAAATTCCTCCGGCATGGGCGGCACTTCCTGCCCCTGCTTTCCCATAAAACCCTGCTCCATCAGCCACTCGCGGACAAACTCCTTGCTGAGCTGCTTCTGCGGCTCACCGCGGTCCTGGCGCTCCTGGTAACCCTCGCGGTAAAAGTAACGCGAAGAATCGGGCGTATGGATCTCATCGATAAGGTAGATCTGATCGCCGATCTTACCGAACTCATACTTGGTGTCGACGAGGATCAGTCCCATGCTGGCGGCGATCTCCGATCCGCGCTGAAACAGCTCCCTGGTGTATTTATCGAGAAGGGTATAGTCTTCTTCCGATACCAGGCCCTGGCGGAGGATCTCTTCAACAGAGATATCTTCGTCGTGGGCACCTTCCAGTGCTTTTGTGGTTGGAGTGACAATAGGTTCGGGAAAAGCCTGGTGCTCCTTCATCCCGTCGGGGATAGAAACCCCGCAGATCTCACGGGCACCCTTGCTGTATGTTCTCCATGAACTGCCGGTGAGATAGCCCCTGATGATCATTTCTACAGGGAAAGGCTTACAATAGCGGCCCACAGTAACCATCGGATCGGGAACGGCGATCTTCCAGTTGGGAACAATGTCGGCTGTGGCATCCAGAAAGCGGGCCGCGATCTGGTTCAGCACCTGGCCTTTGTAAGGAATCCCTTCGGGTAAAACAACATCAAAAGCCGAAATGCGGTCGCTCACAACCATCACCAGTAATTCATCATTGATGTTGTACACATCACGCACCTTGCCTTTGTAAACGCTCTTCTGCCCGGGAAAATTAAAATTTGTAGCTGTAATTGTATTCATTGTAAATGTTTTGATAAAGAAAGCAAAAATAATCAGAATTCACATACCGGCAAATTTCCTGCCCGACATAAGTTAGGGTTAAATGGTTAAATGGTTTCATGGTTTCAGTGCTTCAGTGTTTTGGCATCCACCGAAGCCTTTCATCCTGCGCTAAAGCTTCGGATGATAAGAGGCGCAGGTGGACAGTGCCTGCCCCGAGAACTCGGTGGTTTTATGGTTAAATGGCTAAATAGCTTGCCCCGAAACCTCGGGGGTTAATTGGTTAGCCACTTTAGTTCACTTGCTCTGTATTTTCGATGGACAATTTTTCTGGTGACAAAGCATAAACATTGAAAAACCCCGCAGGGGTTATACAACAATAGCCCCGGGAGCATCCCGGGGAAGGAACGAACAAGAAATACCCCCTCCCCCCTGGAAAAATATGATCAGAATTCTTTATGCCGGCCCGGGGAGGGTTGGGGTGGGGTGATGGTGCTGCTGCTGGTTGGCACGAAATAAACAACCGCTACGCGGTAGATATTACCTTATCGTAACCTGCCGGTCTACAATTGAATATCCGCTACGCGGAAAGAGAAGAAAAGGCATTGTTAAATGGTTTCATGGTTTCATGGTTTCAGTGCCTGCCCCGAGAACTCGGTGGTTTCATGGTTTCAGTGTTTCAGTGGTTCAGTGGTTCAGGGTTCTATGGTTATACCAACTTTAGCTCACTTTAGCTCACTTTTCTCTCATGGATTCTGGATGCTGGATGCTGGATACTGGATCACTCTCGTAGCCAGTCTCTGCTGGTTTCTGGTTTCTTGCTACTGGTTAAATTCAATTTTAGATCACTTTAGCTCACACTTGCCAGCAATCTGTGCAGTTCGAAAATCGAAAATCGAAAATCGCTAAATCATTAAACTTCCATGTTCCCTGTTCAGTGTTCAGTGTTCATCATTCCTTTCCCTCCAGCTGGATAAGGGTTTACATGAGCGCCAGCCTAAGTGGTTCTTCGTAATGTGTTCGTTAATTTATGCTGACCTTCATTCGTGCTTTAACCGGGTTTTTGGAATGCACAATAAATCCTTCATTTTTTTGTAGCAAAAACTTTCATTAACATAGGTGGAAGGGCTGCATATATATAAGCTACACAATATTAGGTATCTATAATCACATTTTGATGTGTTTATTTAAATAGAATAAATCTAAATAAGGGGATGTGAACAAAATTATAACGAAAATATTTGCGGCGATATGCCCGGGAACATAACTTGGAATTGCAATAATTATTAAAAGCGAAAAAGATAGCTGTATGTGCTGCGCGTTTCACGTATATATAAATAATAATTAAATAAATGAATCATTATCGCCCCGGAAACCGTATAAACTGTCATGTTAAACAGAAGCAAAATAACTGATTACATCAACCAAATCATAAAAATTGCTGACAAGCGGATAGGTCGACCGCGAAAAAATTGTAAAAAAGAATAAACAGCGTCAAATACTTTATGGGCAGAGCATTACTTTTGATCATTCCCTGGTTTTTCTTTTTCGTGGTCGCGCCAAACGAGACCGCGAAAGGGCAGGGTACTGTCACTGCTAATTTTGTTCATAATCCCGACAGGCAATGTGCCGATATTCCTGTTTTCTTTGATGCCTCTTCGAGTGTCGGCACCGGCCTCACCTACACCTGGGATTTTGATGATGGCACTCCCGTCGTTACAACCAGCCACGATACCATTACTCACCGCTTTTATGTATTTAACGATGTTAGCTGCAGCAACCATAAGTGGTTTTTCGTTAAGCTGATCGTAACTGATGTCAACAATAATACCGATACTGTTGTCAATATGGTGTGGATCGTGCCCCAGCCACGGGCCGCCCTGCTCGACTCAATGGACCACGACTGGATCATCTGCCATGATCCCCTCAACCCGGTATTTGAAGATACGCTGTGGCTGAATGTGTGGGCACCTTTAAAGCAGTGTGTAAACTGGTTCAATATCGACTGGGGCGACGGTTCCGACACAAACTATTTAAACCTCAATGATTTCCCGATCTATCATGTTTATCATTCTTACGGTACCTTCCCTCTTCACTATCTGGTGCATGGCGTACACGACTGCGACTGGGATACCACCTATAACGTGCAAATAGTCAGCTTTCCTACGGCCCATATTGATGTAACGCCTGTCGATCCTGGCTGTGCCCCCTATACGGTGCAGTTTGCCTTTTCGGCCTACGAGTATAACTACGACAGCACAACCTATACCTTTGATTTTGGTGACGGCAGCCCGCCACTGAGCTGGAGTTTCGACGAAATGAGTCAATACGACACCCTCACCCATACTTATGTGCAACCGCATTGCCTCAACCCCAACGCCAACACAAATGGCTATCTCCCCTCGCTATACATTACCGATAACGGCGTTTGCGGCGACTCAACGGTTTATGCCCCATTTGTTGAAGTGTACGAGGCGCCCATTGCCGCTTTCGAGCCCGACCACGACAGCGTATGCTTTCCCGGGACCATATGCTTCAATAATCAGACCATCCCCGGCTATACTTATGGTTGCCAGCAGCTTGCCACATACCTCTGGGATTTCGGTGACGGAACCGCCACTACCGAAGCAAATCCATGCCATACCTACGCACAACCCGGCGATTATATTGTTACCCTTACCGCCTACAGCACCGATTATTGCTACGACGATATTTCCGTGCTCGTTCATGTTTATGATCATCCGCTTGCCCTGCTTAGCGTCGATTTGTTCAATTGCCAGGACGACAGCGTAGTCTTCACCGACCTGTCGCTTCCCGGCTCGGGATATATCTCCGCCTGGCTCTGGGACTTTGGCGATGGCCACAGTTCCACCCAGCAGCATCCGACACATGTTTACACAGCGCCCGGCACTTACACCACTACCCTCACCGTATGGAATTCCAAAGGCTGTGTCGACGATACCTCCATAACATTGCAGGTATGGGAATTGCCCTACGCTCACTTCAGCGACTCAAGCCATTGCAGCTATACCGTATATTTTGCCGATCATTCCGATCCGCATTCTGCCTTTATGAGTAGCTGGCACTGGGATTTTGGCGATGGAACCATCTCGGCCCTGCAAAATCCTGTGCATGTATACGACACTGCCGGCGTATTTATGGTCAGCCTTACCGTGACCAACTCACATGGCTGTATCGAAACGGTGACTTACCCCGTAATTGTGCATCCCCTTCCGGTGGCTGCCTTCAATGTGGACGGCACCTGCCTGAATTATCCTTCACGATTTACCGATCAGTCGGTGGCCAACTATGGTATCGTCGATACCTGGGAATGGGACTTTGGCGATGGAGGTACTTCCACGCAACAGCATCCAAGCCATGTCTATGCCAACCCGGGAACCTATGTGGTCAGGCTGATCATCGAAACCAGCATCGGTTGCCGCGACACGGCCTGGGCACTGGCGCAGGTTTATCCGCTGCCGGTGGTTAACTTTACCGCATCACCAATCTGCGACGACTACGACACATATTTTACCGACCTCTCCATACCCAATGCCGAAAGCATTGTGTCGTGGTACTGGCAGTTTGGCGACGGCTATGCATCTTACCAGCAGCATCCCAACCATATCTATGCCGCCCCGGGATTCTATGATGTCACCTTAACGGTTGAGAATTCAAACGGATGTGTGGCCGATACCACAATAACCATTGAGATATACAGTTCGCCGACAGCGAATTTCTACGACAACCAGCCGGTATGTTTCGAAGACACGATCTATTTTTACAATACCTCAACACCCAACCTCGACACCATCGTTGAACATTTCTGGCAGTTCGGCGACGGCCAGACCTCCTACATGGAAAATCCGGCGCACCTCTATGCCGCCCCGGGCCATTATGTGACGAGCCTCACCGTTACCAATACCAACGGATGTACGTCTACCCTTACACGCGGCGTATATGTGTATGAGATCCCTACGGTTGATTTTGACTACACCTTCCCCTGCTGGATAAACGAAACCCATTTCGAAGACCTGTCGACCCTCGAAGGATCGGGGAGCATTATACAGTGGATGTGGGATTTTGGTGATGGCACGATGTCGTATAACCAGAACCCGGCGCATACCTTTGCAGGCCCCGGCATTTACCAGGTAAACCTTACCACTGTTACCGATATGGGCTGTTCCTCAAGCTTTACCAAAGCCGTGGCCATTTACGACGGCCCGAGGGCCGAATTCGTTGCCGACACATTGTGTGTGGGTTACAGCATCGACTTTATCGACATGTCGACACCGCAGCAGGAGATCGTTTCATGGTACTGGGACTTTGGTGATCCCGGTTCGGGGAGCCTCAACAATTCCACCCAGCAGCATCCTGAACATACCTATAATCAGGGCGGTGAATATACCGTTACCCTCACGGTGACCGATACCAACGGATGCTTCCACAGCAATTCACATACTTATTATATCGAGCCCAACCCCTTAGCGCTCTTCACATATGTCGGCGCCATTTGCCCTTATGGTGTGGTGGAGTTCTACGACCTGTCGCAATCATACTACAGCGACATCATCCGCTGGGAATGGGACTTTGGCGACGGCAGTCCGATGCAGGTGTTCCATGCACCATATTCGCCCAATACTGCCCATGTGTTTACCACAACCGGCACCTTTGCCGTATCCCTTTCGGTATATACGGCTGCAGGCTGCTCAAACACCTATTACGAATATGTGCTGGTACAACCCGGCCCCGATGCTGACTTCACCTGGGAAAATACCTGCGAGGATGAGGAAACACTGTTCTTCGATAATACCCCGGCAAACGATATCATTATCTGGGAATGGAACTTTGGTGATCCGGTCACCGGCGCGGCAAATTATGCCTATACTCCCAATCCCACACATCAGTTCTCCTCTGTGGGCCCCTATACGGTGAGCATGATCGTGACGAATGCCATGGGCTGTGCCGACACTGCTATAAAAACGATCGACATCCTTCCTCCGCCGCCGGTCGAATTTTCATGGCTGGCAGCCTGCGAAGACACCATCACCTGGTTTTTTGTCGACAGCAGCATCGTCAACACCAATACAATAATATACTATAACTGGGATTTCGGCGACGGATACTACTCCAACCTGGCCAACCCGGGCCACGTGTACGACGGCGACGGTACATACAATGTTACCCTTCACCTTACCGATACGGCACACTGCGAAAACAGCATCACCCACGAAGTAACGGTTTACAAAAAACCTTACGCCTTTTATGATATTACCGAGCCCACCTGCATCGGCGACAGCATATTCATGAACAATATGTCGTCATCGGTCGTGGGATATATCGAACGCTGGATATGGAACTACGACGATGGCACACCCAACGACACCATCTGGTTTCCCAACGATCCCAATGTAATGCATATCTACCAGCAAACCGGCAACTACTCGCCGGTGCTTACCGTAACCAATACCAAAGGCTGTTCAGATTCATACAGCCGCGAACTTACAGTCCGTCCCCGCCCGGAGGCCGATTTCACGCATTCACATCCATGCGAAAATACCCCCGTAAGCTTTACCGACCTCTCGGTCACCAACGGGCAGGGCAATCCGTCGACATACCACTGGAACTTTGGCGATCCGGCATCAGGGGTGTACAATACCTCAAACCTGCAGCATCCGCAGCATACCTTCACTGCTGGCGACAGCACCTATACCATCAGCCTTATCATCGTGAATTTCTTCGGCTGCGCCGACACCATGGTAAAAACCATCTATGTGAACGACGGCCCGCCGGTCGACTTCGCCTGGTCGGATGCCTGCGAAGATATGGCCACCACTTTTTTCCCCGATTCATCGGTGATCAATGTGAACGCGGTGTCGGCCTGGTTCTGGGATTTCGGCGACGGCAGCTTTGGCTATGAGCCCGTGATCGATCATGAGTTCAGCCTGCCGGGAACCTACGAGGTCAGCCTCACCATCACCGATTCGTCAGTATGCTCCGGCATACATACAAAACTGGTTACTGTAAACCCGGCCCCGCTGGCCATGTTTTTCGTGCCTGAGGTGCATTGTGCCGGCCAGCCCATACTCTTCGACGATCACTCCACCAGCACCACCAGCTACATCACGGCCTGGCACTGGGATTTCGGCGACGGTAATGATACTACAGTATATTTCCCGGGTGATCCGGATGTTACGCATACTTACAACCTCACAGGTACTTACGCGGTGGTGCTGAGCGTGCTGGGTGCCGACGCCTGCATGGGCACAACCACGGAGTATGTGAGCATCGACGACAGCCCCGAAGCAGATTTTAGCTGGGACGGCATCTGCCAGGGCAGCGAATTCCAGTTCAACGACCTTTCGGTGGCGCCCCTGGGCACCAGCATCGTTTCCTGGAGCTGGAATTTCGACGATCCCGCATCGGGTGTGCTGAACACCTCCACCCTGCAGTCGCCCGCACACATATTTGCCGGCGCAGGTGTGCATCAGGTGAGCCTAACAGTGGAAAATTCTGCCGGCTGTTACGACAGCATCGTAATTCCGGTGAACGTGTCGGATGGGCCTGAGGCCGACTTTTTCTTTTCAGGCAATTGTGTGAACAATGCTACAAGCTTTGAGGTCGATACCACGGTGACCAATATGAGTAATAATCTATTCTTCGAGTGGGACTTCGGCGACGGCAGTCCGCCCTCGGGCCTCATCAACCCCACCCACGTGTATGCTGTGACCGGTAACTATTCAGTAAGCCTTACGGTTTACGACAGCCTGGGATGCGAAAATGTTGTTTCGCATGATGTGGCCATACAGCCCGGACCTGTGGCCATTTTCGACTATGATGCAGGCTGCGAAGGCGAGATCACCGCATTCATCGATTACTCATATAACCCGGGCAATGGCATGATCATCCAGTGGCACTGGAACTTTAACGATCCGGCATCCGGAGCATCAAACCAGTCGTACCAGAAAAACCCTGTGCACATCTTCAGCGGTCCGGGCCTGTATTATGTTTCGCTTACCGTGTTCTCAGAAGAAGGATGCACCGATGCCATCAGCCTGCCGGTGAACATACTTCCTGCGCCCGAAGCCGATTTTACCGCCCAGGTAAATGCCTGCGGACAGGGTACTGTATATTTTTATGACGCCACGGTCAGCCAGGCGCCTGTCGTGGCCTGGGAATGGACCTTCGAGAACGGGTATCATTCAAACATGGCAAACCCGGTTCACAGCTTTTCCGCCATAGGCGAAACCTTCCCCGTAAGGCTGGTGGTGACCGACAATATGGGTTGCACCGATACCATAATAAAAGATGTATACATCCCTGCTGAGCTCGATGTGCGCATCTATGCCGAAGACAATTGCCTGTACCAGGAAATGCAGTTCAGCGCCATGATCCTTGAGCCACAGCCCAACAGCATACATTCGTGGAGCTGGGACTTTGGCGATCCTGCCTCGGGATCGGCCAACTATTCGTACGAGGCGGAGCCCTTCCACGTATTTTCTCAAAGGGGCACCTATATTGTAAAGCTCGACATGGTCGACATGTTTGGCTGTCAGGCGACCGTTTTCAAGGAGGTTCGGGTGAACGAGCTGCCGATGCCCGATTTTACTTACAGTGTGGCCACCTGCGACAGCGTGTACTTTTTCGAGGACCGCACACCCATAGGCAGTGCCGGGATATCATGCTGGCGCTGGGACTTCGGTGACGGCAGTCCGGTGATGACAGTATTTGCCAAATCAGGGGGCGATGTGCATCATACCTATTCCGAATACGGAATATATAAGGTCACCCTCTCGGTCGAAAATATTCATGGATGCACAGATACCGCCAAACAAGACGTAGTATACGACGACTGCATGGTGCCCGGCTTTACCGCCGCTGACCAGGTGTGCCAGTATACCGAACTTATCATTGATGTGAGCGGATCGGCAGGACCTGTGCAGCAGTGGTACTTCGACTTCGGCGATGGCAGGGATACCTCCTATACCCAGTCAACCAACAGCATCAGCCACAGCTATCAGCAGCCCGGCAACTATATGCTGCGTATGGGCATTACGGCCATAATGAACGGAGTGATGGTTACCGACACCCTCAGCAAGCCCGTACGTGTGCTGCCGGCGCCTGAAGCAGGCTTTGTCACCACGGGCAGCTGCGTGGGCACTCCCGTGCGCTTTACCGATTCCAGCACCCATAACAACTCCTGGCCCACGGCCTGGCACTGGGACTTTGGCACCGCCAATGCCGGCGATACCGCCAGCGTGCAGGCGCCGGTGTTTACTTATCATGAGACCGGAAGCTATCCCATAAGCTTCAGCACGACAAATAATTTTGGTTGTACGGATGTAATACAAAAAACCATTTCGGTCGGCCTGCCGCCCATGGCCGCTTTTGAGGCCACACCCGGATGCGTGGATGCGCCCGTATATTTTACCGACCATTCGCAGGCTGCCGCCGACCCCGTCACCGCCTGGAAATGGAACTTTGGCGACGAATTCTCTTCGCAGGATACCTCGCGGGAACAAAACCCTTCGTGGGCTTACAGCAATGCCGAAGAAAAACTCGTTGAGCTGGTGGTGCTGAGCTCAGGCGGGTGCCCCGACACCCTGCGCCGGTGGATCGACATACATCCGAACCCCACAGCGGGCTTTACCGCCGAAACCAACTATGACGGCACACAGGGGCGCGTCGCACTCGAAGATGCTTCGGAAGGAGCCGAAGCATATTTCTGGGACTTCGGCGACGGCTTCAGCATTTACGACGACTATCCTCCGGTGATCCACGATTACCAGCAGGAGGGAAGCTTTATGGTTGAGCAGGTGGTATGGAACGAATGGGGTTGTGTAGATACCATTACCAAAGAAGTGGAGTTCATGCTCAAGACCCTTTACATCCCCAACGCCCTCAACCCGAACTCACCCGATCCCGAAGTACAGGTGTTCAGGCCCAAAGGCCGCAACCTGATGGCATACCGTATAGGCATCTATAATACATGGGGCGAAAGGATATGGGAAAGCACCGCCCTCGATGAGCAGGGCCGCCCCGCCGAAAGCTGGGACGGCACCTACGAAGGCAAGCTTGTTCCGACCGATGTATACGTGTGGAAAGCCGAAGCCATCTTCCGCGACGGCACCATATGGGAAGGCAGCAACACCAGCGAAAACAACCAGGATGAACTCGCCACAGGCACCAGCGGCCTGGTGGTGGTGGTAAGGTAATGCGAAGTATCGGGTTACGAGGTATTAAACTTCAGATAACAGTTCCTATGAGGCATGAGATGGGGGGATATTCATTTTCCATTCGGCATTTTGCATTTTTCATGTTTCATTTTATTCAAATGATATATGATACATGGTGCATGAGATGGGGGGAAAGGGAGAAAGGGAGAAAGGGAGAAAGGAATGATGAACACTGAACACTGAACATGGAACATGGAATGTTTTAAAATTTACACTTTACAATGTACATTTTACAATTAAAGGTTGTTGATGATTGTATCCATTGCATCCATAAGAGACAAGTGAACTAAAGTGACTAAAGTTGGTATAACCATAGAACCCTGAAACACTGAAGCACTGAAACACTGAAGCACTGAAACACTGAAACCCCCGAGGTTTCGGGACAGGCACCGAGTCCTCGGGGCAGGCACTGAAACCATATTAATACCTTTTCTTCTCTTTCCGCGTAGCGGATATTCAATTGTAGACCGGCAGGTAACGATAAGGTTATATCTACCGCGTAGCGGTTGTTTATTTCGTGCCAACCAGCGGCATCACCATCACCCCTCCCCAACCTAATGGCGCTAACATAGGAATTTTATTTATATTTTCTGTATCTTCCCTGCTTTGT
>JAVVEM010000051.1:0-15714 GCA_032250805.1 Bacteroidales bacterium
CCGACCTGGCTGGAAACCCACGCGTGTACAATGGTTATGTTGATATGGGTGCATACGAATACGGGCCATGGGTTGGAATTGAACATTACAACTCAAAACCTAACACTCAAAACTCAAAACTTCTTGATGTTTTTCCGAATCCTTTCAGTTTTGAAACGACTATTTCATATTTAAGGCCTGAGTTTGGTCAATGCATTATCAGAATATATGATCTCAATGGCCGTTGTGTCAAAACCCTGATGAACTCACAAGGGCTATCAGGCAAGGGAGAAATGAAATGGCGTGGAACGGATGATTCCGGAAATCCTGTAAAAACAGGAACCTATATTGTTGCTATTCATATTAATGGAAAAGAAATGGATGCGGTGAAAGTGGTTAAAAAATGAGAATTATTCCCCTTAGCAATACCTTGAATTGTCATCCTGAGCGAAGTCGAAGGGCATTTCAGCCTGATCCCGCCGGAGGAGGGCAGGCAGGCTTGTTCTCGTGAATTACCGACTGCGCGAGCACACGAAAGAAATAACAAATCTACTGGATACTGGATGCTGGATACTGGATACTGGATAATGCGTTAAGGTTTAAACAATTCGAAAATCGAAAATCGAAAATCAAAAATCGCTAAATCATGAACCTTCCATGTTCATTATTCTTTATTCAGTGTTCATTATTCCCTGTCCCCTGTCCCCTGTCCCTTGTCCCCTGTCCCTTGCCTGCCCGCCGGAGTCCGAAGGACGAAGGAGGGCCCCTTGCCCCCGGTCTGCTCTGTTGTAAATTTGTACACTGTAAACTGTAAATTATAATCCCGTAAGCGGTAGCCGGTAACCCAACGCCCGCTACCCAAAGTAATAAGTTCGGATTAAAATTGCCAATAAGCAGATTTTCGGTATCTTTGCACTCACTTTTTGAATAACATAATTATGATCAATATAACATTGCCTGATAAGTCGGTAAGGCAGGTGGAAAAAGGCACTACCGCCATGGAGGTTGCCAAAAGCATTAGCGAAGGACTGGCGAGGAATGTATTGTCGGCAAAGGTGAACGGGGAGGTGATCGATGCTACGCGTCCGATCAATGAAGATGCTACACTTAGCCTGCTTACATGGAATGATGATGCCGGAAAGGCCACTATGTGGCACTCCAGCGCTCACTTGCTAGCTGAAGCTGTTGAACAGCTTTATCCCGGCGTTAAATTTGGTATCGGCCCTGATGTGGAGAATGGCTTTTATTACGATATTGATTTTGGCGAATACCAGGTAACAGATGCCGACTTTAAGAAAATTGAGGATCGTATTCTTGCGCTTGCAAGAGAAAAACAAAGCTTTAAACGGCGTGAAGTCAGCAAGTCAGAAGCCATAAAATACTTCACTGAAAAGGGCGATGAATACAAAATTGAGCTGATACAGGAGCTTGAAGACGGTGAGATCACCTTCTACGAATCGGGCACATTTACCGACCTCTGCCGTGGCCCGCACCTGCCTGATACGGGCATGATCAAGGCCGTGAAGTTGTTGGGTATCGCCGGTGCATACTGGAGAGGTAATGAGAACCGTAAAATGCTTACGCGTATCTATGGCATTACTTTTCCGAAGCAAAAAGAACTTACGGAGTTTCTAATCATGCTGGAAGAGGCTAAAAAGCGCGATCACCGTAAACTGGGTGCCGAGCTCGGGATCTTTACCTTTTCGCAGAAAGTGGGCCAGGGCCTTCCCCTGTGGCTGCCGAAAGGTGCCGAACTCAGGGAAAGATTGGAAACATTCCTGAAAAGGCTGCAGAAAAAGATGGGATATATGCAGGTGATCACTCCCCATATTGGTAAGGTGGACCTGTACAAAACATCGGGCCACTACGATAAATATGGCAAGGATTCATTCCATCCCATTTCGACGCCCATTGAGGGGGAGGAGTTTTTTCTGAAACCCATGAATTGTCCGCATCATTGCGAAATATACTCCAGCAGTCCCAAATCATACCGGGATCTGCCATACCGCATTGCCGAATTCGGAACGGTTTACCGTTATGAGCAGAGCGGAGAGCTTCACGGACTTACCAGGGTGCGCGGCTTTACCCAGGATGATGCACACATTTTTTGTACCCCCGACCAGCTTAAAGATGAGTTCAAGGCTGTTATGGATATCGTAATGATCATCTTTAAGGCACTTGATTTTACTGATTTTGTTACCCAGATATCACTCCGTGACCCCGACGATAAAGAAAAGTATATTGGCAGTGACGAAAATTGGGAAAAGGCCGAAAAGGCGATCATGGAAGTGGCTGATGAACGCCGGCTCAATGCTGTGATCGAATATGGCGAAGCGGCTTTTTATGGCCCCAAAATGGATTTTATGGTAAAGGATGCACTGGGACGCAAGTGGCAACTGGGCACCATACAGGTTGATTATAACCTGCCCGAGCGCTTTGCCCTTGAATATGTGGCTGCCGACAATGAAAAGCACCGGCCGGTGATGATCCACCGTGCTCCTTTTGGCTCTATGGAAAGGTTTGTGGCCGTGCTGCTCGAACATTGTGCCGGAAAGTTCCCGCTGTGGCTTGCTCCCGATCAGGTTATCGTATTGCCAATCAGCGAAAAATATCATAATTATGCGGAAAAAGTTTTAAATTTGCTAAATAATTCCGAAATTCGCGCCCTCGTTGACGAAAGGAGTGAAAAAACGGGAAGGAAAATCCGCGATGCCGAAATGAAGAAAATCCCGTACATGTTGATTGTTGGGGAAAAAGAAGAACAAGACGGCACGGTTTCTTTAAGGAAACAGGGTGAGGGTGATCTCGGAACCTATACCATTCATGATTTCGTAAAGATGGTAAATGATGAGATCGACCGTCTTTTAGATATAAAAATATAGTATAAATTAATATAGGAGACTGAATTATAGCGGCAAAAACAAATTTCAGGGGAGGACGATTCAGAAGGCCTCTGCGCAGAACCGAAAATGAGCACAACATCAACCAATTTATCAAAGCACCGGTTGTGCGGGTAGTCGGGGAAAACCTTGAACCCGGCATCTATAATATTAAAGATGCACTGGAACTGGCCGATGAGCAAGGATTAGACCTGGTGGAAATCTCACCAAAAGCAAGTCCGCCAGTATGTAAAATTGTTGATTATAAGAAGTTCCTGTACGAACGAAAGAAAAAACAAAAAGAGATCAAGGCTAAAACAGCCAAGGTCGTTGTGAAAGAGATCAGGCTGGGACCCAACATCGATGATCATGATTTTGACTTTAAGTTGAAACATGCCATCAAGTTCCTGGAAGATGGGGCGAAAGTGAAAGTGGATGTATTTTTTAAGGGCAGGATGATCGTTTACAAGGAAAAAGGCGAACTGGTGTTGTTGAAATTTGCCCAGGAACTCGAAGAATACGGAAAGGTTGAACGCCTGCCCAAGCTTGAAGGAAAAAGAATGATCATGATCATTGCACCGAAGAAATAGTTTTTTATCAATATATAAATGTATAGTAATGCCAAAAATGAAGACGAAATCCAGTGCCAAGAAAAGGTTTACCTTAACGGGCACCGGTAAAATCAAGAGAAAGCATGCGTACAAAAGTCACATTCTGACAAAAAAAACAAAGAAGCAGAAACGCAATCTCACACACGATGCGATCGTGGATCCTGCTGATGAAAAGAATGTGCGCGCAATGCTGTGTAAGTAAACCATTGTTAAACTGCAAAGGGCCGTTAAGTTCCTGTTCGTCGCAGGGCGCCCAAGCAAAAATTAAATTAAAATGCCAAGATCAGTAAACACCGTAGCCTCCAGGACCAGGAGAAAGAAGATCATGAAAGCGACCAAAGGTCAGTTTGGGAGGCGGAAAAATGTCTGGACGGTATCGAAAAATGCGTATGAAAAAGGATTATCGTATGCATACCGCGACAGGCGCAACAAAAAGAGAAACTTCAGGGCGCTGTGGATACAGCGTATCAACGCTGCCGCCCGCCAGTATGGGATGTCCTACTCAGTATTTATGGGCAAACTCCACGAAAAAAATGTAGATATCAACAGGAAGACGCTGGCCGATCTGGCCATGAACAATCCCGAGGCCTTTAAGGCCATCGTTGAGAAAGTGAAATAGAATAAGCGGCTCTGAGGAGCCGTTTTTTTTTGCCCCGTTTTCTGTTTTGCTCATTGAACGGCACGGGCTTGTTACCTGATCCCGTACTTTTCCATTCTTCGGTTCAGCGACTGCCAGGTGATGTTGAGTAGCCCGGCAGCCTTTGATTTATTTTGCTTTGCACGCTCAAGTGCTTTTATGATCGCCCGTTTCTCGATCTTTTCAAGGTCGAGGTCTTCGTCCTTGATTATTATAGTATCCGGGTCTTCCTCGCCAATTGGCAGACTGTAACGGAAACTTTCCCATCCAATTGTTTTTTTATCACAAAGGATGATCGCCCGCTCAATCATATTCCGCAATTCCCTCACATTGCCGGGGAATGAATATTCGAGTAATCTTTCGGTTATTTCGGGGTCGATCTTTTCAATGGGTTTACCCATCTGCTCCGCATAATAATGAATAAAATACTCAAGCAGGGGAGGGATGTCGTCCTGCCG
Source organism: Bacteroidales bacterium (assembly GCA_032250805.1). GTDB lineage: Bacteria > Bacteroidota > Bacteroidia > Bacteroidales > B18-G4 > B18-G4. Next base: position 4,565 of record JAVVEM010000051.1, read on the forward strand.
CTCGCGCAGGGGAGGGATCTCGATCACAAAAGTGCTCAGGCGATGGTAAAGGTCGGGCCTGAACTTTTTCTTTTTACTCAATTCGAAAAGGTTGCGGTTGCTGGCAGTGATCACCCTCACATCAACCGGTACTTCTACCCTTGATCCAACCTTGCTAACATTCCTGTCTTCGAGCACACGCAGCAGCTTTGCCTGCTGTGTTAAGGGCATGTCGCCGATCTCATCCAGAAAAAGTGTGCCTTTATTGGCAATCTCAAACCAGCCTTCTTTATCTTCCCGGGCATCGGTAAAGGCCCCTCGCTTATGGCCAAAAAATTCACTTTCAAATAAAGACTCGGGAATGGCTGAGCAGTTTACCGAGTAGAATAATTGTTTATTGCGCTTGCTGAGCAGGTGTATGCCCCTGGCCACCAATTCCTTGCCTGTACCGCTTTCGCCGGTGATAAGCACTGAAGTGCTGTTGCTCATGGCAACACGCGACATGAGGTCGACAACTTTTTTCATCGAAGCACTTCTTCCGATAAGATCGTGGCCGAACACCCCCTGGATCTCCTTTGAAAGAAGATTGAATTTGTGCTCTGAGCTCTTTAATTTTTCATTTAGGGCGATAAAGCGCCTGGTGCGTTCAATGGCCTGGTTGATCTCTGTTAACCGGAATGGTTTCCGGAAGTACTCAAAAGCGCCATAACGCATAGATTCGATCACCGTGCTCATGTCGCCGTGTCCTGAGATCATGATCACCTCCATATCGGGATATCTCGTCTTTACCCTTTTCAGTACTTCTATACCGTCCATCTCAGGCAATTTAATATCCAGAATGAGGATGTCGATATGCATTTTTTCAATGATATCAAAAGCTTCTGACGGAAGACCGGCTTTATAGACCACATATTCACGGCCATTCAGGAATTCCTCTATCTCATCCTGCATGCGGGTTTCGTCATCAACTACCAGTATGCTTAGCTGCTTCATGATCATTAGTTTTTTGATTCCTTTTGGTTTTTGTAAAGCGGCATGGTGACCACAATCCTGGTATATCTGCCTTCGCGTGAACTGGCTTTGATCTCGCCCTTCATTTCTTTTACGATGCCATAAATGATCGACAAGCCAAGTCCTGTACCCATTTCTTCCTGCTTTGTGGTGAAGAAGGGGTCGAAAATGTTTCCAATGATATTATCGGGTATTCCCGTTCCATTGTCGTGAATGATCAGGCCGCAATTTTTACGGTTCGCAAATGTCGTGAGCCTGATGGTTTTTTTATAGGATTTTGGCTCTGACTTTTCCTTTTCCAGTACTGCATACCTTGCATTCGAAAGCAGGTTCAGCACCACCTGTTCCAGCTTGTACTTATTTCCGAGTGTAAGGTCATTTCTGCTGGAGTATTTCACATCGAGATCGATTTCTTTGTTTTCAAATTGTCTGGATATCAACGATAAAGCATTATAAACAACTTCGCTTATGGATATGGGTTCGAGAATGGCATTTTGCTGGTCCCTGGAAAATATTCTTACGTGTTCAATAATGTTCCTGATGCGCTCAATATCGCGGAAGATGGAATCCATTTTCCGTTTGGTATATTCTTCTGTTATCTCGCCCGACTGTAATTTGATCTGCAGGTTGTCGAGTCCCATACTGATGCTTCCCAGTGGCTGGTTGATCTCGTGGGCAATGCCGGCAGCCAGCTCACCGAGTGATTCGAGCTTCGATTTCTGAATGAGCATTTCCTGCTGCTTCCGGATCTTTTCCAATTCTTCCTGTACACGCTGCTCAAGGTTGCGGTTCAGCTTTTTTAGTTCTTCGTCGGTTTTTTTTCTTCCCGAAATATCTGATACAAAAGTTAAAACAGCAGTTTCTCCCTCCCAGGTGATTACCGTCGATTTGATCTCAAACCATCTGAGCCTGGCTTTTTTGTCGATGAATTTAATGTCGTAACGGTCGGGCACATCTTCGCCCCGCAACCGTTTCATATGGTTTTCCATGATCAGGTCGCGGTAATCCATATGCATAAAATCGCTGAAAGGCTTGCCAATGATCTCTTTTGGCATATAGCCGGTCATCTCATAGATCTTTGGGTTGATAAAGCGTACGATACCGTCGACCGTAAGCAGGATGCCGTCGTTGGCATTTTCAAACACCTGACGATATTTTTCTTCACTTTCGCGAAGCAGTTCTTCGATCTTTTTCCGGTCGCTGATCTCCTTGATCAGGTCTTTGGTTCTCTCCTGAATACGGCTTTCGAGCTCGGTATTGAATTTGAGCAATTCCACTTCAACGCGCTTGCGATGGATGGCAGCACCAATAATATCGGCTGCGGTGCCAAGGGCGCTTAACTCTGCATCGGTCCATTCTCTTGGTGCGCAGCATTCGTCAAGGCCGATGAAACCCCACCACGAATTATTTACAAAAATGGGCATGATCACGATAGAGAGCAATCCCAGTTTTTCCAGAAGCGTTTTCTCGGAACGGGGAAATTCGTCGATATTGCCATAAATCGATTTGCCCTGCCTGAGGATCTTTGCCCAACGCGAAAACCCGTCATTGTAATATATCTCTTTAAGTGTCCGGCCATCAATATCATCATCGATTTCCGGTGCAGCCCAATCAAACAGCAAGCTGGTATACACTTGTTTTTTATGGTCTTCAAAATTTTCAAAGATGTAAACCCTGCTCACCTTTGTTGCTTCGCCCAGGCGTTTCAATACATCGGCAATGCTTTGTGTTGTGTAATTATACTTAAAGAAGAGTTCCGAAGCATAGTTCACCGCTTTCAGGATCGCATCGCTTTGCTGCAGGGCAGTTTCTGCTTCGCGCCTCCTTAGTAACTGTTCTTCCATGCTCTTTTCAAATATGATCTCCTTGCCAAGCATGCGAACCTGGTTTTCGAACTCTTCGTGATCGATGGGTTTGATCAGATAACCACGAACCCTGTGTTTGATCGCTTCAAGGAAATTCTCCCTGCCCTCGTGTGCAGTGGTGATCAAAATCCGGGTGTCTTTATTCCTTTTCCTGATCTCTCCGATCATCTCCAGGCCATCCATCTCGGGCATGTTCAGGTCGGTGATAACAAGGTCGGGTTTTTCTTTATTGAATATCTTTAGTCCTGCTTTGCCGTTTTCAGCAAGCCTGACTTCCTCAGCAATAGTTTTAAGCAGGGTAGTATACTCTTTTCTTATCGAAGATTTATCTTCAACATAAAGTACAGATATGGGCAGTTTTTTAGCTTTGCGTGTCATGGGTGCCGATATTGTTGCCTCCTTTGAATAATATAGCTAAATTATAAAATATATGATCAACCATGGCTGAAATATAATGAACAAAAGCAAGCAGTCCACGTTATAAAGTTACAAATAAGTTATCTGGTATATGTCCGCTAATTTTTTAAAGCACTTCAGAAGGGAATATCTTTCGTCCGAAATGAACGAATCAGATATGCTGGAAGATCCTTTCCGGCAATTTATGGAATGGCTTGAAGATGCGACGCGTTCAGGTATTGATGATCCCAACGCCATGGCTCTGGCTACTGTCGATCGCGCGGGACAGCCCTCGGTGCGCATGGTCTTGCTGAAAGATGCCCGTGAGGAGGGATTTGTTTTCTATACGAATTATGAGAGCCGGAAAGGGCAGGAGTTGGAGCAGAACCCCAATGCAGCAATTATGTTTTTTTGGCCGGGCCTCGACCGTCAGATACGCATCGAAGGAAAAATTGAACGGACTTCAGCTGATGAATCCGACGAATTCTTTGATTCCAGGCCACTAAACAGCCGTATTTCTGCGGTTATTTCTCCGCAAAGCAAAGTTATTCCAGGCAGGGATTTTCTCGAAGAGAAGTTCAATCATTATGGGAAACCTATTGACGATCAAAACCTTAAACGCCCCGATCACTGGGGTGGATTTATCCTTAAGCCTCACAGGTATGAATTCTGGCAGGGAAGAGAGAGCAGGCTGAACGACAGGATACAATATATAAAAGTTGAGGATGAGTGGAGCACCAGCCGGTTGGCACCCTAGCAAATTTCTGAACAAACAAAAGTTGTGCTGAAACTGTGCTTCAGGCAGGCTACCAGATAGAATAGCTGAAGCTTAGTTTAAAGTGGATGCCCGGATTTAATCTGGTGAAGTAGCGGTCGGCGGCCTCGAACGACTGAAAAACCGACTCTTCGTTCTGGTTAAGAATATTTTCAACTTTCAGGCCCACCTGCATCCGGCTGTCGGTTCCAAATTTCTTGTTCGAATTAAAGTTCAGACTATGAAACGGCTTTGAATAGATGTCGGGACGGTCGACGATGCCTGCATAAAGCAGTGTAGGTCCCTGCACGTTATAGTAAATCCCTGCTTCGAAATTTTCCCAGAAGCCATTTTCGCCTCCATTATAGGCAATACCACTGTTCACAATATAGGGCGCCTGACCCGACATTTCCCTGTATTCATCGATCGTTTGGCCTGCACGTGCATTTTCCACCCGCGATTCGTACTCGGTGTTGCTTAGCTTGATTCGTGATTCGGCATATGTGAAGTTGAACAGAACATTAAATCCATTCAATGCAGGTGTGATGGTTTCCAGATTAAACCGGAATTCTGCTTCGCCTCCGATCACTTCACCATCGCCAACATTGCGTGGCTGGAAAGCACCTGTGAGTGTAGCAAACTGAACCATTTCTATGGGATCGTCGAATTTCTTGTAAAAGCCACTCAACGAAAACATTTGTCCGCCTGCGGCATACAACTCCCATCGCAGGTCGAAGTTATGGATGCCGGTACTGCTGAGATCGCCATTCCAATATTCTACCCCTGCAATATCATTGGCATCTCTGAAAAGCCCGCCGATAAAAGTACGCCCTGTAATGGGGTCATAGATCTCGGCATACGACATTTCCTTGAATGAAGGCCGTGCAATGGTTTGTGAATAGGATGCTCTCAGGTTCTGCACATTTGTTAAACTGTAAATCAGGTTAACGGCCGGGAACAGGTTCATCTGATCGAGAACAATTTCATTATCAAGAACATTTTTTCCAAGCTGATCCTGCCCTGTATACCGCTGGATATAATTTTCGAGCCGTACCCCCAGGGTAGCTTTCAGCTTCGTGAAAAAGCTGAGTTCTGTTGATACATATGCAGCGGCAGTGCTCACAGTGGAATTAAACTGGTTTGGATTGTTGGGTATGAAGGGCGCTTCGTATGTAGTCCCTTTTCCCGGGTTTCCGCCCACAGGCCAAAGGTTTTCGGTATAGAATAACTCATCGGGATTGCCGGTAAGGGTCAAATTGCGAATATTGAGGGCAAAATTCCTGATGGCATAATCGCGCTCTTTATAAGTGTATGCGCCGCCAAACTTAAGCCTTGCATCATCACCCATCAGATCGAATTTCTTTGTTGTATGCAATACCGTACCTATGTTGACCTCCTCCAGCTTACGCCATATTCTTTCAGGAAAACCTACCTCCGTGCCAATTGAATAGCTCCCATCGCGGTCTTCATAGCGGGTAAAGCGGATATCAGGATCTTCAATTCTTGAATATGTCGGCGATACCTTCCATTCAAAGTCCCATCTTCTTGCAGGAAAGCTGTGACTGCCATTCATGATAAGGTTGCTTAGCGAACGCTGGCTATATTCAAGATTATGCTGAATACCATAAAAAACCGCACCCTGGTCGGAGTTTTTATAGTCGAAGATCCCTGCCTTGCTTTCACCATTCTGAAGGTGCAGCACGCTGAGGCTGTACTTCGAATTCATGGTTTTTAGTGCGAATCCGGCCAGCCCGCTCAGGAGCACATCATTTACAGCGTAATCGCCAAGCTGGAATTCACGGACATTCATTTCATAAATACCGGGGTCGCCAGGCAGGCCATAGCGGCCAAATTCGGCATCTTTATAATACTCAGTGTTGTTTTTGTAAGAAAATGCGAAGTTATAGCCGAGGGTGACTTTGTCCTTTGGCAACTGATCGCCTATGGAGAAGCCGAAATCAAAATCCATATAACTCTGCTGTTTTATAGCAGCCATTGATGGATTGAAACTGTTGAGAATTTCTTTATAGCGCGATGCTTTCTCACCGTTGGGATTCCCTACCACTTCCGAGAAGAGGGGGATGTTTGATGTAGCGGGGATCTTCCTTGTGCCATCATCAAATCCAAGCCAATCGGTTTTTCCACCATTATATGTGAGATAATCATTGTTGAAATGCATCGCAGGATTATATCCCATGCCCAGCGATACCTTTGATGTTTTTTCTTCCGGGAAATCCTTGGTTGTAATATCGATCACCCCACCGGTGAAGTCGGCAGGGAGGTCGGCGGTGAATGATTTGTGAACAATGATATTGTCGATAATATTTGTTGGAAAGATGTCCATTTGTATGGTATTCCGGTCGGGGTCGAGACCGGGAATATCAACTCCGTTCAGGATTGTTTTTGTATAACGGTCGCCAAGTCCCCTCACATAAACATATTTTCCGCCATCTACCGATACCCCTGTAACGCGTTTCATCGATGAGGCAGCATCAGAGTCGCCGATCTTCCTAAGATTCCCGGCAGATATCCCGTCGAGCAGGTTTGCCGATTTCTTTTTGATGGTAAACAAAGCTGTTTCTGTATTTCTGACAGCTTTGGCAGTTACAACAACTTCGGCAAGCTCAAATGAAACTTCCTTAAGGGCAATGTCGTCGAGAAGTTGCACACTTTCTGGTTTTACCTCAACATCCTTTATTACCAGCGACTCGTATGAGATATATGAAATATTCAGGTCGTAGGTTCCTGCTGCAATACTCAGGTTAAACTTTCCGTCAAGATCGGTGGTTGTTCCGCTTGTGGTTCCTTCAACATAGATTGAAACACCCGGAAGTGTTTCACCATTAACTGCGTCGAAAACGGAACCCCTGATGAAACCATTTTGGGCAATCAGGGATGAACTGAAAAACGGGAAGACCAGTAAGATGAAAATGATAAATGCGCGCATTTTTATGAGATAAAGAAATTCAGTGTTATTTAAATAAACTACAACAAAACCCGCAGGTCCCTGAGGGGCATCACGCGAGTTTTATTGCAGATTGAAAAATTTATTGCCAACTATTTAAAGTCATTCAGTGCACCTAATACGGCAGCCCACGACCAGCTTTGAAACTTCGAAACATCAGCGCCGACAGTGTTATTGCCTGCAGCAACAGTTGTTACGAAAGCATCGGTTCCTTCTTTAAAGAAATCGCTTACACTAAAAGTGTCGGGGATTGTTGCCTGCAGGTTGGAGGCTGTCAGGCCTGCCGGGTTAAGATCGAAATCCTGTCCTTCAGCAATGCCAAAGAAATAGATCCCGGTCATTTCAACTATTGAATTATCATCAAGGTCGACAAGCCCATCGGCTCCGCCGGCATATACTGTTCCGTTTTTGATTGTGTGACCGGCTTCCATTGCCCCTTCAGGACCGTCGAGCTCAAAACATTCATCGCCAGGGTTTATTACGATGAAGTTGTCGAGTGTGCCTGCCCACGACTGGTCGGTGTCGATGGCATCATCACCCGTATTCCACACCAGGGCATGTTTCACATTTACTGTGCCGCCGAACCATTCGATGCCATCGTCCTGGTTACTGACGATTTCAACATATTCGATGGTTGTTGCCGAACCAACACCGCCCAGCGTAAGTCCATTGATCTCGTTTCCTTCGCCAATGTTTGCTCCTCCATGGCGGATCGAGATATATTTTATCACACCAGAATTGTCACCAGGCAGGTCGCCACCATACAGGCCGTTTTGATCTGTTGGAGGAATGCCTTCAATCTGAACGGAGGGTGCATCAGCAGAAATGGGAGCATTTCCCAGGATAATTAAACCACCCCAGAGGCCGTTCAGGTCAGGGTCGAGGTTCGGGCTTGCCACTTCACCAGGCATGATCTCATCGGCAACAGAAGTGAAAATGATTGGTTGGCTGGCGGTGCCTTCAGCGATAAGCGTTGCTCCGCGGGCAATGAGCAGGGCAGTGGCATTGGCGCCGGTTCCGGCTTCACCTTTAATGATAACCCCGGGCTCTATGGTAAGCGTTACACCATTTACCACAGCAATCCGGGCCCCCAGAATGTATACCTTACCTGTTTCCCAGGTGGTATTTGTGGTGATGTTTTCGGTGATGGTTACTGCATCATTGTTCCCTCCGATTACAGGAGTATCATCCTCATCTTTGTTACATGAAGATAATGTGATCATAAGGGCAGCGATCAGGTAAGCTGCAAATTTTACGTTTTTTCTTTTCATCAGGAATTTTGTTTTTGAATTAGAATCAAGATTTGCTGCAAAGGAATACCTTCTATCCTAAGTGAATTTTAAATTAATATTAATCTTATGTTAAGAATTGGACGGAATGTATGAAAGGACTTAACATAAAATTAATAATTGAATATAACGTGCACAAATACAATTACATAAATACTTATGGTGTGTAATAGCTGTAGCCTATACCTTTGTATGTTCTGATGCTGCCGAGACCCACTTTTTCCCTGATCTTCCTGATATGCACATCGATGGTTCGGTCGCCAACAACAACATCGCCGCCCCATATTCTTTCCATGATTTCTTCGCGTGAAAATACCTTATTGGGTTTAGAGGTAAACATAATCAGTAATTCAAATTCTTTTTTAGGCAGGTATATTTCCTTGCCCTCTTTTAATATCACATATCTTTCCTTGTCGATGGTGAATTCCTTCAGGCTTATTATTTGGGGGTCGCTGCTATCTTCCGTTAACATGCGACGCAATAAAGCTTTTACACGGGAAGAAAGCACTGAAGGACGAATGGGTTTTTTTATATAATCGTCGGCACCTGCTTCAAAACCGGCAAGTTGTGTATAATCTTCAGTCCTTGCGCTAAACATGGCGATAATGGTATTTTTTAATACCGTTATGTTCCTTAATGCCTGGCAGGTCTCAATGCCATCCATTGCAGGCATCATCACATCAAGAATGATGAGTCCTGGCAATTGTTCTTCGGCAATTTTAATTGCATCAGGACCATTTGTGGCTGTAAGAACATTATATCCTGAGTTTTTCAGGTTATAGCTGAGGAATTCAAGGATATCCTGCTCATCATCAACTAAAAGTATTGTATTAGGATCTGGTGTCATCTTGCAAATCAAAATAATTTAAGTTGCAAAATTCCAATACCATTCTTAAGTTAACATGAATTGAGTGTTAATATTAGGTTAATTCGGAAAAATAGCGATAATGGGCATTGGGCATCGGGAAGAGCAGGTGTTGACCATTCATGCCGGCCAATATTTTGAAATCCTGCAATGTTAAATTTTCGGAGAGAATTGCTATAAGCAGGCTGCGGCCCTTACTGATGCTGTGGCCTCAACAGGTCATTTACGGTTTTAACCGGATTAAATGTTTCGATGGGCACTTCCACAAAGATTGTGATCCAATGCGCCATAGCACCATTCCATAATCCCGGCAGCTCCTGTGCTTTCAGTTCCCTGCCATCTTTTGATTTTTTTGAGATAAAACCGGTTTGTGGGTCAACAAATTTTGTCAGATTGAATTTCCGGCCTTTATAATCTTTCAGGCTGCATACCAGGTCGACCGGGTTGAAATGGGTAGCTTGCCTGACGATCTTTTGTTGTTCTTCATCCTGCATATCAATTTGCGACGACTCAACGATCTGCAATGAGGTGTTCCCGTTCCTGTCGATGACAATAAACGGTCCGCCACCGGGTTCGCCTTCATTTCTTACCATACCACAGATACGAATTGGCCTGTTGAGCATATCGACAAGCATGATCTGCCTTTTATTGAATGAAAATCCTTTCACCCGTTCGGGGATGACGAGATTCAGGTCGTTGACGGCAAAACTGATCGCCTCGTCGAGTTCTTTATCATCCATTTTTCCGCTTTCAATGGATGTGAGTATCTCATTAACCTTGTTGATCAACTGCATTAACAGGCCGCCAATAACCTTTTTATAAATATAGGTTGGTTTGCGCAGTTTATTGGGAACGACATTATCAATGTTTTTAATAAAAGCAATATCAGTGTCCAGATCGCTCAGATTCTCTATCAGGGCGCCATGCCCGCCCGGCCTGAAAAGGATAGTCCCGTCGGGGTTTCTGAAAGGTTTATTCTCCATATCAACGGCTATGGTATCGGTTGATGGTTTTTGCACCGACCAGCCAATGTCGAATGTCCCCTTTTTCAGTATGTGGTTTGAGCGGATTGCGTTCTGGGCTTTTCGTACGAACTTTTCCTTATGTTCGGGTGATACGGTAAAATGCACGTGGGTAATGCCTTTGCTGTCGGTGCTGTATTCCAGACCCTCAAAAAGATGCTCCTCAAGCGGTGTACGGGCTTCATTTCCGTATTTGTGGAAGAACAATAATCCTTTGGGCAGTGCTGCATAACCCAGTCCCTTGTCCGTAAGCAGGTAGCTGATAATGGTTCTGTAGTGACCTTCAGCCATCAGGTGGTCAATATCATAGTCGTCTTCGGCCAGCACTTTTTTTAATGCGGGGTCGAAGGCAAAATCTTCGATACGTTCCAGAAATTCAACCACATCTTCCGAAGCCTCTGCCTGCTCATTATCCAGGTAAGTGAACAGGCTTTTAAACATGCGGCTTGCTGCACCAGAAGCGGGCACCATCTTGGTTATTTGGTATTTGTTTGCATGCTCATTAAAATAATTAAGAAGGGCATTCACCTTATCATCACCCATTACCAGAATCCCTTTTCCCGGCCTTGCAGCGGCGACCAGTTTAACAAAAGGAAAACCCTTTATAAAATGTTCGATTTGCAATTTGATTTTTTCCGTGGAAATATTTTTTTTACTGAATAATTTCAGGTCTGCTTCATTAAACATGCTATACCGTATTAGTTTAGAGGTGCAAAGGTACATATTCCATCTGAATGATATGTAATTTTCATATTAAATGAATATTAATTTTACACTTAGTTATAAAAATATTTTTATCTTTGCAGCCCGAAATTAGTCAAACACACGCACACACAAACTCTGACCGAATAGCCCAGATGGCGGAAATGGTAGACGCGCATGGTTGAGGGCCATGTTCTCGCAAGGGAGTGCAAGTTCGATTCTTGTTCTGGGCACAAAAAAAAATAATCACACACACACACACAATTGCCCAAGTGGCGGAATTGGTAGACGCGCTAGTTTCA
>JAVVEM010000016.1:0-66087 GCA_032250805.1 Bacteroidales bacterium
ATTCTGTATTCTGTATTTTTGATGATCAATTTATTTTTGAATAATGATCTTTGATGTTTCCACAATAGCTCTCGCATGCAATCGCAGCAGATACATGCCAGGTGGAAGAACCGAAAGATCTAATTCCTGATTGTATTCACCGGGGATGTTATATCCGAAATATTTTGAAAATACCTCTACGCCATTGATATTGAATATGCTCAAGCTGACAGATTGTGCATCATCAACCTCGTACCGGAATTTAACCAATCTTTGAGTTGGATTTGGGAAAATATTCATATTAAAATAGGACTCGGCAAATTCATTAATCCCGGTCCCTATAGGATATTCATCCGCTCCAATATCGAAGCCACCCTCCATTGGCCTGGGAGTTCCTTCAAAATCATGGTCGGGAGCAATGACGAGTATGCCCAACATGGTAAGTTGATCAATTCCCATATCCTTGCATGGACTTTCTACTGGGATATGAAAGGCCTCATCAATAAATACCGGATCCTCATCGATGATCCCTTCACCGGGCCAGCCTCCGTTGACATCAGAGTAGGCCACTTCGATGCTGCTGTTCCCCATCATGGTAATTTCATTGCCTTCGTAGTTATCATTGTTCCAGAGGATAGTGTTCAATACCACCATGTCGGCATCTTCAAGATATATTCCACCACCATCATCACCATCCTGGTTGTAAGCGATAGTGTTGTTGATCAGCTGTGTGGGAATGTCATAGATCAGATGGTTGTACAGACCTCCACCCAGTGAGGCATAATTATTCGTTATTATATTGTTGATGAGCAGGGGATTTGCTACAACGAGATACAATCCCCCTCCTTTGCCTTCGGTCTCCTCAAAATTTGCATGGTTTTCGCTAATAATATTGTTTTCAAAAGTTAATGCGGAGGTACTGTATGCATTCATGATCCCACCACCAATGGAACCCAGACTTCCTTCAATAATATTATGTATAATCCTGTTATTGCTGACTTTTCCATAGCAACGGAAAACCTGCAGGCCACCTGCACCGGCATATTCTTCCATTGATGATGAAGAAACGATATTAGAGGCTATTAAGTTCTCTGAGCATTCAATATACCGCTCAGTGTTATAACCAATAACCCGAATTCCTCCCCCAACTGCAGTTTTTGTCTCAGATGTTACCGTATTATTACATACAACATTGTCCTTTATTATTGCATTGCAGTGTATGACTATTCCGCCTCCCTCGGAGTTTTCGTGTGCAATGACGGAATTATTGCAAACCCGGTTGTTCTTAATTATTACATAGTTTGTGTTATTGGCATCACCGGCACCGATTCCTCCGCCAGAGCCGCTTCCGTTGCTTATGATAGCATTGTATTCAATGTGATTATGGAGTATCTTCGCTCCTGAGTAATTTTCAATCGCTATTCCGCCTCCACCATACATATCAAGAAGAGGAACGTATATTCCGGTACCACCTGTTATAGTAAAACCACAGATCACGGAATTCGTATCTTCACCGCTATGGAAATATACCACTGATCCATAGTCAGGATTGGCGGGCTGGCTGCCATCGATGATGGTATTATTGATATGATTGGTATCACCATCCATGATAAAATTACTGGCCACGGTAATGAATTTACCATTGAAGTCGATGGTTTCGTAATAAGTGCCTTCAGCCACCAGTACAGTATCACCAAAGAATTGTGCGGCATCAATGCCTTCCTGGATGGTGGCGTAATCGCCTGGAATGTGGATGACCTGGGCGCCAAGGAATGCAGAAGTAAACAGAAGAACTGAAATAAGTAGTTGTCTTTTCATAGTCAATGGTTTTTAAGGGTTAGGCTTTTTGACCAGCTTAAGACGGGCTCAGTTCCGCCATCATAAAACTAAGAACAGAATTCCGCGAAGGCTATAACAGATGTAACAAATACTATAACAGATGTAACAAAATGGGAAAAAGGTGCTGGGTTCCGGGTGCTGGGATGAGGTGCTTTTCATTCCCCCTCTCACTTGAGGAGAGGGGGCCAGGGGGTGAGGTGCATTGAAAATATTTAGTAAGGGAAAGGGGTTAGGGGTTAAGTGTTCGCGTTGCGCTGGTACTCCGTCGGCGACATGCCGTAGTACTTCTTAAAACATCCGGTAAAATAGGAGGGCGAGGTGAAGCCGGTATCGTAGGCGATCTCGGCAATTGTGCCTGCTTTATTCTTTAGCAGTGTGGCGGCTTCCTGCAGGCGCAGGCTACGGATGAATTCGCTCGCAGCCTGACCTGTCAGTGCTGTGATCTTGCGGTGGAGCTGCATACGGCTCATGGCCATGTGACTGCCAAAGGTTTCTACTGTGAATTCAGGATCGTGGTAATATTTTCTAACCACATCAATGGCTTTGTGCAGGAACTGCTGGTCGAGGGATAGTGGTCCTTTATCAACTGCCGGCGGACTAAGCTTAAAATCATGGGCATACTTTTCACGCAGGGCAATGCGCTGATTGATCAGGTTTTTTATGCGTGCCTGCAGTTCGGCGGGATCAAAAGGCTTGGTAAGAAAATCGTCGGCTCCCAGTCCCAGTCCGGCCAGCTTATCCTCGCGCGAGGCCTTTGCCGTAAGCATGATGATGGGAATATGGCTGGTGCGCTCATCCGTTTTCAGCCGCCGGCACAAGTCATAACCATCCATGCGGGGCATCATCACGTCGCTGATTATGAGGTCGGGGATATTCTCCAGGGCTGCTTCCAGGCCGCGTTCACCATCAATGGCTTCATAGATAATATATTCTTTATCCAGGAACGAACGCATATAGGCGCGCAGGTCGTTATTGTCTTCTACCACAAGCAAAATCGGCTTGCCTGATAATTTATCCTTCTCGCCGATCTCCTTAGGTTTGCTACCGTCACCTTCCATCCACACTGGCATAAAGTCCCCGATTTCACTTTCACCGACTTCCATAGGAGCGATCTCATCCGGCTTCAGATGTTCATAGCCTTTTGGCAGGGTGATGATAAACCTGGTGCCCTGGCCTTCTTTACTTTCCACTTCGATAGCTCCGCCATGAAGTTTTACCAGTTCCTGCGTAAGGGCCAGCCCTATGCCGGTACCTTCCATATCTCCCGATGAGGCATTGTCGGCCTGGTAAAAGCGCTCAAAAACGTGCTTTACCTTATCGGGGGGAATACCCGGACCGGTATCGGTCACAATGATCTTTACCCCATCATCTTCGCCTTCCCTGTAAAATGGTTTTACTGGATGGGTAAGCACCGACACGCTAATCTCACCGCCTTCAGGGGTGAATTTAAAAGCATTTGACAGGAGGTTGTACAATATCTTTTCTATCTTGTCATTATCGACGTAGATCAGGGTTTTCTCATCATCGGATGTGAATTTCAGCCGTATATTTTTTTGTTTGGCCAGCGACTCGAAGGAGTGGACATATCCTCTCACCAGGCCTACGATATTTTTTTCTCCGGCAATGAGTTTCATCTCACCCGCTTCGAGTTTCGAGAGGTTTAGCAACTGGTTGATGAGGCGTTGCAGGCGCCTGGCATTGCGTTGCATCATGTTCAAGTCGTTGATGCAGTCCTTGTCGTTGGTGGTGCTGATCAACTTTTCGAGGGGCCCGAGGATCAGCGTAAGCGGCGTGCGGAATTCATGCGATATATTGGCGAAGAAGCGCGATTTCATGCGGTCCAGCTCTGCCAGCTTTTCTTTCTGTAAATATTCTATTTCAAGGGCATGCCTGAGCTGTTGACGCTTCAAATAGTACCAAATAATGGAACCCAAAACCACCACGGCAAAAAAAGCATAGAGCGTATCGGCCCACCAGGTTTTCCAGGGAGGATTCAAGATGGATAAATACACTGACGTATCATCTTCTTTCCAGGAGCCATCATTTCTCGAACATTTTACGCGGAAAACGTAATTGCCTGGCGGCACACCGGTATAATTGGCAAAGCGCCGGTTGCCGGCATAAACCCAATCATCGTCGAAACCTTCAAGCATATATGCGTATTGATTCCTTTCCGGCCCGATATAGTTCAAAGCGCTGAATTCAAATGAGAAAAAATTTTGATGGTATTTCAATTCGATATACTTCTGATAAGTAATGCTCGTATCCATACGAAAAGGTTGATTTTTAACACTGAACTTTGTCAATACCAATGGCGGGCCTATTGTGTCAGGCCCACGGATACTGTCGGGATGAAAATGGAAAAAACCACTCACGTTGTTCGATGACCCCCCCTGATACAAATATCCTTTGTTGTCAATAAAGAAGTCGTTGCGCGTTAAACTTATATTCTGAATTCCACTTCCATGACCTAAAATTCTAATCGAGTTCGCTGAAGTATCAAAGGGATTAAACTGCAGGAGCCCGTAACCGGTAACAAACCAGAAAATACCATTCATATCTCTTGCGAAACCAAAATTCCACTGCTGGTAATGCCTGTTAAAATGATCAACCGGGACAATGCTGTCCCTTTCAGGATCATACTTGTACAGTCCTCTTTCCGAGCGGAACCAGATATCGCCCATGTCATCTTCGATCATGGACCTGGCATTATATTCGATCGTAAAACGCCTGCGGTAATTATCGTGCAGGTATCGTTTAAAAATCATGGAATCGCGGTTTTCGGGGGTAAGGCAGTAAACGCCACTTGACCTGGTGAGCACCCAGAACCGTTTGTGGGAATCACTCAACATATTATCGACCGGAATTTTTGGCAAGGAAGGATTGTAAAATAAAGTGACCTTAAGATCATCATCCTTGCTCATTTCCCCCCTGAACAACCCGTTATGAGCCCCAACCCAGATCTGATCGTAAGCATCAATACAAATTTCGTGGGTAATATAAGTGCCCACATCGATATTCATGATCTTAAATTCGCCTTTCTGCTTATCAAAAAGACAAAGGCCTGTCGGGCCGGTGAGCACCCAGAAATGATTATTTCTATCTTCAATAATTTGCGACACGCTATTGTTATAGGCTGCATTGTTATGCTTCGGGTCCCATTTGCAAGGCTGATAACTTGCCATGAATTTTAGTTCCTGATCGAAGCAATACAATCCATCTCCCTGTGAGCCAACCCATAACAATCCACTTTGATCTTTATAAAAACTAATGGCCTGGGTATAGGAGTGCGTATCGGGGAATGCCCTCATTTCGTGAATTTGAAACGAAGGCGGGTTAAGATCTATCATCGTCATCCCGCCAATGCTGGCCCAAAGGATATTACTTTCATCAATATAAAGATAACGGGCCGAACCGATGCCGGTGATATCGGGATAGCCGTTCTGGGGTGTGATGTGGGTAAGAACCCCGGATAAAAGATCGTAAACTTTCAGCCCCGCCTCGCTTGCGATCCATATCTGATGACTGTGATGATCATGAAATTCAACAATGGAATTGATATAAGAATCTGCATCGGGGTTTGCTTTTTTCGGATCAAGCGTTTCGATGTGCTTCCATTCACCAGTCTCGCGGTTGAAGTTAAACATTCCCCAATTCGTCCCAAACCACATGTTGCCATTCTTATCCTCAAGGATACTTGACCAGGAGTTTAAATATTCAGGTATGGCGGGTTTGACGTCTATCTTTGTAAAAACTTCTTCAACTTCATCAAACTGGAAAAGCCCCTTGCTGGTCCCTACCCAGAAGATCCCCCTGGAGTCTTTACAAATACTCATGACGTTGTTGCAATCCCATGGATAAGATACTGCGGGGTTGACCATATAATTGTCGAATGTGTCGGTAACAGGATTAAAACGGGAAATCCCTTTAACAAAGGTCGCGATCCAGATAAAGCCGCTATCGTCAAGTATCATTTCCTGTATCCCGTCACTGCCGATGCTATGGGGATTCTTTGGGTCATGGACATAATTGACATAGTTACCTGTTTTGCGATCCAGTTTCAGCAGGCCATTTTTCAGGGTGCCGATGAAGAAGTTACCGTTGTGATCTTCGAGGATTGGCCTGCAATAACGGTAAGATGAATTCAGGTTGGTATCAGACATGTAGTTGGGGAAATTCCTGACTTCATGGCCATCCCAGCGATTGAACCCGTTGGAGTAAGAGAACCACATAAATCCTTCGGAATCCTTGTAGGTATACTTGATACCATCGGTAAGCAGGCCGTCAGCTGCAGTAATACGGCCGATGATCTTAAGCCCGGGTTGGGCCAAAGCGCCCTTCAGGAGCAAAAGAACAACGAAGAATATGAAGATATTCCTGGTTCTCATCCGGTTATAAGGGCGTTGGTTGGATGTAAATATACGAAATCAAAAGGCAGAAGTCAATATGAGGGATGATAGATGAGGGATGAGGGATGAATTTACGGGAGAGGGGGCAGGCAGGGGAACCCGGTGGCATCAGGGTTAAATGGCTAAATGGTTAGATAGAACTTTAGTCACTTTAGCTCACTTATTCTGTATTTTCGATGGTTAAATTATTCTGGTATCAAGGGCGGCCAAAATGATCCATTGCTCATCAGGAGCTACGCGCCAGCAGAAGACTGCGATGGTTAAAACACGTAATACCTGATACCTGATACCTAATACCTGACACTATATCCCATTTACCCTAAACACCCACGCATACCGGCAGGGCGGTGTGATCTGAACCTTGTCCGGTACGTGCAGCACAAAGCCATCCCCGTTCTTTTCCCACATGATGAGCCCGTCGAGGCCTGCCATGGTGATGGATGCGCCTTCGGGTGGCGACCAGGTGGTCATGCTGATGAGCGGAGGCGGGGCGGTCTCGTTTTCGCTGCCCAGGTAAATGATGAAGGTGTCGCCGTCTTTTCCGGTAAGGCATACGCTTCCTTCCTTATAGGGAGCCACCGGCCGTGTGCCGTAAATGGCCTCGTTGTTCACTTCCATCCAGTCGCCGATGTCTGAAAGCAATACATAGGCTTCATCGTGCCAGCTGCCATCGGGGCCGGGGGCGATGTTAAAAAGAAGGTTGCCGCCCTTCGACACGATATCCACCAGCAGGTGCACGGCCTGCCGGCTGCTCATGTACTTCGCATCAGGCACCCACGACCAGCCTCCGCCGGCAATGATGCACGACTCCCAGGGATAGGGCAGCATTTTTTCGGGCACCTGGTTCTCGGGGGTGAGGTAGTTCTGGTTGGGCCCTTCCACGGCACGGTCGACCACGATCAGGCCGGGCTGCTTTTCGCGGGCCTTCTGCTTGAGCTCGCCCATGCGGATGTCCTGGTTTTGGTAGTGGATGAACTTGTATCCCGGCTTGTTTACACGCTCCCTGATCTCTGCTTCGCTCATGGGGGCCACCCAGCCGCCGTCGAGCCAGAGGATATCGATCTTGCCGTAATCTGTCATCAGCTCCATGATCTGGTTGTGGGTGAACTGCACGAAATTTTCCCAACGGCCGGGATAGGTCTTAATATCGTAATTCACATTGCGGTCGGGGGTGGCAAAGTTCGGCCACCAGTAATCGTCGCTGTGCCAGTCGGGCTTCGAAAAATAGGCCCCGGCCCACAGGCCTTCATCGCGGAAAGCATCGAAAATTTCCAGGGCAATATTGGCCTTGTCATGGGTATGGAACGGGCATTCGTCGCTGGTGATCTTATAATCGGTATACCTGCTGTCGAACATGCAAAAGCCGTCGTGGTGCTTGGTGGTGAATACCACATAACGCATGCCTGCATCCTTCGCTGCCATGGCCCATTTCTGAGGATCGAATTTCACCGGGTTGAAGGTGGTCTTCAGGTTCTCGTACTCCTTTTTGTATTCCGTGTAGTTACCCGATTTGCGCCGGCACCAGCCCTCATCCTCGGTGCATATCGACCACGACTCCACAATACCCCACTGGCTGTAAGCACCCCAGTGCATAAGCAGGCCGAATTTCATGTCCTGCCATTGTTCAAGCTTTTCGAGGACCAGGGGGTCGGTTTCAGGATAATACTTCTGGGGGCCGTGCTGGGCGGGGAGAAAGGAAGAAGGAAAAAGGATAAGGGAAAATGTAAAAAGGGAAAAGATAGTGGTTCTCATGGCTTACTGGTTTGATCATTCATAAAGTTCGATCTCTCCGTCGAGGAGGATGGCAATGACGGTCACATGAGGATCGAAAACAGTTTCAGGTAGGTCGATATACAGGATCCCGGGTACCTGGCTCCAGTACTGTTTCATTTTGATGTCGTAACTGAGTTTGGTGCCATTGCCCACCACCCGGATGCGGTTTACCTTGTTTTTCAGTCCTTTTATCATCACCGGCCCGGTGGGTTGATGGTCAAGAAAAAGATAAAGGGTATTGCTGTCGGCCGACAGGGTAGTAGGGCCATAGAAATAGTTTTTCGGGATCCCCGCCCGGGTGCCGTATATTGCTTCGGCATGTTTTGCGGTCCAGCGTCCGAGCTCCTGCAGGATCATGACCTGCTCTTCGGGAATCGTCCCGTCGGCCTTCGGCCCGATATCGAGCAGGAGGTTACCCCCCATGCTGATGCAGTCAACAAAAATGCGGATCACCTGGTTGGGCGTTTTATAATTCAGGTCGTTGTGCTGGTAGCCCCACGAGTCGTTCATGGTCATGCAGAGTTCCCAGTACTGGTCTTCCGGTTTGTGCACCGGCAGCCCCTGCTCCGGCGTGGCATAGTCGCCATAGCCCTGTAGTCGCGAATTGATGATGGCAGCAGGATTATGGGTGAGGATAGTTTCACGGATGAGTGGTGCTTTCCACTTTTCAGCGCTCTGCTCCCAATCACCGTCGAACCACCACAGGTCGGGGTTATAATGCCCGAGGATCTCAATGATCTGGCAGAAATTAAAATCAACAAAGCGGTTCCAGCGAATGGAATCGTTTTCGTAACGCTTCTGCTCACGCGTAAAGTTTGGATAATCAGGGTGAGACCAGTCGAGCAGGGAAAAATACAAAGCTGTCTTCAGCCCCTCTTTCCGCAAAGCTTTCATAAAAGGTTTGATATAGTCTTTTCCCAGGTGCCTGTTGTTGCATTTTGTGGGCCAAAGGGCCACTCCGTCGTGGTGCTTGGAGGTAAGCACGGCATATTTTGCCCCGCTTTCTTTGATCAGCGCTGCCCATTCCTGCGGATCATAGTGTTTGGCCGAAAAACCGTCGATTTGTTTCATATAATCGTCGTGGGAGATGTAGCCATTGAAAAACGACCAGGATTCATCAATGCCATTTACGGCATAAATGCCCCAGTGAATAAAGATTCCCAGCCTGGCTTCATCGAACCATTGCATCCGGCTTTGCTTGTCATTCTGGCTTTCCTGTGCTGCTGCAAATTGTGGAGGTACTGCACACAGGATAGCAAGCAAGCTGATCATGATGATTTTTTTCATGCTTTAATCCTTTTCTTCATCCATTTTTACGCCCAGCTCTTCGAGTATACGATAGGTGAGGTTTGCCCCTTTAGGTCCTTTGATCACGATGGAATTACCCGTTCCGTCGGCACTGTTAAAGATGTAGGTATAGCCGCCTTCTTTGTAAACCCTGTTTACCGCCTCAATGATCTTTTGCGTGATGGGCTCAAGCCGTTGGTTCGACAAGGCATTTATTTTGGCATCGGCATTGGCAATATCAGCCTGGATCTCTTGCTCAAGCGAAATGATTTGTTCGCGCTGGCTGTTCAGCAACGATTCGGCATAGCCCTCCTGTTGTTTTTTTACAAAATCCTCAAGCATCGATTGATAATAATCCCGCTTTGCAGCAATTTGCTCTTCCAGGGCAGCCTGATAGTTGTCAATTTCCTTGTTCATCAACTGAGCCTCAGGCATATTAAGCAAAATAAATTCGAGGTTGGCATAAGCGATCTTTTCCTGGCTGAACGAAAGCAAAACCAAAAAAAGTAATGGAATAAAAAGGAGTTGTTTTTTCATAATAGCGAATTTGTACCAAAGATAGGAATTAAGCTCTATAGTTTGGTAGGTAAAGGTATACAATTCAGGTGCAACAACCTTCAATTTTTTAAAACGCTAAATGTTACATGAAAAATGCAAAATGCTAAATGCTACATGTCATCCATCACCCCTGGTCTTTCAGCAAACCGTCTTCGATCAACTGATGAAAATGATCGGTGAGGGTTTCCCCGACCGGCCTGTATGCAAGGTTCAGGGATTTTTTGCTCCGGCTATTGTCTACATTCACCGGGATACCGATATTTCTTAAAATATACTTCCTGCTGAGTCCGAACATTGGTCCGATAAGCACGAAGAGCCATTTTGGTACTTTTCGGCGTGGGAGGGGATAATTACTGAACTCTTTGTGCAGTATTCCGGCAACATCATGAAAGCTGAGCACTTCGGCCGATAACAGGTTTCGGCCGGAAGCCCCGTTCATAGCCCCGCTGATGTGTGCCTCAGCCACATCACGCACATCAACAATGGCCAGATACCCTTCAGGAGCACCGGTCTTGTAAGTACCATTACCCATGGATGCCATAAAGTCGATGCTTGCCGAATCATTGCGTTTGGTCAGGCTCGGGCCCAGCATAAAACCGGGATTCATCACCACCAATGACCAGCGCGACTGGGCCCGGGCCATTTTCCAGGCCTCTTTTTCAGCCATTGTTTTGGAATACGAATACGGCTGATGATCGAGATTGCTTGTGGTATTCCAGTTTTCTTCGTTAAATATCCCGTCTGCAATGTTTTCGGCGTCCTTGTGGTCGCCCATGATCGCCACCAGACTGGAAGTGAGAACAACCCTCTTAACGCTTTCTGTCTTATTTACGGCTTCGAGGATATTTCTGGTTCCCTCTAATGCAGGATCAACAAGGGTTTTACGGGGATCTTTTACCTTGCCTATAATAAATGGCGATGCAGTATGGATTACCCGTGAGCATCCCTGAACAGCTTCTTCAAAGGATCCGGGTTTGAGCAGGTCGGCTTCAAAAACCTTTAACTCACCGGGAGCCCGGTCAGCGATTTCAATGAGGTGAGCATATTTTTGCTTGTTACTGAGATCTCTGACAGTTGTATGTACGGTATGCCCCCCGTTTAATAATTGCTGGATAATATGTGATGCCAGGTAACCGCTGCCACCACTGACAAGTACTGTGTCTGATTTTGATTTCGTGTTCATGGTCATTTTAATTTTTATAATTTTTAACTGACGATGTTATAATTAAGTTATTATTAGAAACAAGGTTGTACCCATATTGTTTAAAAAAATCAAACATTAGTTAAACAATTTGCAATGTTCATTGTTTTTTAACTGGCTTTTGGAAGAAAAAAGTGTAAGAAATCAGGAGCCCGAACGACAAACTAAAAAATAATGTTATGAAACACGAACCACTTTTAAAGGAAGTTAAATTGAATGGCAGGGTAAACGGTAAGGATGTATTTACCGGTGAGCCCAAACAGGATATTTTTGAGCTTATCGGCGACAATCACGTTGCCTCATCATCAGAAACGCCCATTCGCGACGATGCATTTAAACTTAATGATGAAGAAAAAATGGAGATCATTAAAGGTCATTTTGAAAAGATCATGGATACCCTGGGGTTGGACCTTACAGATGACAGCCTGCGGGGAACCCCTCACAGGCTTGCCAAGATGTTTGTAAAAGAGATATTCAGCGGACTTAAACCTGAAAATATGCCCGGGATCTCGGTTTTCGACAATAAGTTCAAATATAACGAAATGCTTGTTGAGAAGGATATTTCTGTGAACTCAACCTGTGAGCATCATTTCCTTCCCATCAGCGGTAAGGCGCATGTTGCCTATATTTCGAGTGGCCAGGTTATCGGGCTTTCAAAAATTAACCGTATTGTTGACTATTTTTCCCGCAGGCCGCAGGTTCAGGAAAGGCTTACTGTGCAGATCGCCGAAGCACTGAAAAAGATTTTGAAAACCCAGGATGTAGCGATCGTGATCGATGCAAAACACCATTGTGTGTCTTCGCGTGGCATACAGGATGCATGCAGCACGAC
Source organism: Bacteroidales bacterium (assembly GCA_032250805.1). GTDB lineage: Bacteria > Bacteroidota > Bacteroidia > Bacteroidales > B18-G4 > B18-G4. Next base: position 11,879 of record JAVVEM010000016.1, read on the forward strand.
AATTACTTCACACTATTCCGGAAAATTTAAGGATCCGAAGGTAAAAGAAGAGTTTTTGAAATATATTTAGGCGCAGGCTTGTCAGCCCTTGCCTTATAACCGGGCCCCGGAAACACTCTAAAGTCCGTCAAAAACGAGTGTAAGATAATACAGTCCCCCGATGCTTGCACTGCCAAAGCTGGTAACATACCAGTCATTCAAAACATTCGACCCTCCCACTTTAATTGTTGTATCAAATTGATCGATCTTATACGTTACCTGTGCATCAAGCATTGAATAAGCAGGCATTTGTGCAACCCCAAATGCCGATTCCCATAAAAATTCATCCTGCCAGCGATAGCTTAGCTTAAAGCCAATTTGCTTTGGGAACATATGTTTGCCTGCGCTAAAATTAAACCGGTACCTCGGTGTATTGAATCGCGATTGAAATCCGGGCGGACGGTTCTGAATTGACTCCAGTGCATTATAGGCAACATTACCACTGGCATAAAAGCCTTTTAGCAGAACCATTTCCATGCCAAGTGCCCACCCCCATGCGGTTACCGCTTCGTTGGTACTCACTGTTGTCTGAAACCTTCTTTCATTGTCTTCATAAGGATTTTGAACCAGTACCTGGGTTGCCAGAAAACCCTTAAACCTGTTTACGAACACATAGGAGTCGAGCAAAAGCAGTTTGTTCAGAAACAATCCTTTGTATCCAACTTCGTATGCGGTTACGCGTTCGGGCTCAAATTCGGGCATCTCAAATGGGCCTTCATCCAAAACAGGTTCGCCCAAAACCGGGTTTGCATTGCTGAGCGGATATACCGGGTTGTTTTCAAAATCATATAAGGCATGTACCTGCGGCAAACCACCGATTACGCGGTATGCACCCACATCAAGATTTACCCACTGGTCGGGAATTGACGGAAAACGATAGGCTGTCTGTATAGAAGCCCTCAGGGTATGCGAGAGTTTTGAATTGACTTTATAAACAAGTGAGAAACGGGGTGTAGCCCTTCCTTTAAAGTATTCGTTCTTATCGTATCTGGCCGCCAGAGTAATCCTGAGCTGATCATTGAAGAATTCTTTGTTTATCTGAGCGAAACCCCCAAACTGGTTGATCCCGATCGGGCTTCCCGGAATATCGGCGAACACGGAGCCTTCGCTGTTAATGGTATAATGCCTGTAGCTGGCTCCGGCCTGTAATTCAAACCATGGAATATACCTGCTGAAGTTGTACATCCCTTCAGTGTGGAACATCCTGCTTTTATCCAGTACCCGGGCCCCGCCTTCCTGTATGGGTTTATTTATGACCTCGTCAAAATATTCGTTAAATTCCATCGAACCGGCAAGCGGAAAAGCAGGTTTATTTGGATTGAAAACATTTCCATGCTCATCCCTGTTCTCAGCCACCAGGCGGGCAAATTTATATGCTCCTTCGCGATCATCGGGATTGAGCAATATGCTTTGTGTAAACGCTGCGATATAATCCTTATACCAATCGGCGCTGGGTTTCCAGGCTTCATTGATCATGGCTCCTGCGCCTCCGGCATTATAGGTGTTGCCCGAATGTTCCCATATGTAGTATGCTCTTACATAAAAATCGGGGTTGTTTACTTCTGCCTGTATGTTCGACATCCTGAAATTATCAAATGCAAAACGGTTTTGGGCAGTATACACGCTGCTGCCATTGCCGTATCCACCCCGCAGGATGGCTTCAAATTTTTTCAAAAAACGATAATGTAATGCACCATTAAACCGCATTACATGGGTATTGTAATCGACGAGTGCAGCTTCTTTCCAACCCGTACGGGTGATGATCTGATCGGGAAATAATTCAATGCGATCATTGATGAAATTATCATATTCAGGTGTACCCGGCACAAGGCCCCGTGCTTCGGCCACTCCGGCCAGTACCGTTGGTGCCATGTCGGCTAAGTTTACCGGAACAACAATATCATCGCCATAAACATTTACACCATCATAACCCTCATTACTTTCCCTGGTCGAAGTGTTATCGTCGAGCCTGTTTTTATCCCTGTAATCGGTGGCAAACCAGTCGGTGGCCTTTAAATATGTTCCGGTGAATTTAAATGCGAACCTGTCGTTAAAATTTTTCGCGTACCGCAGATCAAGATTTACCATGGGTTCGGGTCCACTGGCATGTTCATCATTCACGTGCATTACTCCGCTTTGCAGCGATACCGTCAGGCCTTCATATTCGAAAGGGTTTTTACTGTTCATCAGCAATACGCCGTTCATCCCCCCCGGGCCATACAAGGCCGATGATGCGCCCACCAATAGCTCAACGCTTTCCACATCAATATTCGACAAGCCGAAGATGTTTCCTGCCGAAAAACTTAAACCTGGCGAAGTATTGTCTACTCCGTCAACAAGCTGGTTCATGCGAACATTTGTTTCTCCGGTAAATCCGCGCGCATTCGGGAAACGAAAGGTAAGGCTGTGTACATTCATGTCAACCCCTTTGATACTGTAAAGGCCATCGTAAAAATTTGCTGTTGGAAGCTGTTCAACCGCCCTGGCTGTTAATTTTTCAATTGTTACCGGCGAATTCATAATATTTTCCTCCACCCGCGAAGCGGAAATCACCACTTCCTGGCCAAGGATGGCCCTGGGTTCCATTTCCACCTGAAGGCCATCGGTATCTCCGTTAATCTCAACAAGGTTCTTTGCAAAACCTACAAATGAGAATTCAAGTATAAAAGGTGGAGGGGTATCGGTTTTTAAAACAAAATTTCCATCAATATCACTCACCGTTCCGCTTAGGGTGCCCTTTATGGTGATATTTACTCCCGTAAGTGGTTCATGGCTCTCAGCTTCAGTTACATTACCCTTTATCTGTGTATACTGCGAAAATACGATAAGTGGCGCCGACACCAGAATGAATGCAATGAAGCAATATTTTTTTAAACCAATCATTATCAGTAATATAAGATCAGTACTTGATAAAAACCGGCATACAAGGTACTAAATTTTGTGTCGATTAAGAACTAAATTTATATCGTTTGGTTTTGTAAGTGATTTTATATGTTTCGTTGTGCGGGAGTTTCATTTTTGCCGGATGGCCTCCCATTTATTCTTTCATCTTTCATGAATTTGAAATACTTTCGCTTGTTGATTTCATGACGACTCAATGCCGAAGGTATATTCAAACCGTGTTAGTGAAGTATGGCTTAAAGCTGCCGTTATGGGAAGCTTATGGGCTTCGTTCGAGATCATTATCGGTAGTTTTTTACATAACATGCGGTTTCCTTTCTCCGGAACATTTTTGTCGTTTGCAAGCGTCGGCCTCATTATTGCTTTCATACAGGTATGGAAAAGCAAGGGATTGGTGTGGAGGGCCGGCCTTGTTGCCGCACTGCTGAAGTCGATCTCTCCCAGTGCCATAATTCTTGGCCCGATGATCGGTATATTCAGCGAAGCTCTGATCATTGAATTCTTTCTTTTAATCCTTGGGCGGAATGTTACAGCCTATATGGCCGGGGGGGCATTTGCTGTTTTAAGCACACTTTTACATAAAGTTGCAAGTTTATTGGTTACCTATGGTTTTGATCTGATCGTGATCATTGAAAAGTTGTATCAGTATATCAGCAGGCAGTTGGGTCATGCAAAGGGCGATCCCCTTATCATTATTTCTGTGGTGGTTCTTTTTTATATCCTGCTGGGGATGGCAGGCGCTTTGCTGGGATACCTGAGCGGACAAAAAGCCATTCAGATGGCTGTACCCGAAACAGCCATCAATCCCGATAAGAATGCTTCTTTTTTTGCTCAGGCACCGCATCAAAAATCTTCTCCATGGTACCTGTTGTTCCATTTAGTGAGTATTGTGGCCTGCCTTTATATGATCAATGTATTGCCGATCTGGTATGCGGCCATTCCCTCGCTGGCTTATGCCGGATATTGTTTTTATGCCTACAGGAGAAGTATGCGGTCGTTCCGTAAAATTTCTTTCTGGATATGGTTTATGGCCATCACCATTCTGGCTGCCGTTTTCTGGAACGGCCTTTCAAAGGGCGGGATCTGGGACTGGGAAGGGCTGATCGTCGGTCTCAGGATGAACCTCAGGGCTGTTGTCATTTTAACGGGCTTTGCCGCGATTAGTCATGAATTGCGAAACCCGATCATCCGGACGGTCCTTTATCATCATGGATTTGCAAGTGTTTATCATTCGGTAGGACTGGCTTTTTCTGTTTTGCCGGGAATGATCGACACCTTGCCCGGAATGAAGACTCTGATCAGGAAACCGGTAAATTCGCTGGCATGCATCGTCAGGCAAACAACAAAAGTATATCCGGTTCTGAAAAATGAACTGGCAATGCAAACACCTGTTTTTATAATTACCGGTGAAGTGCAGCAGGGCAAAACAACCTTCCTCATCCGGCTGATCAAATTGCTCAGAGAGGATAACATTAAAATGAACGGGTTCATTGCCCGTGGGGTGCATGATAAACATGGCCGCATAGGGTATGATCTCGAAAATATTGCTACCGGCGGGCAGATGCAATATATCAGGGATATCCCTTCGGCAGGGGCATGGCGTCATGGCAGGTATTATTTTAATCCCTCCGGTCTTTCGTTTGGAAATGAGATCCTGAACAATATCAATGAGCAAAATACCGAACTGATCATTATTGATGAGGTTGGCCCGGTTGAATTAAAGGGAAAAGCATGGGCCGGAGAAATTGAGCGCCTGTTGCATAACACACGTATACCTCAGTTGTGGGTGGTTAGAAAACCTTTATTGAAAAGGCTGATGCGACACTGGCTTGTGGGCCGGATCATGGTAACCGACATTGGCTCTGACCCGCCTGAAGCAATACGTAAGGAAATTTTCGACCTGATCAAAAAAACATCATTCTAGTCCTTTCTTGCTGGCGCGAATAAGGATATCCTCACCAGCCAGGAGTGTTTTGGCAAAACCTGCCTGTAAGCGCAGGTATTTTTATTCCTTGTCAATATCTGCATCCGCATCTTTAATGCAACGCACCGATAATCCGTATTCTTTTGGGATCATTTTACGGTTAATCCCATCCAGGCCTTGTTCAAATACCCTCGTCCATCCATTTTTTTCATCCAATGCTGTCGATGTCCAGAAATAGGCATGTGTTTCGAAATAAGCATCCCTGGCCTGTGGATTAACAAGGCCGGCAAATTCGGCGTCGAACCCCACGCCACCGTCTACTTTCAGGTATTTGCCTATTTTGCCCGAGTTTCGGATGTATTTTTTCTGTAATTCGGCCTTGTCCATGCCCATATATGATTCCAGCGCCATCCATTCTTCATCGCCCGGGAGCCTGAATCCTTCGGGGCATGCTTTTTTCGCAGCCTCAAAGGTATACCACCTGCCTTTGAGCATGCAGTTGGTTTCATCATCTTCATAACATGATGATCCGTCGCCCATGTCAAATTTCAGGTTCTGACACATCCACCAGTGCTGGCCGAACTTCATGATCAGGTATATATTTCCATCCCTTTCGTCCATTATAAAGTCTGTATCCTGTGATGTTGCCGTGGCAGTATTGATTAAGAAGAGTGGAAGAAGGAGTATGTAACTTAGCCATTTCATGATCAGAAAATTTTGTTGTACAAAATAAGTGATTTTAACCAAATCAAGCGAATAATTATTTATAAGCCTCATAATTTTAAAGCCTGAAGAATCACAATTTGTTCGTAATACGGGCCCGTAATTCTGTATCGCAACAAGTTTCATGCCTTAAACACAACAATTGCTTAAGGCTTAGCAATTTTGCCCGGATATGCGGGTTTAAAAGACAGGCATGATATTTTTTCAAAAAAAATCTTCTTTTCTTTTAACTTTGCCATGATGCGAATATGGTTCAGCTTTTTTCTGATACTATCCTCACTGTTGGCCGAGTCGTCAGTTATCAGGGGATACATCTCCGATGAGGCAGGAGAACCACTGGCCTTTGCAAGTATTTATATACAGGGAACCACAACCGGAACTGCTTCCAATCCGGAAGGCTATTTTGAGCTTGAAGTGGAAACGGGCCGCTATGAACTGGTATTTCAGTATATCGGCTATAAACAGCAGCACAAAATTGTTGAGCTTGGCAATCAACCCCTCAGTCTGAATATTGTTATGATCAGGGAGGAAGTCGTCCTGGATGAAGTAGTGATCAATGCCGATGCTGAAGATCCTGCATACCGGATCATAAGAAATGCAATCGAAAAAAGAAAATTTTACCTGCAACAGGTCGACAATTACCGGTGTGGCTCTTATACAAAAGGAATTTTGCGGATTACCGAGGCCCCCGATAAGATGTTTGGTGATTCGCTGAATACCAGCACCGACTCTATTCTTGGAATTGTGTACCTGTCGGAGTCTGAATCAATGATCAGCTTTGAGCAACCCGATAAGTTCAGGGAGGAAATGATTTCGGTAAAGGTAAGTGGTGATGATCAGGGTTTTGGGATCAATTTCATTACCTTTTTCATGGTCAACTTTTATAACAATAAGATCAGCATTCCCATCGACATGAACAACAGGGGCTTTATTTCACCCATTGCTTATAATGCCCTCTTTTATTACCGCTACCGCCTGGAAGGAACATACTTTGAAAATGATTATATCGTGAACAAGATCAAGGTGATCCCTAAGCGCAGGATTGATCCTGTTTTTAGTGGTCATATCTACATTATTGAAGATTCGTGGAGGATACACAGCCTTGATCTCACAATAAGAAAAGATGCCAACATTGATTTTGTCGATTCCGTTAAAATTGCCAAGTCGATGGTTCCCGTTAACGATACCATATGGATGCAGCTCACGCAAAAACTCCGGTTTTATTTTTCACTTAACCTTTTAGGGAAACGTTTTGCCGGTAATGGGATATTCCATTCGCAGTTTACCGATTATCAGTTCAATAATTCTTTTGAACGAAAACACTTTGGCAATGAGATCGTCAGGGCCAATGCCGATGCCAATAAAAAGGATTCGCTGTACTGGGAAAATAACAGGCCCATTCCGCTAACCAGCGAAGAGCGCAAAAACTACTTAAAAGAAGACAGCCTGCAGAAACTTCGAAGTTCGAAGGAATATCTTGATTCGCTCGATCGTATCAGCAACAAAATAACATGGGGGGCCTTGCTTTCGGGCTATTCATATTACCGCCGTCACGACAGTACACGCTACCGGATAGGAACCCCCCTGACAACCCTCAATTTTAACACAGTTCAGGGACTGAACCTCAATCTCGATATGGGGTTTTCAAAATCTTTTTCGAACCGAAACAGGTTACGGCTGAACCAGAAAGTATCCTATGGCTTTTCGAACTATCGCTGGGGTTATGATCTTTCTGCACATTATTATTATAATCCTTCAAAAATTGCTGGTTTCATGCTCAGCGGAGGGGTCATGCCAGTGCAATACAATGCAATGGATCCGATCTCACCGTTGGTGAATACCGCCTACACCCTCCTCGACGGGAATAATTTTATGAAGCTTTACCAGAAAAGCTGGATCTATTTAACCCATGGCTCTGAGTTGGTTAACGGGATTTATTTGCGCGCGGGGCTCGAATATGCCGAAAGGGCTCCTTTGCTCAACACAACTGATTATACCTGGGTAAAAAGCAGCAAAAACCGCTTTACCGGCAACGATCCCCAGGATCCCTTAAACGAAGAAGCTGCCTTTGAAATAAACCAGCATTTCAGGATCAACCTTTCGGTAAGGTTCAGGATACAGCAGAAATATATTTCTGTTCCTGAAAAATCGATCATTGGTTCTAAATATCCTGATTTTACGATCACTTACCTGAAAGGGATCCCCGGATTTTTCGGGAGCGACAGCGATTTTGATGTGCTCAAAATTAGGATCGATGGGAGTCAAAAATTTGGATTATTCGGCACCATGCATTACCGCGGACTTTACGGGGCTTTTCTGAACAACAGAAAGATGGAATTTATGGATTACCATCATTTCAACGGCAATCGAACCATCTTTTCAAATTTCCGCTTAAATTCTTTTCAATTGCTTGATTATTATAGTCATTCAACCAATAAAAACTACCTTGAAGCAAGCGCAGAGCATCATTTTAACGGCTTTATCTTTAATAAGCTCCCGCTGATACGAAAAACAAAATGGAAAGCCGTGGGAGGATTCAGGTATCTGAACACCGAATTCAGCACAAATTATTTTGAAGTGAGTGCAGGTATCGAAAATATCTTTAAGCTGATCAGGATTGATTTTGTTGCCGGTTACGAAGCCGGACGAAATGTCAGAACGGGCATTGTGATCGGCATACGATCCAATTAATGCTGTTCCCTGTGATCGATAAAATTTCTGGCTTTACGGTTTTCTTCGGGGAAGCGGATCTTTTCTATGTTTTCAAATGTATCGAAGATGATGGAAGGGGCTACCCTGAGTTTTGCCCGGAAGCGGTCTTTCAGCAATGCAGCATATTCTTCCTTATTGGTTCTGTCGGTGCTGAGCCTGATGCGGATCCCGTCGGTACCGATATCGTTCGTAAATACCTCAACCACATAATTCATCACACCGTCAATATTGTCAAGAATATCAAAGAGCGAAGGCGGATACAGTGTGGTACCCTTGAACTTGATCATTTGCTTTTTTCGGCCAATAACCGGGCCCAGGCGCGTAGTTTTACGTCCGCAGGCGCAGGGCTCATCATAATGGTAGCAGATATCGCCGGTTTTAAACCTGAGTAAGGGCATTCCTTCCACGCCAAGGGTGGTTATGGTTACTTCGCCGGGCTCATTTTCGCTTACCGGCATGTTGTTATCATCCAAAAATTCAACAATGATCAGCTCGGGATGCTGATGCCCTCCAACGGCGTATTCACATTCTGTGAAAGCGGTACTCATTTCTGTGGAAGCATAGGTAGAGTATAACTCAATATCCCACTTTTCGACGATCTTCCTGCCCAGTGTGGTGAATGAAAAATCGGGTTTGCGCAGGGTTTCACCTATGCAGATCGCTTTTTTTACGCCTGTGTTTTTGTAATCGATGTTGTTTTGCCCGGCATATTCGATCAATTTTAGCAAAAATGATGGAACAACAATAAAGGCTGTGGGTTTCATCCTGAGAATGGTGTCCCATTGCAATTCAGGCATTCCGTTACCCACCCTGATAATTCCTGCCCCCAGCCTCCGTGCACCCAAAAAATAAGCCAGCCCGGCCATAAACCTCCGGTCGATGGTGGTCATGAGCTGAAACACATCGTTTTCGCTTGTGCCTGCGCACGAAAGTGACAGGTATTCATTATACGCCAATCTGTCGAGGTCGCCGTCGGTCATGGCAAAGGTAACCGGATCGCCCATGGTGCCCGAGGTGGTATTCATATCGATGATCCGGCTTTTGTCAACACAAATAAATTCATCGTTGTAACGGTGGAGGTCTTCTTTGGTGGTTACCGGAAGCCTACTAAGGCCATCAATACCCTGTACAGAACCGATGTCGATGCCCTGCTCTTTGAAAATGCGCACGTAAAATTTCGAGTGGGAATTGATGTATTGCAGCATTTCTTTCAGCTTCCGGTCCTGGTATTTCCTTATCTCCGGCCGGTCAAGGGTTTCTATGTTCGGGATATGATCCATAAAATCAAGGGTTGCGGCACTCCTCAAGCCATTGCCTGATGTTGTCTTTTTCGGTATTGGAAGATATTTCTTTCGACAATGCTAAGTTAAAATATTTCATGGCAGCTTCGTGATCTTCCATTTCCTGATAATACCGGCCAATCAAAGCATATGTGTGATAATACTCAGGATTGAATTTGATAAGATCCCTGAAAATTTCCCCGGCTTCAGGCAAAGGTGTTGCAGTTTTGGTTGATTCGCCGATCTGCTGTGCCAATAGCCTGAACTCAAGAAAGTTGCCGTATTCCTGTTCATTTAAAAAAGGATCTGCAGGAATCTCCAGGGCTTTGTTGTAAGTTTCTGTTTCCATTTCAATATAAGCAAAAACCTCATTCAGATCGTAGCAAAGAAATGGCCCCAGTTGCCAGGGTGCCGTACTTACCCAGAACCTTAGTTTTTCGGGTTCGAAAATTATCGCATGGTGAGCGATCAGCTGGTTGATCGCCAATTCGTTCCCATTGCCGATATCTTTTCCTGCTTTGCCTTTTCGGTTGCGAAGGATATCCGCTGCATCAAAATGATCGATCACAGGCTCAGCCTGCAAAAGTTCCTTTACCCTTTCGTGCCTGTAAACAGACGTAAGGTTGTTCATATTTTCCCTGTTAAGTGGGATGTTTACGAGGGCATCCGACTGGAAATGGTTGGCAAGGACGATAAAATTGGTGTCGGGGTCAAAAAGCACGGTTTGCTCAGTCGATTTTTCGATCACCACCGTTTTATGATCTATGGCCGAGCCGATCAAAAAACTCTCCGATACAAATGATTCCCTGGCAGAAGCAATTTCCATGGCTTCATCGATGGTCGAAGCATATTGCAGTATTTCCCTGGCTATGATCGACACAGGTGTACGTGCCCCGAAGGGGATATCAGATTTTGCCGAGTTGAGCGTGATGCTCAGCCCTTTTTCGTTCATTCCGGAAACAACACCGATCATTCCGGCCCAGCCAATGCTGGCAAATTTATATCCACTCTCAGGCCTGACAAATGATACGATCTTATTCACAGCAAATTCGTCGCCCACATAAAAATCAAAGTTTCGTCCAATCAGCAAGGAGCTGTCGGCGGTGCGCTCATCCCAGATACCAAAGGCCGTACATTCAACAAGGTTCAGGTTTTGCAGGGCGTGGCCAATATCGTGGGCTGCATGATAATTCAGGATCCGGTCGTAACGGGGGCCGATAAAGCCGTAATCTTCAGAAGCAAATGCCGACACGCCATATATTTCGAGCAGGTACTCCTGTTTGATATGGTTGTCGAGATCCTTGTTGAACCAGGCAAGGAAATATTTAAGAAATCGGAGGTACGACTGGGAAGGGATCATCGACCTGATCTGATTTACGAAAGCATCTTCCTGAGCCCTTACCAGCTCTGAAGTCAACAAGCCATTTTTAACACCCAGATCAAGAGGGCTGCCAGTGATATACAGCTCCCACAAACCAAATTCATTTTGTTTAAACCAATTTTCACCATCGATGAAAAAGCCCTGGCCGGACTGGGTACGCTCATATCCCATCTGGTGCGGATCAAGCTCAGTGGGTGGTTGGATACGTGTAACAAGGTTAAAATACAAAACAAAGCCGATCAGCAAAATGCCAATCAGGCCTATGATATATTTCCAGCGTCTTTTTCCCCTTTTTTCAGCCATTTGAAATCTTATTTGTCAGATACTCCAGGCCCACAATCTTTGAACACGTGATCACTGCAGCTGCCGTTACGCCCATAAACCCGTGCAGGTTAAGATTTTGCCCTGTAAAATAAAGGTTGCTGATCCTGGTTGCCGGCGAAATGATCGATCTCAGCGGATCTGAGCAGTCTTTCATTATCCCGTATGCCGAGCCTTCATGCGTGCCGGTATAATCCATAAAGGTAAGTGGTGTGGAGGTATAATAGTCCACAATTTTTTCTTTTATGCCGGGTAGTCGTTTTTCGAGGCTGTTGAGCAGGAGGCCGGCTTTTTCGTGTTTAAAGGCTTCATATTCTTCTCCCCGCCTGTTTACCTTGCTGCCGGCCCAATGGCTTACCTCAGCGAAATTCATGTCGGCCAGCATCACGATCGACTCGGCAAATTTATTCGTATTGTGCGAAGCTGGCGTATAAAAATAATAATTCTCCGGCCAGGCATGTCCTTCGTCAGAAGGATGCAATACCCCCCTGTTTGTGTAATGGAAATAATTTTTATTCAGATAGGGAAAGGTGTCTTTTTTCAGCACAGCATATACGGTAAATGCCCCGGGAGAATTTTTCAGGCGCATGATCCTTCGCCTGTATATTTTCCTGATCTTTCCTTCGCCTATCATTTTCAGTGTGCTTGCCGGATGGGCATTGGAAATAAACTTAGCGGCAAATATCTTATCACCGTTTTCGAGCACTACTGCTTCAGCAACACCATTATTATTTACGAGGATCTCTTTTACTTTATGCGAAGGCAGTATTGTACCTCCGTATTTTTTTATGCTTTCTGCCAGCCTGTCGGCAATTTGCTGGCTACCGTCGACAGGCCTCCAGCAACTGTTGATCAGCGAATCACGCATGCAGGCATGTACATACAAAGGACTTTGTTCAGCATTTCCGGGGTAAAGCGATTGGGCTCCGGCCAGCACATTTTGCAGGCGTTCGTTCCCTATCGTTTTGCGGATAAAACCTGCGGCGCATTCTTCCAGCAGTGAAGGATTTAGTTGATATGTGCGGATGCCTGAGATATCGTAAAGCGGAAATTCATCAATTACCGATCTGATCTTTGCCGTATAAGCTTCAAGGCCTTTTTTCTCCTCCGGGAAATATTCCGTTAGGTCCGAAACGAATTGATCAAATCCCTGCGACATGGGATATTCCCTCTCGTCGCCGTCAAATGTAAGTGTATCATAACCTTTTGTATCAAGCTTTTTCAGATTCAATTTTCCATTCAACCCGAGATAATTAAAATACCTGTAGAGGTATTGCCCCTGGTCGAGGCTCCCGATATAGTGCATGCCCGTGTCGAAGGTGCAGCCCTTGCGGGTAAAACTTTGCAGGTTGCCCCCCAATTGCGGGTTTTGCTCAAGAAGGCATACATTCATCCCCTCTTTGCTGAGGATCAATGCACTGATAAGACCTCCCGGGCCGCCGCCTATAATAACCACATCGAATTTCATGATGCCTTATTTTTGAGTATGTAGATCAGGTTTGAGTTCATTTTTGTTTCATCAATAATGTCGACATCCAGATCATATTGTGCAAAAATGTCGAGATATTTTTCTTTCGATCTAAAGTAAAGCTTTTTATGGCTTCCCCGGGTTTTATTAAAACCGAAACCAGTAGAGAGGATTTCCGAGATCCTGGTGCCAAGATGTTTCTTTTTCATTCCGATATCCGCCTCGCGTATGATAATAATACCCTGCGGAGCAAGATTTTCAATGCAATTCCTGATCAGTGCTTCCTGTTCTTCGGGCGGAAGGTAATGCAGCACATCAATGAGCAAAAAGGCATTGCTTTCAGGGATTTGTGTTTTGGTGATATCGGCATGGATAAAATGAATGCTGCCGGTTTTCAGGGCACAATGATTCGCCGTATCGATCTTGCCGGCATCGTAGTCGTAAGCAGTGAACTTTCGCTCCGGAGCCATTAATTTCAGCATATAGGCCATAAAACCATAACCGCACCCGATATCTGTGATCATGCCTTTTTCGGGCAGATATTCATGAAATATTTTATAATGATCATCGAGCCTTATCTTTACCTTCATATACCACTCCAGCACCGGTCCGCGGTAAAGGTAATTCCTGATCACTTTTTTGCGAATGAATGCCGGTGTTTCGATTTTTTTCCTGATCGCGGCATATTCTTTTATATAATATTGGCGAACAGCTTTTGCCGTGGCCAGGCTGGTTTCTTTTATCAAGGGGTTGTCGGGCCCGATGCGTGGCATGATGGTCATGGTGGCCGGGCTTGTTTTCAGGAAAGGCTCAAATTTGGGCATCACGTTTCCCGATCCGTAGGAAATGATGGGAATGATGTCGAGATTTAGCTCTTTGGCCATGTGAAAGGCACCCTGGTGAAAACGCCCGATCTCAAGGTCGGGCGAACGTGTACCTTCAGGGAAATAAAGAACACTGTAACCCTCCGCGACAATGGCTTTGATCTTTTCCTTCAGTGTGTTAATGCCTTCTTCAACACTGTAAAAATCGGCAAAGCGAATAAATCCCCGGTAAAAAATACTTTTATGAACCCAGGGATTGGTAAGCAATATCATGCGTGGGTTTTGCATAATGGTAAGCACCGTATCGAGATGCGACTGGTGATTGCAGATCACGATGGCAGGTTTTTTGAAGTCTTCACCGCTGCGGTTCCAGATGATCTTTTTGATGTTTACCGAGCCGTAAACAATGACCCAGGTAGCTACCGAAAGCATTTTGTGGAAGAGCAGCTTTTTTTTCTTCAACGGCATCGGGATCAGGAAGCGCAGGATGAGTCCTGCAATATCGAGAATGATCACCCCTACCAGGAAGATCATTAATGTATTGATAGAAAAAATAAAGTCCTTTAGTGTTGCCGGCCACTTCCTTGGCCTGCCCTCATGCTCAACCAGGAATCTGAACAGACGCGGCAGAAGGGTGTAGGTAATGAGGATCACCGATATGATCCCGATAATGGCTGATATGGCAATGGATTGCAGGGCGGGGTGCTTTGCGAAGATCAATACTCCGATCCCCGTAATGGTTGTAATGCCCGACAGCAATATAGAGGTTTTAAATGAATTCAGCTTTTTATGGCCATACTGGTATTCGTGCATTAAACCGCGCAGGGTAAAAATGGCATAATCAATGCCCAGGCCGAAGATAAAGGTAGAAATAACCACATTAAAAATATTGAACCTGATCCCGAGCAGGCCCATAATGCCAAGTGTAAAAACCCAGCTTATGAGCAAGGGAATAAAAGTAATGATGCCGAGTTCGATACGGCCAAACGACAGGGTGAGGATGAGAAATACCACAAGCAGTGAAACGAGTATCAGGGTATTAAAGCTGTCGTTGAGGCCTTCCATGAATGAGGTGGTCAGCGACTGCCGGTCGAAGACCGTAACATTCTTCTTGTTTTCAAAAGCAGCATATACCTGTGATTTATTTCCGGCTTCGACCTTGCAAATGGTCGTAACCATGGCCAGACTGTCGTTTTCGCTGATATATTCAACGAGAAAGGCTTCGCGCAGGGGTTCGAGGCTTTCCCTGTCGGGCGCTTTCCGGTATTCCATCAAATCATAAAAGCTGCTAAAAGCATCCTGCCTGAAACGATACTTTTGTGAAGTACTTATGATGGTTGTTTTTACATGATTGATCTTTTCATGGTCCCAGAATGCCTTCCATTGCCGTATCCGCCGCTTGCTTTCTTCTGATGAAGGATAAAAGGGATGCACGGACGTATAAGCATGCAGAACCCCTTTTGCCAGAAGGCTGTCGGCAACAGGGATGAGGCGCTCGTTGTTTTCGAGTGCCTGATCGAGATTTTCTGCATCCGACACAATGAAAACCGAGCGCAGTTTATAATCAGAAATGCTGTCGAGGAAATTTTCGGTCCTGACCAGCTCCGGCGACATATAGTTCATACTGTCCATGTTGCTTTCAAATTGTACCCGGCGGGATGAAAAAATAAAAACAACAAGGAGGATAAAAATAAACAGGACAAGTTTTTTGTTGCGGTCGTAAGGATATGATGCTGCACGGATAAGGATGCCTGCCAGGCCTGAACTGAGTTTTTTATGGTCAACAACACTTTCTTCCCTGAAAAACTGCGGAAGCACGATCAGGGTAAAAACAGCCGACGAGAATACACTTACTGAAGCAAAAAGTCCGAGATCGCGTAGTGCTTCCGAATTCAGCACCATCAGGCACAGGAAAGCTGACGCTGTGGTCAGGCTGCTGATCATCACCGGGCTTGCAATATCCCTTATTACCGTTCTTACCGATCCGCTGTTACGGAGGTGCGATAAGAAATGGAGTGCGTAGTCGATCGATATTCCCAGCATTACCGATCCAAGGCCAAGTGATATGGCCGATACTTCGCCCTTAAATATTGCCAGTATGGCAACGGCCGTGCCCCCGCCAAGAAGCGCAGGCAAGAATAAAAGCAGCAAGCTTGTTTTTTTACGGAAATACAAGCCCAGGAAGATGAGCAGGATAATGGCTGCAATGCTCAGCGTGATAATGATATCCTTTTTGATTTGCGCAGCGTTTCCACCGGCGATCACCATCGATCCGAAATAGTGTACAGTGACCTTGTTTTCGTAATGCCTGCCCAGGGAGTTATTAAAACCTTCGATCAACTCAATCAGCCTGGCATTATCAGATGTTTCTGTTGCAGGGTTTTCGGGGATAAGAAAAAACAGCAAATTGTTTTTATCCTGAGTAAAGATATGATCGCGGAACAGGATAAAGTTATCGCTCACTTTCAGGCGTTCCAGTTTCTTCAGGGCCAGCGGGGTGAGGCTGAGCGGGTCTTTAAGGATCATATCGCGCATGGCAAAGCCTCCGGCGGTCATCAGGGCTTCGTAATCTTTCTTCACAGCTGCTTTTATGGCCGGGTCGGTGAGCATGTTTTCAATGCTGCGATAATCGCTTTCTTCCAGAAATAGCGGAAGCTGATCGTACAGCAGACCATAAAGCTCCGGTATATCTTTGGGGGCAAACCGGCCTTCGATTTTTTTAATATATGGAGCGGCACGGGGGCTTTGCAGCGAATCCATGAGCGATCGGGCAAAGGCGATAAGCAATTCAGGAGCAGGATCCCCGTCAGGGGTGGAGGTGCTGAGACAAAATACCAGGCGGTCGGCAAATTTCGAATGTTCAAGTACCCTGATCAACGAGCGGTTTTTTTCCGAAGCAGGGATCACTTTGTTGATATCCTCTTCGAAACTGATGCCTGAAGCAAAATATGCAATAAAGGCCATCAGCAGGATAAGAAAGAAAATGAATGCCCTGAAATTCCGGTTAAAAATGCCGTATATGCCTGAAAATAAATTCCCCATATATCTTATTCGCCTTTTTCATTTTTTGAGGATCCCACTGGTGCAGGCTTCCTGAAAATAAGCAATGCAAGATACGTGATAAATCCCAACACCAGGGCAAGGACCACACCGAAAATAAGTGAGCCGATGATATACTGAAACAGGTTTTCGGTTACAAACTCAATGCTGATATTGTTGTCGAAATCAATACCTGCTCCTTTGCCCAGGGCAATTCCTCCGCTAATGTAGCTCAGGTATAAAATGAGCGGGATCATGGGGGGAATGCTAATATTTGATACCGCCAAAACAATGATCTTATTAAGCCTGAAGGCAATGGCTATACCCAGTGCAATGGCCATCTGCCATCCCCAAACAGGGGCAACACCCATAAATGCTCCGAGCATTACCGAGGCTACTTTAACCCTGTTTGATTCGTGTGGGTTAAAGAGCTCTTTCCGGATAAAAGCCTTAAACCTTTTCCAGGTAAGCCTGGAAATAAAGAGGTAGGGGCGGTAAAACAATAAGGCAAGGATAACAAGAAAGGTATTGAGCAGGCTGATGCGAAAAAAATCAGTGAAAGGCCTGAAATGGGTTATCCTTTCGTCTCCGGGCGGGTAATACACTTTTACGGGAACGGCTTTCACCGGAATTTTTTTCCATGCGGCACGTACGATCACCTCCACTTCAAATTCGAAGCGCCGTGTGAAAAAATGAATTCCTTTTAATTTTTTAATGGGATAGAGGCGGAATCCGCACTGGGTGTCGGGGAGCCTTATGCCCGTGCTTACGGTATACCAAAAATTGGAGAATCTGAATCCAAAATTGCTGGCTCCGGGGGCTCCTGCTTCTTCCATGTTTCGTGCACCAACAAACAGGCATGCGGGATCCATGTCGAGGGCTTCAAGAAATACAGGGATATCGGAAGCAAAATGCTGACCGTCGGAATCAATGCTGATGGCATGTTCATATCCCAGTTCCAGAGCTCTGGCAAATCCTTTTCGGAGGGCATATCCTTTTCCCTTGTTTTTTGCTATGCGAATGCTTTCAAGCGAGGTAAAGCTTTTGAGTATTGCGGGAGTTGAATCATCTGATCCATCGTCGACGACAATAATTTTGTTGGTATACCTGCGAACATCCTGTAAAACAGCGGCAAGGGTGCCTTCGTTATTGTATGTGGGGACAATAACACAGCATTTTAAGCGCTCAAAGTCCTTATTGTTTGCAAAGTATTGCTTTTCATCCTCATTCATGATCCTGATCACCTGTTACGCATAATAAAAAGGGCGATACCCTCCGACCAATCGCATATGGCCGTGATGTCATCAAGATCAAGAGCAGCATCCTTATGGAGCATAAGGTAGTTGGCCGGCGGCATGGTGCTGTCGCTGATCACTTCGCAGATGGAGCTTAGCACACCGATCTTTTGCTTATCACTCAGGCTGCCGTAATCAGAAAAATTCAATTCCTGTTTCCCGTTTTTGATATGCTGATTGATGATCCATGAAAAGGGAGCTACATGGGCATACCATGGATAATTGGTATGATTTGAATGGCAATCGTAACAAGAGGTTTTAATGGTGTGCATCATCGATTCGGGGATGGATGGGTTATGCATAAAAAAATCGTCGGGCGGGTTTTCTTCGCCCCTGTTTTTATCTACCTGCCATAGCTGGATGAGCAGAAATGACCCCAACAGGATGATCAGAATGAAACGGCCTTTGTTTTTCATATTGCTTTTCGTATATCCCCGTAAATTTATTCTTCCATAAGTTTATCCGCCTCGGCATTGGCCCATTCGGCCAGCATATCGATCTCTTCAGCGCTGAGCGCCCGATCAGGATATTCTTCTATATGTTTTGCGGGAGGCATGTTTTGTTCTTTCACTTCTTCTGCAATATCACTTAGCTTGCCGATCTTTTTTGTCAGCTTGTAGTCGTCCCATTTACTGAAATTCAGTGCAAGCTTTGGTTTCAGTCCTCCATCCTGTGTATGGCACTCAAAGCATGATCGTTCAAGCAGGGCCATGATCTCATCCGGAAAGCCCAGCTCAATCTCTTCCTGGGCGGGGCTTAAAGGGGGAGTTGTGTTTTGGGCGGCAATAAATACCACCATGGCCATGAATGGTAACATGGTGTAAAGCAATATCTTTTTCATGGTGCTAATTTTTTTTGTTGTCAGAAACAAAGATAATAAAAACCCCCTTGAATTTAAAGAAGACAGTTTCCGTATCCAGTATGCTGGCGCTTATATTTATTTCTTCTTTTTTATCATCAAGGTATGAACCTTTAATTCTTAAGCCTTTATGCCCATAGGGATCAATAATATTGAGAAATTTTATGTTTGTCGCCTGTTTTAGCTGCATTTCCCTGCCTGCGATTGCTTCTGCAATTCTTTTTACAATGCTTATAAGGCATACTCCGGGCATAATTGCCTGCCCGGGGAAATGGCCCCTGAAAACATCATGTTCAGGGTCAATACTTAGTGTGGCTTCAAAGTTTTCTTCGCCGAAGGCCAGATCAGTAATGGTATATAGCGTGTCGAGGCTCATCAGGCAAAGATAATGTTTATGAAGATGAGGTACAAGATGCCTGCCGGCCGGGTTTTAAATATCACGGTGCTATTCTGGCACAGCCTGCATTTCAAGGCGCAACCTTAATCCGGCTTGTTCAATAAGGATATGATCAGGGGCATAATTATTTCTATCAGCCGAAACAGTGATCCTGATCTTTTCTTTACATCCCATGGGTCCAAGCTTTACTATTTCGGTATAGGGCCCGATCAGGTTTTTGCTCAGGTAAGCGTCTTTGCCTTTATATGCATTTAACTGTATCATTACCTTGCTGCCATCCTTTTTTACGAATGTTTTGTATGTGCCATGATCCAGGCCGGGACTGAGCAGCATCGAAAAATACTTTTCAAGATTATTGAGGAGCAGGCTCCTGTCGAGGGGTGGATAAATATGGTTTACATTGAGCGACAACTTGTTTTTTTGTCCGGTATTCCGGAGCCCGAAGTCGAAAAAATTTAATCCGAGTTCGCTAAAAAATGCCACTTTATAGCTTTGACCGGCGAATTGTTTAATCATCAGCAGGCCGTCAAATTCCCACCCGTTCACCGACATGTGCGCTTTGTACAGGGCTTTTTCAAATTCCCGGCCAAAAGGCCTGAGTTCGTGGTATGCGGTCCCACCGATGTCGGTTTTTCCTGCTTTCCTGTATTTCGACATATAGCATCCTGACGAAGACAGGAACACCAGGCTAATGCAGATCAAAAATATACCCCTGAATATCCTCATTCAGCCGCTTGTTTAAAAATCGTATATGTGTATAATCGCCCGAACGCTCAAGCATGAGCAATTCATCTGCCGAATAATCATTTTTATCTACAAAGATACGGATCCCCGTAAGGAAGTCCTTCATGTTCTTCGCCTGTGGGATAAGCTCAAGGATATAATATTCATCGTTCTCGAAATAGGCGGTCGAAAAGTTGTCGCTCTCAAGGATACTGCCATCCACCATGCTGAGCATGATATTGTTGATCTCCCTGAACATCCTTCCCGAGGAAGCATCGTAGATATTGGTTTTGTTGTCGTCCTGAATGAGAACGGTATCGCCCCTGAAAATAATGAGGTAGTAAAAGGGCGAGGTATACTCCCAGCGCAGCTTATCTTTTTTTTTGAAATAAAATACACCTTTGCTTTCCACATCTTCCTCGAGAAAACTCAAATGCTTATATTGAACAAAATCGCTGGAAATACTGCTGGTGCGCTCCGATGCCTGCTGCATGTTTTGAGTAAATGCCTCAATATTGTTCATGGCATTATATTTTTCCTGCCCCAGGCCTTTGCCGGTTATAATGGCAGAAAGCATAATTGCCAGAATACCTGATATTAAGAACGTTTTATTTTTTCTCATTGTTCACCAGTCTTATATTTATTTCCATATCGCCCGAAAAGTAGAATTTTGCTTTTTCATACCCTGGTGGTCCCATCTTGCTTCGGGCATCATTCGAAAAGCCAAAAGGTTCATTTGGAATACGCGCTTTTTTCATATCCAGCCTGCCATTGCCATTGACATCCTGAAAAATGGCCACAGCATATTCTCCCACCTCTATTTCGCTGAAAACAATGGTATGACGCTCTGCATTTATGTCAACAATCTGACTGTAGGATGCAGAATCTGCATTCATAAAACCATTTTCGCCACGATATACGGCCACATATAATTGTCCTTCGGCAGGGTATATATTGCTTACCACTATCTTCATCTCTCCCGCACCCTGCACCCAGAGCATACTCATGAGGAGGATATGTATAAGGTTTATGATCATATTATCTGTAGGCTTTCAATTGAAGAAGAATATCAGGCGAAACAAATTCATATCCTTTTTCTTTGGCGATCCGTATTATATTGTCAAGGATAACTGCGGCCTGCAGGCGGTTATCGTGAAGAAGGATCACGTGTCCGGGACCGAGGCGCGTTTTT
The DNA here is from genome assembly GCA_032250805.1 of Bacteroidales bacterium. Lineage (GTDB taxonomy): Bacteria > Bacteroidota > Bacteroidia > Bacteroidales > B18-G4 > B18-G4. Next base: position 32,957 of record JAVVEM010000016.1, read on the forward strand.
ATTCGTTTTATTGTCATGTCCGGATCGATGGTTATGGTATCCAGCGACCTGATACTCCATCCCACCACGGAATAGCCCAAATATCGTACCGCTTTGGCAATATGCGGATTGGTAACACCGAAAGGGGGCCTGAAAAGCATGCATTTCTTCCCTGTTATTTCGTGGATGAGTTGTTCATTTTTTTCCAGGTCGCGGATCACGGCCCTTGTGCTGAAAAAGCCAAAAGTATTGGCATGGCTATAGGAATGGTTTCCGATGATATGGCCCTCGTTGGATATACGCCTGACAAGGTATTTATTATTAATAATTTGCTTCCCGGTGAGGAAAAATCCTGCTTTTATTTTGTTTTTCTTCAGAATGTCGAGGATTACCGGAGTCATACCTGTATGAGGACCGTCGTCGAAAGTAAGGGCCAGGTAAGGTTTTTGCGTTTCCCCTCTGCAATGAGCACTTACATATAGGCCTGAGCATATGCGAAAAGCTCCGGCAGCAAGGGCATAAATATTGAGGATGATGAGGAGCAGAGCCCACCAAATATTCAGCAGGTCGAATATCCATCCCAGTGAAATGATGATCACTGAGCTGAATAATAGGATGAGTACCTTTTTTCGGTAGCTTAACATGCTTTCAGGAGGATTAGTCCGTGCCGGGTATTTTTATGTTGATTATAGATCAAAATATTATTCAGGGGCAGGGTGGGTGCCATCTTATCAAGCATGATATCATCCGGCCATTTTTGTGATTGAAGTATGCGGGCACCCAGCCACGAAGCAAATGCCGATGCTGTATGATATTCACCGCAAAGATGTTTATAAAAGGCAAAAGGTACATTTTTAAACAGGCTATCGCGGAGCCGGTAATAATGTTGGTCTGATGCTGTGTCTCCGTTTATACCAGTAAGCAGCAATCCGATCTGACCGGGACTCAGGTCATGGTCAGAGAGGAATTCTGTGATAAAATTATCGGTTTCCTTTTCTGATTCAGGTTTATAAAACGTCTTAACGCCTGCAAAGCGGGCGTAGTTGCCGGGATGTTTGTTGCCGTTTACCACAAAAAACGAAGCTCCTTCGCCGGCTATCCGTCCCGGTCCGGGACTCTGAAGCAGGTCGAGGTTACGGGCAATATCCTTTTTCCACCAATCCGCATTTTCTGTGATCCTGAAATAGGAGTCGGTCATTTCGTCGATCCCGGCAAGGAGAATATTTTCAGATGCATCTTCAAGCAGGCGGATATTTGCATCGAGCAAGGCGTTTTCAAATGAAAGATAGTCGTTTACGTAGGTAAGGTTATACTTATTGCATTTAAGCATTACCGCAATATGTGCCCCGATGGTATTGTGTGTCGATTGTATAAATGAGGTAGGTGTAAGCAGGCTTTCCCTGTTGTCGATGATGGAGCGGAGAAACTTTTCCGTATCGGCGATCATGCCCAGGCCGGTACCTACGATGATCGCGTCGGGCACATCAACTTCGGCATCGCGCAGGCATTTGCCTGCCGCTGATACGCCCATTTTCAGGGTGCGGCTCATACGCCGCATCTGAACAGGATTGATATATTGTTTGTAATCAGGCTCAAGGCATATTAAACGGTTTCCTTCATGTTGCACAATGGCAGGTGGAAAAGGAATATCTTCCCAGCTTTGCTGAGGTGAAATATTTCCTATGCCCCTGATATATGCTTCCATTTTAATATTTTGATAAAATAATGCTTGAGTCGTTGCCTCCAAAGCCAAATGAGTTTGTCATCACATGATCTACCCTGCCATATTTTAGTTCGGTAAGCGGTTCAAAACTCAGTTCCGCGATCTTGTTTTTAAAATTGAGGTTAGGGAACATAACCTGGTTTTGTATTGTAAGGATTGAAAATATCGTTTCAACCACCCCGGCTGCTGCCAGGGTATGCCCCGTATAAGGCTTTGTTGATGAAACCATTGGAAAATGCGGAGCAAAGATCTTTTCAATCGCGAGCCCTTCGGTAAGGTCGTTGTTATCAGTACCGGTACCGTGAGCATTTATGTAGCTGATATCGGATGGTTGCAGACCGCTCATATCCAGGGCTTCCGTCATCGAAAGATACGGCCCGTAACCATCAGGCGAGCTGGCGGTTTGGTGATAGGCGTCGTTGGCATTTGCATAGCCGCTGATTTCGCATAACACCTTTTTGTTGTATTTTTTTGCCGACTGCTCCGATTCGAGCACCACATAGGCTGCTCCCTCCCCCAGGTTCAGGCCTGTGCGGCTGGCATCCATCGGCCTGCAATGGCCTTTATCGAGGATCATCAGGGTGTTGAAACCGTTGAGCGTGAATTTTGACAGGGCATCAGATCCACCGGCGATCACCCGCCCGGCTAAACCGTGTTTGATCATTTTTGCCCCGAGCATGATGGCATTCAACGATGACGAACAAGCGGTACTCAATGTTATGTTGGTATGTCGAAGACCCAGATTATCAGCAATTTGCATTGTACTCTCGCTGCAATCATGTGTATGAAGCAGGTGGGAGTATGTGCTGTTTTGGAGGTAATCATTAAAGAATTTCTCGGTCTTATCCATTCCTCCCACGGTGGTGGATGAGATCAGCACAGTTTCGGTATGATCTGCAGGTCCGTAAAGGGCTATGCCCGACTGAAATGCTTGTTTGGCGGCGATTACAGCCAGCAGGCTGGTTCTTGAGGTGAGCTCCGGCGCCTGAATGCCCGCTATTTCCGCCAACTCATCATTGCTGAACCTTACCTCACCCGCGGGGAGGTCGTCCTTGTGAAGCGTATCAAGTACAGATATTTTTCCAACTCCATGTTTTCGGTTCAGCAGGGCATCATAATTCTCCGCAACATCATTGCCGATGGCAGTAATGATACCCATGCCGGTAACCACAACCCTGCACATATATTACTTTTGGTGTTCGGTGATGAATTCAGCCATGGTCCTGACCGAATAAAATATCTTACGGCCGTCTTTTGGGTCTTCGATCTTTATTCCGTAATTTTTTTCCAGAAGAACGATCAATTCAAGTGCATCGATGGAATCCAGGCCCAGGCCATCGCCAAAAAGTGGGGCATCAGATTCAATATCTTCCGGTTCCATTTCTTCAAGGTTCAGTACCTCAATGATCTCAACTTTAAGTTTTTGAATTAATTCTTCCATTCTTGTTGCTGTTTATAGATATCTATGAGTTTTGAAGGCTCAAAGATAATATCTTCCGCGGATTTCTCGCCTGTGTGTGTATTATCTCTTTCTTCGATGATTAACAACAGTGATTCATAATTGTTTTCATTTTGCTCAACCCAGCCACAGATGCAGCATTCAATAACTCCTGCATGAAAAGCCATTTGGGTGGTTTCGCATATCAAAACCGGGTTGAAATCCTCACTGATGATCACGGTATTCTCCCCCTTGAGTTGATGCCTGATCGCTGCTTCACCCGCCATAATGTTGGGCAGGGTGTATACGAAATTTGAAGGGCTTGGAAAATAATTGTTTCTGTTTTTTATCGTATCCCAGTGCTTTTTATCAATTTCGACCGATGAGCTTGCATTGGTTATGATGATGCCGGTTTTATCAGATGCGTACTGCTCCGTCAATGATTCATTTTCCAGCAACATCCCCATGGTAATAAACCCCAGCTTACTTAAATTATCCATTTTAAAATACTTCGGATAATCCATGTTGCGATGCCGGTAAATAGCTTTCAGGAACTTTTTAAAATCCAGCTTATCCGTATTTTCTATCACTGTTTGTCCGTTCACTGCTGCCCGGGCAAAATTCAAACCACTGTATTTTCTGATGATCAGTGTCATTTACGATCGTTTTTGAAGAACCACTGCGGCATTGCTGCCCCCAAAACCTGAAGCTGTTTTCAGGCATGTATTTATTTCTTCTGATCTTGTATCTTTAATGATATTGATGGATTGTGATACACCATGCTCTTCATAACCCATAGACTGAAATTGCATATTTTTTCTCAGGGCATTCATCGAAATGGCAGTTTCAATCACCCCGGCTGCACCCAGAGTATGCCCGATATATCCTTTATAGCTATTGAGCGGAACCATGCCCAGGCCTGCACTGCTGAATGCTTTTGCTTCCATTTCATCATTATAAGCAGTGGCTGTGCCATGTGCCGAGATTGTATCGATATGCCGGGGCGTTAAGCCCGATAGCTCAAGGGCATGCCTGATGGCTATCAGCAGGCCCTCGCCGGTGCGCGAAGGTCCTGAAATATGGTTGGCATCATTGCTGCCGGCACCTGCCAGCACCTGAATGGGATCAGCATCATCAAACACTTTCTTCTCACCTGATAAAATGATCGTTCCACAGCCTTCGCCAAGCGTAAGGCCATCGCGGTTTTTATCAAATGGTTTACAGGCTTTTTGGCTCAGCGACTGGAACGACTGAAAGCCCGAAACGATAAATTCAGAAATCAGATCACCGCCACTAACAACAACATGCCTTACTTTTCCCGAACGGATCATCCTTGATGCGTATATAAGTCCTGTTACCCCCGAAACGCAGGCATTGGAAATAATGACCGGGCTATGTTGATGGTTGAAATACGCCGTGATCTGACGGGCCATCTCCATTAAATTGATCCTCCCCCTGGGAATATCAGGGCTTACCCTATGATTGAGTAATTCGATATTTCCTTTTGTTGTGGTAAAAATAAACAGGCATCCGGGTGATGAAATATCAATGCGGCACTGTTGCAGCGATTTGCTTATCGATTGGATGAAAAGCTGTTCCAGCGTGGTGTATTGCTCATTATCGCCGGCCTCAAAGTTTTGATCCAGTCTGTTGCGGTCTGTCAGCGAAAGAGGTATCGGGCCAGGGGTATAGGCCATGCTTTGATCTGTTCTGATACCACTGTTTCCGGCAATGATATTTCCGATATTCTCTTCGGTATCAAAGCCTAATGATGTGATTATATTTTCTGCTCCCGCGTATACTTCGGTCATTGCAAACTTTTGAAGGCGCTAAATTATGGAATTTTCTTTGAGATACGGCTCAACAAGGGGTTCATCATCTTTTCTGTTAGTTCTTTTTCAGTCGCAGAAAATGAAAAGCAATAAACATGGATAAAGCGCTGAAGGCGACCAGCAAAACAAGCTGTAGCCAAATATCGCCAATGTCGCCGTTTCGCAGAAAGATAGTATAAAATCCTTCCAGAGCCCAGTTAAGCGGTGAGATCACACTGATTTGCTGCATCATTTCAGGCATAACAAATATTGGCACCCATATTCCCCCAAGTGCAGCCATGATGATGACCGATACCGAGCCGAATGAAGCTGCCTGCTCCGCGGTGCCGGCAATGGCTCCAAGTGCCAGGCCGTAGCCGGTGGCTGCCAGGCCGGTGGCCACCACCATAATAAACAGCGCGGCGATATTATTTCCGAGGCTGAGCTCGGGAAGGCCGAACATGGGCAGGATAAATATCCCTACCAGCAACATCAGAATAAACTGTATGATACTTATGGTCAGGTAAACGATGATCTTTGCCATGATTGTGATCCAATATGAGCCCGGCATCAGGCGGATCCTGAGCATGCTTCCATTGTTTCTTTCCCTTATAATATTCCCCGAAAGGGGGATGAGAATAAAGAAAATTGCAAATACGGCCCAGGCCGGAACATTGTGCTGCACAGAGTTGGGGATGACTTCGGTATACCTGTTCACTGCATTTTTTTCCTCCAGCCTGATAATGCCTGCGGGATCAAATTCCATCGTGGTTTCTGTGTCAAGCAGCATGGATATCTCTTCTGCAAAGAGATCGAAAATGAGCTTTGATTCTATACCATAGGTTAACTTGCTCAGTGCCATGCGCACCGTTTCCCTGAACGAATGCTTTATCGCGGGATCAAAATACAGGATCAATGACGACTCTTCAAAATGTGGTTTTTCTATCAGGCTGTCTTCTTCGAGTGCTTTATCGACAAGATAACGGGCTTTTTTCTGTAGCTTTCTACTGGTATTTTCAGGTACGATGATCCCAATCTGGTATTTCCCCCCGCTTACCAGTCCGATCAGTGTTTCCCTGTCGAGGGCCTGCCCATTATGCGACTTTTCGAGTATGATCATATCTGACTCCATCAGCCCTTTTTCAATGGCCGGCCCGACAGTGCCAAGGTCTTCATCAATAAAGAGCACTGACAGTTTGGTTTCGTCCATCTTTCGGAAAGTGGTGTCCTGGATCAGGGCCATCACAAACACCAGAATCATCGGCATGAGAAAGATAAGGGCCAGGCCTGCAAAATCCCTGATCAGGATAAGCACCTCTTTAACAATTGATGTAAGCAATCTTCGCATGTGCTAATCTCTTAAGCGCCGGCCTGTGAGGTGCAAAAACACGCTTTCAAGGTCGGCATACGCTTTATTTTGGCCGATAATTTCGCCGGTTTTCCCTTCAATAATAACTTTGCCGTTATCGATAATTGTGATTTCATCGCACAATTGTTCGGCTTCTTCAAGATAGTGGGAAGTATAAATGATCGTTGTGCCTTTTTGATTTACCTGCCTGAGAAAATCCAGGATGGTATTTCGCGATTGCACATCCACACCCGTGGTAGGTTCATCAAGGACAAGGATCTCAGGATTGTGAAGGATGCCTGCTGCCAGGTTTATCCTTCTCTTCATCCCTCCCGAGTATTTGCCAATTTGTTTATGTCCATTCTGAGCCAGCCCGACCATATCGAGGCATTCTTCGATCCTGTTTTTCATTTCCCGTCCTTTAAGGCCATACATTCCGGCAATAAAGCGGAGGTTTTCCCATGCTGTCAGGCTTTCGTAAAGAGCTATATCCTGGGGCACCAATCCTATTTGCCGGCGGATCTTTCTGAACTTGCTTTCCAGCTTCATACCATTGATAAAAACGCTTCCATGATCATAATTCAACAGGCCGCAAAGGATGCTTATGGTGGTTGTTTTTCCTGCCCCATTTGGTCCGAGCAAGCCATAACGGGCACCCTGCCTGATCTCAAGGGAGAGATTATCAACAGCAGGCAGTGCACTGCCCCTGTAAGTTTTCGACACTTGTTCGATTTTTATGGCAAGCCTTGGTTGCATTCTTTATCTGAGCTTTTTCAATTGACGGAAGATCTTCTCCTCCCGGTCGGCAATGTCGAGGAGGATATCGGCAGCAGCCTGGTATGATTCTTCTTTTCGGCCCCGCCCCTTAAATATCCTGCCGGCAATAATGGCAAATTCACGCCAGCGGTCGCCCGCCGCGGTCATGTCCTCTGAGCATTTATTCAGCCAATCCTGGTCGAGTTCCCTGGCTGCCTCCTGCAGGAATGCGGCATACATAAAGCGGAAGCCGGCGCCACCGGTTCCGATCTCCTCCAGCATGCGCACGACCTGACCGAGATACAATGATGCTTTTCTTTCTCCGAACTTTTTTGGCCATTTTTTCATCCTGCGGGCCATATACCTGATGCCGTTCACTCCGAAAAGCGGAATGGGAATGGTGAGCATGTCGCTCACTGATTTCCTGATGGCCTTTTTAATGGCAGCCTGCAGCTCGTAATTTTCAGGGATACGCTCAATGAAATACATGCGTCCTTTTGGCGGATAGGTGCCTTTGGCAAAGCGTACCCGTTTAAGATCATCATAGCTGAGCGAAACCGGATGTTCCATGACGGGATCGCTGATCTGGTATTGATCCCCTTCGCGGCCATAGACAACAAGGTTATGGGCATTGAAATGAAAACGGTACGCTTCGGGGAAGTAGCTTAAATGGTAAACTCCCACAAGACATCCTGCCGGGATGCCTTTTTCGATGGTAGCATTGAGTTTATCCATGGCCTCGCCGGGCTTGTTTGGGAATTTATGCCTGCGGATACTGATCCCGAGCAGCCGGGTTACCCTGTTGAAAATAAAACCGGGATAAGGCCTGAATGAAATTACCGGAAGGCCATTTAACTTATAAAAGGGCATATATGAAAAAAATATACCCGATCCGAGTCCAAAAACCATGGGCTCGCTCAGCCTGATCCCATAATGCCAAAGCAGGTTCGACGTTACACCATTTTCGCAATGCGCCGCGTGGCGATGCCTGAAATCGATATGTATGTTTTTGCTCATTTATTCAATTCCAGAACCTGGTTATCGGTTAATTGCTCTGTTGTGATGTTAAAGGCTTCAGCATATTTTTGCAGGATACCGTGCCGGAGTTTTTCAAAAACCTCAGGTTTCAGGTGCTTTCTGATCTTCCTTCTGGGTATGCCGGTATATTGCGAAAGCAATTTTGCAGTCATAATGTTCTTTTCCATATGGTACGCCAGAATGCTGTATTCGCCCCTGAGCACCTTTTGCCGGGCTTCCTCCACCCTGATGTTAACCTCTTCCCAGGCCTGCTTCATGGCGGCATTCTTCGGTTCCCAACCACTGCTCTTCACAGTAACATAACTCCCGTCTTCGTCAACGGCATAGCAAAGGTCACGCAACTTATCCTCTTGCAGGCCTTCATTATCCTGTGGAACTTCCTTCTTTTTCACTTAACAGATTGCTTTCAGTTTATTGTAGAAATATTTTTAATTCACCTTCGGCTATAAGAACCTGATCCTGCATTATCCTCCCACTTATCATTGTGGCATTCATTACCTCTGCCTGAATAACGATGGTGGTAGTGATACAGGTATTGCTTTTGGGTAACTGGTATACCATAAAATTTTTAATGGCCCCTATAACACCCCTCGGGGGCGAAAAATCGCCATCACCGGTATTTTCCTGCCTGGCTATCCATCCTGTTCTGAGGGCCGCCGACTGGGCCATGTTTTCAAGAAGTCCCTCTGCCGAAAAGTATCCATGTTCGGTAAACAGGTTATTATCCTGAATACAAAAGCCTGTAATGCTCTGTTGATCTTCATGCCTGATCAGTGTGTCGACCATGACCATCGGGTTTTTCTGTGGAATAAGTTGTTGTACAATATCAGATGAAGCCAGCATGAATTTTTATTTTTGGGACAAAGATACGAAGAAAGGCCGTTCATTTATTGTAAGCGGAATGCATGCAACTGAACGACTCAGACTGCCGTAAGCATAAGGTAAACATATGAAAAACGCGCACTTTCGGGGATCATGCAAAGGATTGTGTGTCCTTTTTTGAGTTTCTCTGAGTGGAAGAGCTCTTCAAGCATAAAATAAATGGAGGCTGCCCCAACATTACCCAGACGGTTCAGGTTCGTCAGCCATTTTTCGTCGGGGATGTTTATATTCGTCCTGATGAGTTCTTCCTTTATCCGGCCACGAAAATATTCTGAGGAAAGATGTGGGAGGAACCAGTCAATATCGTTCACATCTATGCCCCGCCTTTTAACGATATCAAGAAAGAACCTGTTTCCTGCCGGAACAATATTTTTTCCAAGCAGATCAACATCCTGTTGCAGGGAAAGAATTGTTTTTTCGAGGATCTCTTCCGGCTCATATTCCCTCCAGCCTTTAAATTCGCCATCGCCGAGCTTTTCACCGCCCGCATACATGCAGGTATCCAGTTCATTGGCAAACGACCTGCTTTCGATCCAGTCAATTCTGAGCGACAGACCTTCATTGTTTGGCCTGGGCGACAGCAGGGCTGCTCCCGCACCATCGCTCAGCATCCACCTCAGGAAATCTTTTTCAAAAGCCACGATGGGTTCTTTTTCGATCCTGGCCCTTTTGTCGGGTTCTTTTTTGAAGTTCTTTGCGAGCATCCATGTCGACAACTTTTCAGAACCCGCACAAACAGCATTGTTTTTTTCGCCGGCCAGAATGGCCAGGTAACCATAATGGAGGGCATGCATTCCCGAAGCGCATGAACCGGCAGGTGAGATGATCTCGACGGGCTTTGTCATCAGCTTTCCGTGAACCATTGAAGTATGCGAGGGCAGAAGCTGATCGGGTGAAGTTGTTCCGCAAGCCAGCACTTCAATATCGTCGGCTTTAAAACTCTCGTCGGTTAAACCTTTAATGGCTTCAACGGTAAGTTCGGTATTGCTATGTGTAGAGTTCCCGTTTTTATCGAGTGCATAGTAGCGTGTTTTGATCTGGTTATTGCGGAGAATAACAGCTTTGGCTTTTGATGGTGTTCCATCAACCATTCCGAGAAAAGCTTCCATCTGGTCGTTTGAGACCGGTTTGTTCGGTAAAAACTTCGATAAACGGGTAATGTATACGTTGTCTGGTTTTTTATGAATCATAATTTCTACTGATCGCACTAATGTGGCAAAGATAAATTCTTTTGGCAAAAACGGAGTTGTTTACAAACAAAAATGAACACTATTTTTATGCAAATGTTCAACGAATTACGCAAGAAAAATATCAGGTGATCTTTGCGTAACGTTGGATCATTTTTCTTTTTTTGCCGGGATTAAGGGTATAAATGAGCCGGAAAACAATACTTCCGAAAGGCGATACAAGATAGATCACTGCAAAGAGATAGGCCCTGAACATCCGCAGCCTCCCTTCGCGTGCGGGATCACCGGCCCCACCTTTTCGCAGTACAAATTCCGACCAGGGCCTGAACATCATATACCCGCGTTTTTCTATGGCCAGCAAAACCGGTTTAATGTCAACAGCTCCCAGGGCAAGCAATTCATTTTGCAATGTATCGAGCTTGTTCTCATCAAAGGATTTTCGGATCTGCCCGCCGAATTTTGAAGCAGCCCTGATCTCTTCCCTGTCTACTCCTGATTCGGGAAACAGGTGGCCATACAAGCCCTTTCCCTTTTTTTCGCCTTTCAACATCCATCGAACAATAGTAATTACGCTGACCAGGTTAGGATGACGGTCGGCGAGCACGATATTGCCCACAAGCTTTCCGCCAGGCAAAGCGATGCGCTCTTTTATCCGCTCCTGTGCCATTACCCACATATTCCTGCAACCCAGGATGGTGATCACCGGCTTTCCGTTCATAACTTTTCGGGCGGCGTTAGTCCGGAGGAATGAACTTACAGGTATGGATGGCGAGAGGTACCAGGGCTGATAGCCCAGGATGACCAGGTCAAAATCCTCATCGGGATTAAATGAAAAAGGCTGCAGCCTGCAGGGAATTTCCTGCACGGATTCGGGGAATGACTGGTAAAAGCTCATCCCCTTCCAGGGAAAGGGGAACTCCGGCTCAGGCTTCAGTTCTTCGAACACAAAATCAAAATCATCCTGCAAGGGGGTGATTACGGCATCAATGATATTTTTTAACTGCCCGCTTTGTGTATAGTAAACTACCAGCGCTTTTTTTTTCATCTTTTACACCGTAAAATGGTATGGCTTACGCCAATGTTTTCGATCATTTCTTCTACATGCATGCCGGCTTGTTCTACCAGCCGGTGAAAATCCTCTGAATGATACATGCGGCTGTTTCCGTTTGCAACACAGGTAAAATACAGTGATGTGGCATGCAGGCTATAGGTGGATGCATCAAATCGCTGCTTATCCCAGAAAGTTTCCATGATAAACAACTCTGAATTTTCGTCCATGCTTTCGCGTGCATTATGTAAAAGCTTCAGGATCTGTTCTTCAGAGAAGCAATCGAGGAACTGGCTCATCCAGATCACATCATTATTCCGGGGATAGGGGATTGAAAAATCAAGTAAATCGATCGAATGCCCCTTAATGCGGTCCTGAAAATTATGTTCCCTGATATTTTTTTCGGCTTCTTTTATCTGCCCCGGAAGATCAAGGATGGTGATGTGCACATTGTCGTTATATTCGGCACATTTAATGGCAAATTTTCCGGTATTTCCTCCAACATCGAGGATCCTGCCTACCTTGTTTCTAAACACCAGGGGCAAAACCTCAGGATAGGAAGTATCGGAATAATAATGGTCGAAGCTGAACCAGCTCTTGCGGAAATCATTGGGGAGTTCAGCAAGGGCTGCATAAACTGTTTGCCACGAACCAAACTCATGGTGCAAACCGGCGGGTTTTCCTTCTTTGATGGCTTCCTCAAGATGAAAAAATGCTTTGTAGTTCACATCATGCGAAAAATCCATATTTACACGCGTTAACTTATCGGTATTGACGAAGTGGCCCGTTTTGGTGAGATAAAATTTATCATCCTCTACCCTGAGCATTTCGAGGCTCAGGCCTGCTTCGAGCAATACCAGCGCTCCATATTCGCTGATACCGGCATATCGGGCAATTTCCTGCAGACTTTTTCCCTCGTTGTGGCCCCCAAGTAAGTTGAGAATGTTAAAGTTGCGCAGTGCTCTGGCTGCCTGAAACATAATGGGGGCAAAAGCGATCTTTTGTGCGTCACTTTTGGCCTGGAGGGCAGGTTTTTTATCATTTCCGTAATTTCTTGCCATGTGTAGTTTGATTGGTGGTTAATCTGCTTCTTTAATCCAGAATTTATGATAATTAAACCATTGCAGGGGATATTTTGAAAGAATGTTTTCCATTGTGCAAATATAATCTTTAATTACCGGCAGGAGGTCCTCTCCTTTAACGGAGCGGGCCGGAGTATTTTCATATTTTTTAGCTGCCGTGGCAAAAAAATGGTAATGGCGCGAGCTTTCCTTCACGGCAAAAACATAGCTTACCGGAGCCTTAAAGCGGGCAGCAAGATAAAAAGGCCCTTCAGGAAACAAAGCCTCTTCACCCAGCAGGGGATATTGAATGGTTTTTGAACCTTCCACAAACCTGTCGGCATGGATCGCCACCAGCTCTTTATTCTCAAGGGCATTTTTAATGGCCAGAATATGCGAGAGATCGTCTTTTATGGGGATGACATGGAGATTTTTTTCTACCATTACTTCTTCCAGGTAATTTTTTATCTTTTGATGCTCCTCATCATACATCACAATGTTGAAGCGTTTATTTACCCTGTAAAGGAAATTGCCGGCAATCTCCCAGCTTCCGATATGCGCACTCAACAGCAAGCCACCTTCATCCATGTTCAGAAGATGCTCTTCACCGTCCCAATGATAGGTAAAGTGTTTTCCCATGCCCGACATTACGGCGACTTTATCTATCAGCACCTGTCCGAGCAAAAAGTAATTGCGGTATATGCTGATGCGCGTCTTCCATTTTCCATAAGCCAGGATATTACGGAAATAGTATCTTATGTGCCGGTTCGACTTACGTGAAAAGATAAAGTAATACAATGCCACAAACCGTAGAAGCAAATATGCAGGCCTCAGGCCAAAAGTTTTAAGAATGTTAACGAAGATCCGGTAGCCGGCAAGTCCGCCCCGGGTTTTACCTTCCCAGGTTGACATTGGAAATTATTTATTTGTTTGGCGTTGATAAATCAGTTCATGGAATTGCCCGAGAGTACGCACATTTACCATGTCTTCGCCTTTTAATTTGAAGCCAAATTCTTTTTCAATGATCACAACAATATCAACAAAATCGAGGCTGTCGATACCGATATCGCTCCAGCTTGCATCGTCATGAATAAGTGCTGCATCGATTTCAAACTCATCAATAAGGAACCCGTTTATAATGTCAACGACTTCTTTTTTATCCATAGCAGTTTTAATTATAGCTGTATAACTCAGGGTGTAAAAGTATGAATATTTTACATTACTTTTTTAATGATCAGCGACGAATTTGTGCCACCGAATCCAAAGGCATTGGAAAGGAACATATTAAAGCTTTGCGACATTGTTTTGGAATTAATGTTAAGCTTTGCCGAATGTTCATCAGGATTTTCAAAGTTAATGTTGGGGGCAATAAAATTATTGTGCATCATCAGCAGTGAATATACCACTTCGCTGGCTCCACCCATCCACATTTCATGCCCGGTCATTGATTTTGTTGAATTGATCACAGGTTTTGCGTCGCCAAAAACTTCGTAGATTGCCTGGGCTTCTTTGGCGTCGCCCACCGGTGTTGAAGTAGCATGTGCATTGATATATTCGATTTCTGCGGCCTTCACTCCTGCATCTTTCAGCGCCATTTTGAGCGATTTTACGGGACCTTCGAGGTTGGGCACGGAAATATGGTCGCCATTTGAAGAAAATCCATATCCAATAACTTCGCCCAGTATGTGGGCGCCTCTTTTTTGGGCACTTTCATAACTTTCGAGGATGATGGTTGCTCCGCCGCCACTGGGAACCAGGCCATCGCGATCACGGTCGAAGGGCCTGCTGGCTTTTTGCGGTTCATTTTCACGCACCGAAAAAGCACCCAATCCGTCGAAGCTGACCATCGATTCAGGGTTTATTTCCTGCGCTCCGCCGGTGATCACACATTCCTGCATGCCGTGCCGTATGAGAAAATAGCCCATACCTAAAGCATGCGATCCGCTGGCACAGGCTCCGCTTAGGGTAAAGTTTATGCCTTTCAGCTTGAAGATCACCGAAAGGTTCATGCTGATGGTAGAGTTCATGGATTGGAATATCGATCCCGAGCCCAGCATAGTCGTATCCTTTTTTTCCCTCATCATGTCTATAGCCTCAATAACGGGAACCGAGGAGCTGTCGTTTCCATATATAATCCCTGCTTCTGATTTTTCAAGGTAATCCTGATCAATCCCTGCATTCTTCAATGCTTCGAGGGTGGCGATATAGGCATATTTTCCCTGCTCGGCGAGTCCGACACGCGAACGCCTGTCGAGCAGCCCCTTCAGATCAGGACTTTGTATATAGCCTGTTAAGCCTGAACGGTATCCCAATTCTTTGCGCCCTTCATCAAATTTAATTCCTGATCTTCCGTGATAAAGCGCGTCACGGACCTCATCAAGGTTTGTTCCAATGGTAGAATATATGCCCATTCCGGTAATTACGACACGTTTCATATGCGTATAAGGTATTTTACAAATACTGCAAAAATAAAATTAATTATGGAAATAAAATAAGTCCTGATCAGCTGCTGATGCCTCCATTTACCGAGATCACCTGTCCGGTGATGTACGATGCTTTTTCTGAGGCCAGAAAAGCCACGGCTGCAGCCACTTCTACGGGCAGTCCGAAACGCCCGGCAGGGATAAGGCTTTTGTATTGTTTTTCATCGAGATCGGCGGTCATGTCAGACCTGATAAAGCCGGGTGCAACAGCATTTACAGTGATCTTTTTTCGCGCCAGCTCTTTGGCAAGCGCTTTTGTTGCTCCTATTGCTCCGGCCTTGGCAGCACTGTAATTGGTCTGCCCAGGCATGCCGTCAATCCCCGACAGGGACACAACATTGATGATACGCCCGAACTTATTCACGATCATATCCTGTATGAGTGGCCGCGTAACATAGTAAAAGCTGTTTAAATTCGTATCGATCACCGACGACCACTCTTCATCTTCCATCCACACCATAAGGTTGTCCTTCCTGATCCCGGCATTGTTTACCAGCACCTTGATATATCCTTCGTCTTTATGCTGCTGCTGCCATTTTTCAATGGATGCTTTTACTTGTTTAGCATCAGAAACATCAAAGGGTAGCAGTTCGGCACTCCCACCCTCAGCCTGGATCTCAGCCAGGGTTTCGTTTGCAGCATCCTTATTTGTGTGATAATTGATCAGTATGTGATATCCCATCTCAGCAAGGCTTTTGCAAATAGCCCTGCCAATGCCTCGCGAACCACCTGTAACAATTGCAAATTCCATTTAGCTGTCTTTAAGTTTCAATTCAGTATCATTGGATTTTATAAACTTGATCACTCTTCTGATCTCATTGTATTTGGGGCTGTCTTCCTTAAATGCAGGAACGATCTTTCTGAGGGTTGAATAAACGGCGTG
Source organism: Bacteroidales bacterium (assembly GCA_032250805.1). Taxonomy (GTDB): domain Bacteria; phylum Bacteroidota; class Bacteroidia; order Bacteroidales; family B18-G4; genus B18-G4. Next base: position 48,594 of record JAVVEM010000016.1, read on the forward strand.
ATTGGCCGGCGATAATTTTTCGGCATAATTCAGGCAGTCAACAGCCTGCAGAAGAGCAATAAGCTCTATAGCCAGAACTTCGAAAGTGTTATCGATCACTTTCATGGCCATGAGTGCCGAATTGGTTCCCATGCTTACGATATCCTGGTTGTCGTTGTTTGTGGGTATGCTGTGAACATACATGGGGTTTGATAGGGCCTGGTTTTCGGCAACCGTTGATGTGGCAGTGAACTGTACCCCTTGCATACCCAGGTTAAGGCCGAGTGTGCCCATGTTCACGAAGGGAGGCAGGTTGTTGTTCAGCTTTTCGTTCATCAGAAAGTTGAGTTGCCTTTCTGAAAGCATCGAAAGCCGGGTAATGGCAATTTTTAGTTTGTCCATTTCAAGGGAAACATAATCGCCGTGAAAATTTCCGCCATGGTTCACAGTTTTTTCACGGTAATCGATCACCGGATTATCATTTACAGAATTGATCTCATTCAGGACAACTTTTTCGGCATGGTCGATGGTATCGATCACCGGGCCGAGGATCTGTGTTATACACCGCAGCGAATAGTATTCCTGGATTTTTCGTGTAAATACTCTTTCATTGTTCCCATTCCCGTTATAAAGATGGTCGGCCCGTTTCCGAATGAGTTTACTCCCTTCAAGAAGTTTTTGCATACGGGTGGTAATGATGTTCTGCCCCTCATGAAGTTTTACCTTGTTCAGTGCATATGAATAATGATCGTCGTAAGTCTCAACCACCTCATTGATCATGGCCGAAGCCAGCAGAGCCCAGTCGATCAGCTTACGGGCCTTGATCACATTGAGGATGCCGATGCCCGACATGCATGAGGTTCCATTGACCAGCGCAAGGCCCTCACGGATATATACCTTTGCCGGCGTCAGGCCGGTTGCTTCAAATACTGCGGAGGCCTGATGGGTATAATTTTTATAAAAAATTTCGCCTTCGCCAATAAGGCAAAGGGCCAGATGTGCAAGCTGCACGAGGTCGCCACTGGCTCCGACACCGCCGTGTTCGGGAATGACAGGAATGATCATCTTATTGATGAATTCCTTCAGGAGAATGGGGATGTGCGGATGAATGCCTGAATAAGCCTGCATGAAATTGTTCAGGCGGGCAACCATCAGTGCCCTTACAGCGCGATTCGAAATATTATTGCCCGATCCCGCGGCATGGCTGCGGATAAGGTTATACTGAAGCTTAACCTGGTCAGCATCATCAACCTTATACTGGGCCATCGGACCCAAACCGGTATTGATACCGTAAATGATCTTGTCTTTGGCAAAACTTTCAAGGAAAGCATAACTGTTTTCTACCTCAGCAAATGCTTTTTTATCGAGTTCCACCTGTTCTCCCCCGAAAAGGATCTTATAAAAGTCGGCACCATTCAGGTTCCTTCCACCAACAATAACCATCTGAAATAATTATTTTGTTTTGATAAGCTTACTTATCAGTTAACAATTGAAATAAAAGCGCAAAGTTAGTGATTTTTACAACGCTTATGCTGAGTAGTTGTTCAGGGATTACCGCAAAACAAAACTATCTGCCAGATGTTAATACTATGAAATGCACATGCGAAGAAATAAAATATTAAAGGGAATTTTTCTTATTGCCCTGTTTCCGGGAAGCCTCATGATCTCTTCCTGTGGGAATTCCCAGGATTTAAACACAACAGAAGAAATGACATATCCAAAGGCAAAACCTGACAAGGAATGGAAAGAAATATTAACTCCCTTCCAATACCAGGTGTTAAGGGAAAGTGCCACTGAGAGGGCCTTTACAGGTGAATATTATGACACCAAAGACACAGGTACTTATTATTGTGCCGCTTGCGACGAATTGCTTTTCCGGTCCGACACCAAGTTTGACTCGGGCTGCGGATGGCCTAGCTTTTTCGAACCGCATACCGAAAAAAGCCTGGTATTTATAGAAGACAATTCGTATGGAATGCGCCGCACCGAAGTAGTTTGCGGAGGTTGCGGGGGTCACCTCGGACATGTTTTCAACGACGGTCCCCCGCCAACGGGTTTGCGTTATTGCATCAATTCGGCTTCGCTACGCTTTGAGAAAGATACGGTAAACCATTAGCCGAAACATTCCATTTGCAGCTTATTTGTGCAGAGTGTATACGGATTTTGTAGTTTTGTAAAAGCTTTTTTAATTATTCCACATAACATGCAGTATAAAGAAAGGAAGTACCGGTATTATCTTCCCATATTTTTTGCCCTCGTTTTACTGATCGGCATCTGGGGCGGCATCAAGCTGGCTCCGAAATCCGATGTTCATCACAGGATGTTTACACCGGCGGCAGAGCGTTATAATAAAGTTACCGACCTGATCAGCTACATTACCACCAACTATGTTGATTCTGTATCCAAAGAACAGCTTTCGGAAGATGCTATCCTTGGCATACTCGAAAAACTTGATCCGCATAGCCAGTATTTCCCGGCCGAGATGCTCGCAGAGGTTAACGAAGAACTGATGGGCAATTTCGAGGGCATCGGCATACAATTCAGGATCGAGCAGGATACCATTACAGTTATTCAGACCATTGCGGATGGTCCTTCAGAAAAAGTAGGATTACTTGCCGGCGACCGGATTGTCATGGTGGGCGATAGCCTTATTGCCGGCGTGGGAATTAAAAATGAAGACGCCATAGGCATGCTCAAAGGCCCGAGGGGTACCGAAGTAGATATTAAAATATTCAGAAGAGGCGTAAAAGGATTGCTGGATTTTATCATTATACGCGATATTATTCCTACCTATAGTGTTGACGTGGCCTATATGCCCGGCGATACGATCGGGTACATCAAGGTGAGCAGGTTTTCGGCCACTACCTACGACGAATTCCTTACAGGCCTCAACATGCTTCTTGAAAAAGGCATGAAAAGCCTTATCCTCGATCTCAGGGGGAATACGGGCGGGTATTTGCAGGCTGCTACACGGATGGCCGATGAATTCCTCGAAGATGAAAAGCTCATTGTTTATACTGAAGGGAACAACCGCCCCAGGAGCTATGCCTATGCCAGTCAAAAAGGACATTTTGAAGACCAGAAGCTCGTTGTACTGATCAATGAAGGGTCGGCATCGGCCAGTGAGATCGTTGCAGGTGCAGTGCAGGATAACGACAGGGGAATGATCATTGGGCGGAGGTCGTTTGGCAAAGGATTGGTACAGGAACAATTAAACCTGCCCGACGGATCTGCCGTAAGGCTTACCATTGCACGCTATTATACACCCACAGGCAGATGCATACAGCGTCCATACATGAATGGCAAGGACGATTATTATGAAGATTTCTATCAACGCTTTCATAATGGCGAAATACAAAGTGCCGATAGCATCCATTTCAACGATTCATTAAAATATACCACACCCGGTGGAAGAACCGTTTTCGGAGGCGGAGGGATCATGCCCGACATTTATGTGCCTTACGATGCCGATAACTATCCGGATTATTATAATCATTTGCTCGACAGGGGGATCATCTTTCGCTATGCCTTCCAATATACCGACACCCATCGGCAAAAGCTGAGCGATTATACCACCTTTGAAGATTTTGAAAAGTATTTTACTGTCAATAAGGGGATGTTCCTCGATTTTATTGCTTATGCCGAAGAAAAAGGCATCGGCAGGGATGAAGCCGGTATCCACGAATCGGAGCAAAGGATCAAAACGCTTATCAGGGCCTATATTGCCCGTAATCTTTTTGATGATGATGGATTTTATCCGGTTTACCATGAAATAGATGAAACATTTCAGGTGGCGATGGACTATTTGGCAGGGAAAACGGTGAATCAGACAATCAATTAGCAGGGTTGTGATTTTCAGGTATCATTAAAAATGATTACCTTTACCTATTGCTATATTAACCCAAAAATCTAAAAAACATGTCTTTCACATTGCCTGAACTACCGTATCCGAAAGATGCGCTGGAGCCTGTGATCTCAAAAAGAACGATCGAATTCCATTATGGAAAGCACCACCAGGCTTATGTCAACAATTTAAATAACCTTATTCAGGGAACTGAATTTGAGAAAGCCAAGCTGGAGGAGATCATCCGAAAGGCCGACGGGGGCATTTTTAATAATGCCGCGCAGGTATGGAACCACACCTTTTACTGGAACTGCATGCGGCCCGGTGGCGGAGGTGAGCCGGGAGGCGAACTGGCCAAAGAGATCGATCAGTTTTTTGGCTCTTTCGAAAAGTTCAAAGAACAATTTTCAAAAGCTGCCGCTACCCTGTTCGGATCAGGATGGGCCTGGCTGATCAAAGATGCCTATGGCAACCTCGACATTATCCAGACCAGCAATGCCGGTTGTCCGCTTCGCGACGGATTAACACCATTGCTGACCTGCGATGTATGGGAGCATGCCTATTACCTCGACAAGCAAAATGCACGCCCTGCATATATCGAAGATTTCTGGAAGATCGTCGACTGGGATGCTGTAGAAGAGAGATTTTAGTTCTACTCCACCGTAACCGACTTTGCCAGGTTGCGGGGCTGGTCGACGTTGCATCCGCGCATTACGGCGATATGATAAGATAGGAGTTGCAATGGGATGGTGGCCAGCAATGGTGTGAGCAGATCTTCTGTATGGGGGATCTCGATCACGTAGTCGGCCAGGTCTCTGGCTGTGGTATCACCTTCGGTAACGATCGCAATAATCCTTCCTTTACGGGCTTTTACTTCCTGTATGTTCGTGATCACCTTTTCATAGGTCCCTGTGCTGGGAGCGATAAATACAACCGGCATTTCTTCATCGATCAGGGCAATGGGCCCGTGCTTCATTTCGGCTGCCGGATAGCCCTCGGCATGAATGTATGATATTTCCTTAAGCTTAAGTGCACCCTCAAGGGCAACCGGAAAATTATAGCCGCGGCCCAGATATAGGAAGTTGCGTGCATCCTTAAAAGTGTAGGCGATCTCTCTCACGTAATTATTTACCAGCAGCGCCTTTTCGATCTTCTCAGGGATCAGTTCCATGGCATGGAAATACTGGTAATAGACCGACTGCGGGAGATGTCCTTTTTTTCTTGCGATCTGAAGAGCCAGTAGGGTGAGCACGGTAACCTGAGCGGTAAATGCTTTGGTTGATGCTACCCCGATCTCAGGACCGGCATGTGTATATACCCCGGCATGGGTTGCCCTTGCGATGGATGAACCCACCACATTGCAAATGCCCAGGATCAGCGCACCCCTTGATTTTGCCATCTCAATGGCTGCGAGGGTATCGGCAGTTTCGCCCGACTGTGAAATGGCAATGATCACGTCCTCTTCGCTGATGACCGGATTCCGGTAACGGAATTCGGAAGCATATTCAACCTCAACAGATATGCGCGCGATATCTTCGATAAGGTATTCGCCCACCAGGCCGGCGTGCCACGAGGTTCCGCAGGCCACAATGATGATACGGCGGGCATTCATGATCCTTTGCTCGTAATCGCTGATACCACCAAGCACTACTTCGCCGTTTGGCCTTAATCGTCCGCGAAAACTGTCGCGTATCGACCTGGGCTGCTCATAGATCTCCTTAAGCATGAAATGCTCGAAGCCACCTTTTTCTATGGCACTCAGGTTCATTTCAAGTTGTTCGATATAGGGTGTTTTTTCCCTGTTCTTGATGGTTTTTATCTTAAACCCTCCGTCGCGACTTATAACCGCGATCTCTTCATCATTCAGATACGCTACCTTTTTGGTGTATTCGATGATGGGTGTCGCATCCGAGGCCAGGAAGAATTCGTTCGTGCCGATCCCCACAACAAGGGGCGATCCTTTGCGTGCAGCATATATGGTGTTATTGTCGTCGCGCGAAATGATCACAATGGCGTAGGCACCAATTACCTGGCTCAAAGCAATCCGGATGGCTTCTTCAAGATTAACTTTTCCATTGCCAAGAATATCTTCAACAAGTTGTATCAATACTTCGGTATCAGTTTCGCTGCTGAATGTATGACCACGGTTGATCAGCTCTTCGCGCAAAGTCTGATAGTTTTCAATGATACCATTGTGGATGATGGCGAGTTTTTCTGACTGGGAATAATGCGGATGTGCATTTGAATCGTTTGGTTCGCCGTGGGTTGCCCAGCGTGTGTGCGCCATTCCGAGCGTACCTTTTATGTCCTTTCCTTTTACAAAATGTTCAAGGTCGGCTACTTTGCCACGACACTTGTACACATTCAGGTTTCCGTTAAGCAATGCAACACCTGCACTGTCGTAACCTCTGTATTCGAGCCTTCTCAGGCCTTTAATAAGGATTGGATATGCTTCTCTGGGACCTATATAACCAACAATTCCACACATGCTGCTTCGGATTTTGCTATTTCGTCTGCAAAGATAAGGAGTTTATCGTTCAGTGTAATATTTGCAGAAGGTGTTAGTTTTTCACGCTTAATTAACCTTTGTGTAGATAAGCTCCAATACCATTTTGTTTTCAGCATTGAAGGCCTCATCGGGTCCGTGTAATATCAGACGGTTGGCGCGGAATGAACTTCCCGAAATTAGCAGGATCAAAGGTGAATTCGGGCTGCTTCCATTGAGTACTTGCTGTACGTGGCGCGAAATACGGAAAAAATATCTTGTTTCAGCATCATTAAGGGCTCCGCCGTAATAAGAGGATGATTCGGAGGCATCGGGCAACAATATGTAATCCCCTTCCTCATCAATTTTTGCCAGTGCCAGTTGCGGAGGCGGTGCCAGCTTGCTGCCATCGTCATAAACGTTAAGGATGAGCCTGGCTTCATTAATGACAACCTCCTGACCGGTAAAAAATTCCTGTAAGTCGGGCAATCGGATCTGGGCTTTTACTCCTCCCATTGCCTGCAGGTATATTAATTTTTGCCCCATGGCAGTATCCTTGTCGATGATCTGTGCCCGCAGGTCTGCTGAGGCATCAAGATAATCATTGTGGTTAAAAGCTGTAAAACGTGCACAATTCTTATTGCTGAGAAAAGTGAACGACAATGTATCCTGGGGCGAACCTACCCGGTAGTACATTGTAAGGGCCGTAAGCGACGAAAACATATCGAACAACATGATGCCGCCATCAGCGGCCGCCTGGTCGGAGGTGATCCGCATGCCTTTCATAAATTCGAGCCAGCTTTCATTGTCTTCAAAAACACTTGTTTCGGCATTTAATATTTTGAGGGCAAATTCTTCGGCAAGCTGTATCCTTAACTGAGGGGGCTGCATGTTTCCGCCAACACTTACACTATCGGCAGGTTTTGGCACAAAAGTCATGGTGCCTATTTCAATACCAAGATCAGCCACCGTTTGATTAGAATAATATGTGGTGTCAGGGTCAAGGTCATCGGCCAGCTCATATATCCTTATGGTCTGGCCCGACATGGAATCGCCGTAAAAATTGCTGTATTGCAGTGAAAGTACGAGCGAATCAAGGATGGGCTCTGTCCCAAAGTTCTGACCGTTTTCAGAAAGCCTGAATTGGGTATATATTTCTGCATTTGTTATGCCGAAAACCGGATCCATCATACTGCCAAGCGAAGCTGTTTGCACGGCATTTACATCGGTGCGGACAGAATCTTCGCGAAGGGAGTGTGAAAACAGGCCTGTACTTTCGTCAAACAACACAGAAAGCTCAGCTGATGCTGGTTGCAAACCAAGGCCAACCTGGTCGGGCTTCTTGTTACAGGCACTGAAGGAAACGCTTAATAAAAGGAGGATGTAAAATACCACCCGGTAATTCGTTCGTTGTTTCAATGTAGGGCAATTAATATTTTTCAAATTGATTTAATGCAGCCTTAATTAAGCCTCAAGAACCTGATCATAAAAGTCGGCATATGTGTCAATGTACGACTCTTCATCCTGATATTCAAGTATGGGTTTCTTGATGGTTTTTAAGTGTTTTGCGATTTCCGGATTAATCTTCTCGCTACCGATAATGATCGCATCCGAATACTCAATCGCAGCTTTCATGATGCTAACGTAATCGGGGGTTTTATAGTGTGCAAGATCTTTATTTGTGATCCCTTCAATTTTCATCTTTTCAGCCAGACCGGTGCTCATGGCTTCATTAAAGTCGTCGTCGTAGACCGACAATATCATTTTTGCATCGGTAAATAACGGGTTAACCTTATAGGCTTTTTTCAGATATACCGGGAGCAATGAGGTAAACCAGCCGTGACAATGAACAATATCGGGGCCCCAGCCAAGTTTCTTGACAGTTTCCAGCACTCCTCTGGCAAAGAATATGGAACGCTCATCATTATCCTCAAAATATTTTCCTTTTTTATCTTTCAGGGTATATTTCCGTTGGAAATAATCTTCATTGTCGATGAAATATATTTGCATCCTGGCTTGCTGGATAGAAGCAACTTTAATGATCAGCGGATGATCTGTATCATCAATGATGAGGTTCATGCCCGAGAGCCTGATCACCTCATGCAACTGGTTTCTGCGCTCATTGATATTGCCATAACGTGGCATAAAAGTCCTGATCTCTTTGCCTTTTTCCTGAATGCCCTGTGGCAAATATCTGCCGATTTTTGACATTGGGCTCTCCGGAAGGTAGGGAAGGATTTCCTGGGTCACAAATAATACCCTTGTTTTTTCCATAATAGTAAATGTTGACGACTAAGAACTTGCAAAAGTATGAAAAATAAGGCAGATATTCAATATAGTTCTGCTAATAGTCAACGAATTACTATATTCATCCCTCAAACTGCGGTAGATCATATCTCTGAATAGCTGCCGGACAGGCACAAAAATTATTGTTGAACAGGATCTGTTGTGGCGAGCGTCTGATGCACATAAAAGCTGGTTTTTCCTGCAGCGACATCAAGTTCGATTGTGTGTTTTTGAATACTGTTCTTATTTGAAACTTCCAGTTCGGCCTGGTGTTTCCCCCGGGGCAGGTGTAGCCGGGTATAGGAAATGGAATAGGGCAGTGTTTGCCAGTTACGGGTATCGGCTTTTTCGGTAAAGGCGTTGATCAGGGTGATGGCGGCAGGGGCAATGTCGCCGGCATCAAGCTTATTTTCTTTTGAACTTTTGGCGGTGGCTTCACGCACCGCAATTTCCATGGCCTTTTTTGTGGCCAGCCTCAGCAGGCTGTTTCCCAGCTCGCGAAGCATCCGGTCGCGAAGGGTTTTAAAAGCGATATTGTTCATATTCTGTGCCAGTTCAAAGGAATATTCCCTGCTGTTCACTTTTATTAAGGCCTGCCTGTAAACAGGCCGGCGCTCAAGGTATTTTGGAAAAGCAACGCGGACGATGTTCAGGTTACGCAGCTGCGATTGCTCCTCTTTCGGCCTGTCGCCAATATAAAAGGGAAAGGTTAAGCCGTATTCTTCGTTTGTATATGTAATAAAGCCGGCATCGCCGGGAACTGCAACAAAGGTAATGCCCCATTCGCTTTTTACCGGGCCGAAACCATTTTGCCAGAACACCACCACATCACCTCCTTTTTGTTCCTGGTGTTGATAGTTTATGCCAAATTTTTTCTCGTATACTTCAACTTGGTCATGAAATCCGGTAAGGTAAGCTGTTCGGAGCAGATCATGCCTGAGCTGGCCGGGTGCTTCTACCCCAAAGTTTTCGCTGTAAATGCTTTCATACACTTCGAGGGCATTTCTGTATGCGATAAAGGCATTGTTGTAATCGCCTTCGGCATCATAGATCAAACCAATCATAATATGTGCAAAAGCATCGTCGGAATAGCGGTTTTTCTTTTCCTTGTATTTGCTGTTAAGTTGCTGCAATTTTATGATGATCCGCCTGGCCTCAACGATAGCATCCTCGTGATTGCCGAGCTGCAGATAGTTCAGTGCCTTGAAATAGTTCACCATCACTTTTTCAAAATCCTCGGCCTGGTATGGTTTAATGCCGGGATTTGAGATCAGCGATAGTGCTTCATAGCCCAATTGCCGGTGATAATCTTCAATGAGCAGGTCGGCGGTTTCAAATTCGGCATTGCTTGTTTCGGCATCGCCCAGCATCCAGTACACCCAGCCCCGGTTCATGTGGTACAACAGCTTGTTTTTGCCATTTTTCAGCTTTTCATCCCTGTCGATCAACTCCCGGGCTTTTTCTATCTCGCCGCTCGTTACATACGACTGGAATTTCCGGGTTTTCTTGTAATAGGTTGCACAACCCCCCCAAAATATCAGCGGTAACAGCATAAGTAATATGATACGCTTTGCTTTCATAAAATGAAAACATCAACATCCCCTTATCGGCTTAGGGCAGAGGGAACCTAATTACGGATGTATTTTTTGATTTTTTTATCACCGATCCAAACAATCTCATTGGTTTCGATGTCGGTGAGTTCAAGGTTTACCTGGTAAAAGTTTACGGTTTCTTTTCCTTCCGTGTCGACAATACTATTGATCGAGCCCTGAAGCATAAAATCGGCGCCAATTTCACGGCCCCACGATTTCATGGTTTCAGCTGAAGAAAAATCCTGCTGATCGGCCCTTTCGCGGCGGAGGTCCTCTCTTTTTTCTCCGCCCTGCACCAGTCTTACCTGACCTGAATTGATAAATGCCCGCTCAAGATCCTTAATAAAAGTTTCTGCATCAATGTGTTCATGACTTTTGTTTTTCACAAATCCACAGATCACCACAGGCTTATTTCCTGCGTTCTTTTCGCGGAAATTTCCGAGCCAGGGCTCTGAAAGCGACTGGCTGATCATGGCTTCGGCGCTCAGCCGTGAATCGGTATCATTCCATCTTCCGCTCAGGTCGATCTGCTCGTCGGGCGAAACACGGGTAACTTTTTTTGAGCTGCATGCTCCCAGCATCAGGGCCAGGATAAGGGCAAAGGATATAAAAACAGTCTTTTTCATGAGATTGATCTTAAATTTTAATGCAATATTAAGATAATTTAACTGAATTGATCATGCAATTCCGGTGCCAAAAATTCATTGCCCCGGCATTGATGCCTGTGATTTTGAAACTGACTAAGATCTTCCGGGCATGCCCTGACTTATCATCCCCTGTAAAAAAGAGCCTTAATAATAAGACTGGCCATTTTGGGATTTTCTTTCAGGCGGCGGGTTGAATAGGCAAACCACTGCGAGCCATAGGGAACATAAATACGCATGCGGTGTCCTTTTTCAACGATCGATTGCCGAAGCTCGGGCGTTACTCCGTAGAGCATCTGAAATTCGTACATGTTCCGGGGAACATTGTATTTCCCGATCAGCTCATAGGCACCTTCAATAATGGGCTTGTCGTGGGTGGCAATAGCAACGTACATTTTTTTGCTGAACATATACTCGATATCCTGAAGAAAATGTTCATTTATCGTTGCATATTTTTTATAGGCAATTTCGGCCGGTTCAACATATATGCCTTTGCAAAGCCTGTAGTTGATGGGGGTTTCCTTAGAGTGCTGGCTCTCGAGCGTCTTAATGTCGCTGAGTGTTCGCTTAAGATATGCCTGGAATACGAGCCCTACATTTTCGGGAAATTCTGCTTTTAATCTTCTGAATAACCTGAGCTCCTTATCAACACATTGTGAATCCTCCATATCGACCCTTACAAAGTTGCCATATTCCGCAGCAAGCTTAACAACCTCCCTGATATTTTTATAGCAAATCTCTTCATCAAGCAATAATCCAAACATGGTAGGCTTGAGCGAATAGTTACCGTCGAGGTTTTCTTTTTCGAATGTATTGATGATATGCAGGTATTCATTTTTATTTTCTTCGGCCTGGCTGAGGTCGGTAATGAATTCGCCCAGAAGGTCGATCGTAACCATGATGCCTTCGTCGTTGAATTTACGCGACTCCCTGATCGCATCTTCAATGGTTTTGCCTGCAATGTATCGTTTTGAGAATAGCCAGATAAAGCTTTTTGGGAAGTAGGGCAGAATTGCCGCAATGAATTTATTGAACATGATCTATAAGATTTAGTACGTAAGTTTATCTATATCCGGAAAGCCGGTATGCAAAATAAACACATAATTTTAATATCAGGAAATATTCTGTTAAAAATTTCACACTATTTGGCAGTGAGTTTCAGGTGACGGGCGAAAAATTGCAATGTTGCCCATGTTTTGGCTTCACTTTCGGGCACCCGATTTTAAAAATGCCCCATCAGAAAATTTATTTATTTTTCAAAAATGGTACCTGTAAATCTCTCACATGAGATAACACAGCCCCCAGACCTTAAAACCCGACACCACAAATTATTTGCTTAAATCAATATATATCCCTAATTTTGCAGCCCGAAATTTTTAAGGGAGTAATCATGAAGGTGTTGAAAGAGTATATGATCCCTTTTGTGGGATTAAAAGAGGGGATGCACGATTATACGTTTGAAATTACGGAAGCGTTTTTTGAAAATTTTGAGCAGTCGGATATACAAAAAGGAGCACTTGATGTGAAAGTAAGTCTTGAACGTCAGGAACGCATGCTGATATTTACATTCGATATTAAAGGGCATGTATTGCTTTGCTGTGATCGCTGTCTACGGGATATGGAGTATCCGCTGGAAGGCAAAGAGCGCCTGATCGTGAAGTTCGGGCAGGAAAGGAAAGAAGAAACAGAAGAGATACTGATCATTCCCGAAACAGATGCACATATCGACCTCAGTGATTTTATATACGAATATATTATGCTCATGATCCCTTTTAAAAGGGTGCATTCCGAAGAGGATCCCGCTTGCGGCGGTGAGGTAGTTGAAAAACTTAATGAACACAGGGCTCCACAGGCCGACCCGCGCTGGGATGCCCTGAAAGGATTAAAAAATATAGAATAAACATAAAATACGAATAGAAATGGCACATCCAAAAAGGAAAATTTCCAAAACAAGGAGAGATAAAAGAAGGACCCATTACAAGGCCAGCCTGCCTACGCTGGCAACCTGTCCAACAACAGGGACGATTCATATTTATCACAGGGCTTATTATGTTGATGGCGACCTTTATTACAAGGGCAAACTGGTGATGGCTAAAGGTGAGTAAGCTGAACATTACACAAGCTATACTGTTACTTAGTCGAATTAAATCAGACTGTTCATGAATATTGGAGTGGATATAATGGGAGGTGATCATGCGCCTGATGCGGTTCTGGAAGGAGTTCTTCTGGCTGTCACATCAAATGATCATACCGATAAATTATACTTGTTTGGCGACGAAAAGCTGATCAGGGAAAAATTAAAGCTAAAAAATGTCGATCCCGCGACTTTTGAGATCGTTGATGCGCCGGAAGTGATTGGGATGCATGAACAGCCCCTCAAAGCATTTAAACAAAAATCCAATTCAAGCATTTCAAAAGGCTTCCTGTATTTGAAAGAAGGGAAGATCGATGCATTTTGCAGTGCCGGAAACAGCGGCGCCATGGTTGTGGGGTCAATGTACAGCATTGAAACCATCAAAGGCGTGCTCAGGCCATGTACAGCCGTCGTTCTGCCAAAAGAAAACGGAGGAAGCACCTACTTGCTTGATATCGGCACCAACCCCGATCCCAAGCCGGAGACGATGTACCAGTTCGGGATACTGGGAGCACTTTTTGCAAAGTACGTTTATCAGGTTGAAAACCCCAGGGTTGGCCTGCTCAATATCGGCGCAGAAGAAGCAAAAGGCAATCTACTCACCCAGGCCACCTATCAGTTGATGAAAGATTCAAAGCATTTCAATTTTGTTGGAAATGTTGAAGGCAGGGATATTCTGGCTGATACCGCCGATGTTGTGGTTACCGATGGGTTTACAGGAAATGTGCTGCTCAAGCAGCTTGAATCAATGTATGCCCTTTTGAGAAGAAGAAATTTCTATGACGATTTTATTGAACGAATGAATTATGAAAATTTCGGTGGAACACCAATACTGGGAATTAAATCCACCGTTGTTGTTGGTCACGGAATATCTAATGATAATGCGGTAAAGAACATGATCCTGCTGACAAAAAATGTGCACGAAGCAAAGCTTTCCCGGAAAATTGAGGCCGAGCTTCAAAAACATTCGTAATTTTACCGCCCAAAAAAACTCCTTATGAGCAAAATAAGAGCCGCAATCACCGGCATACATGGCTGGGTACCCGATTATGTACTTACGAATGCCGAACTTGAAAAAATGGTCGACACTACCGATGAATGGATCATATCACGATCGGGGATCAAGGAAAGAAGAATTTTGAAAGGTGAAGGACAGGGGGCTTCGGTAATTGGTGCGGAAGTGGTTAAAGGACTGCTCGAAAAAACAGGAACCCGGCCGGAAGAGATTGATTTGCTTATCGTATCTACAGTAACACCTGATTACGCCTTTCCGGCTACCGCGAACATCATTTCCGACAAAACCGGATTGGTCAATGCCTGGAGCTACGACCTGAATGCTGCATGCTCCGGATTCCTTTTTGCGCTTACAACAGCATCAAAATTCATTGAAACCGGAACCCATAAAAAAGTTCTCGTTGTTGGTGCCGAAAAAATGTCGATGATGGTTGATTATACCGACAGGGCAACCTGTGTTTTGTTTGGTGATGGTGGCGGCGGGGTACTCCTTGAACCCACAACCGAAGATGTTGGGATCATGGATTCGCAACATTATACCGACGGAAGCGGGCGGCAGTTCCTTTACCAGAAAGGTGGCGGATCAGTGAAACCTGCTTCATACGAAACCGTAGCCAATGGCGAACACTTTGTTCACCAGGAAGGACAGTCGGTATTTAAATTTGCTGTGAAAGGAATGGCCGATGTGTCTGTTGAGATGATGAAAAGAAACAACCTCACCTCCGACGATATTCACTGGCTTGTTCCACATCAGGCCAACCTGCGTATTATCGATGCCACTGCCCGAAGAATGGGCCTCGACCCTTCGAAGGTGATGATCAATATTCAGAAATACGGCAATACCACTACAGGAACAATTCCACTTTGCCTCTGGGAATGGGAAGACCAGCTAAGGAAAGGCGATAACCTCATCCTCTCTGCTTTTGGCGGAGGATTTACATGGGGCTCCGTCTATGTGAAGTGGGCGTACTGATCATGCTTACTACCTGATACGTTCCTGGCACGAAGGTATTCCCTTCCTGCACCCTGTATCCAAATTATTATTATCTTGTAACCTCGTACCAATTCATGCGTCATAGAGCTAAATGAAGTACCGGGAAGATCAATATTATATTGAACAGGTCCTTAAAGGGAATACCGCTGCATACCGTTATCTTGTGGAAAAGCACAAAGACCTTGTGTTTACTATCGTTAAACGCATCGGTCAGCTACAGCCGTAAAAAGAAAGTAGAATTTCTTTCAGCCGACGAACAACAGATCGATAACTACAGTGAGGAAAATTTTGCGGATGGCATTATGGGCTTATCGATTGACGATCAGAAAACACTGATAAATAATGCCTTGTCGGCTTTGCCGGGCACCGACAGTCTGATTGTGATGATGTTTTACTTTCATGAAAAAGGAATCGACGAGATCAGTGAGATTATTGGGATGAGCCTGGGAAATGTGAAGGTAAAACTTCACCGGATCAGAAAAAGATTATTTAAGGAAATGAACGAATTAATGAATAAAGGTATCAATACCGTTGCCTGAAGGAGGATAAGATGACAAAGCAATATGAACAGGAAGACAGGATTTTAAAGGGACTCATTCAACACGGAAGCATTGAGAAGGCTCCGGAAGGTTTTACCGACAAGGTAATGAGTGCCATTGAAACAGATATTTCTACAGAAAATGCACAGTGGTGGTCATTCAGCAATATCTGGTTTTGGGCCGGCATTTTCATGGGTATTGCCGGCCTTGTGGCCATCGTATTTTTCGTCGACTTTTCGTTTATGGGAGGTCTGTTTTCCGGATTTACGGTCGACGATAAGCTGCTCAGCATGCTTACGGCGGAGATCGGACAGGAGATGATGAAGCTTTCGGCAAACATAAAATTGTCTTCCATTACAGTGATCATTGCGATTTCGCTGGCAGGCCTGTTTCTGTTAGACAGGCTCCTCCACCGGAAAACTGATGTAGAATTCAGGTTGATATAAGCCCGGCTGTAAGCTTTCTTTTTTATCTTCGTAAAAAAACTCATTATGCTTCCCGAAAAGCTCAATGCCGCGATTGCTTCAATGCTCGCGCAAAAGAACAAAAAGGAAACAAGCATCATCAGTGCCAGGCCATTATCCGGTGGATCGATCAATTATGCGTATTTACTGGAGACCAGCTCGGGAAAATATTTCGTAAAATACAACAAGGCCTCGGCATATCCCGGAATGTTTGCGCAGGAAGCCCGTGGACTGGAGATCCTGTTTACGGCAAATGCCCTCAGGGTGCCTGAAGTGATCGGTTCGGGAGAAAGCGGCAACAACAGCTTTCTTTTGCTCGAATACATTGAGTCTGCATCACAGAACAATGATTTCTGGGAAGTATTCGGCCAAAAGCTGGCCAAACTGCACAGTCATACTGCCGGCAACTTCGGCCTCGATCATGATAATTACATTGGCTCGCTCCCGCAGTATAACAATACCCACGGGCGGTGGACAGACTTTTTCAGGGAAGAACGGTTGCAGGTTCAAATCGATATGGCCGGGCGCAGTGGATTGCTCAGCAAGGAAATGCTTTCTTCCTTCGAACGATTGTTTAAAAAACTCGATGAAATCTTTCCGGATGTAAGCCCATCACTTATTCATGGCGACCTGTGGAGTGGCAATTATATGGTTGATGAAAAAGGGGAAGCCTGTATCATTGACCCCGCAGTTTATTACGGTTCGAGGGAAATGGATATTGGCATGTCGCGCTTGTTTGGAGGATTTTCCGGACGCTTTTATGAAGCATATAATGCAGCGTGCCCCATGGCTCCCGGCTGGCAGCAACGCCTCGATATCTGCAACCTTTATCCCCTTATGGTACATGTTAACCTTTTCGGAGGCGGGTACGTGGGCTCAGTTGAAGCCATACTGCGGAGGTTTAAATAGTTGCCGGCAACCAGAATTCAGAATC
Organism: Bacteroidales bacterium; assembly: GCA_032250805.1. GTDB lineage: Bacteria > Bacteroidota > Bacteroidia > Bacteroidales > B18-G4 > B18-G4. The sequence goes on from JAVVEM010000016.1 coordinate 65,503, forward strand.
TATTACCCATGAAATACAAGTGAACTAAAGTGACTAAAGGGACAGGGGACAAGGGACAAGGGACAAGGAATAATGAACATTGAACATTGAATAAAGAACATGGAAGTTTAATGATTTAGCGATTTTCGATTTTCGATTTTCGAATTGGTTAAATCTTAATCCATTATTCAAACTCTTCGTGTTCTTCGCGCAGACTTCGTGACCTTTGCGGTGAAAAAAACTTAAAAATAACAAATAACAAATAACAAATAACAAATGACAAATCTGGGTACTTAATACCAGATACTCAATACTAAATACTGTATTCATTTCTGATTTCGCTTTTCTGATATCTGATTTCAAACCAACATTTTACCTACTATTAAGCCACCGAGTCATCGGGGCAGGCACTGAAACCACTGTCCACCTTGGCCTCTCATCAGCCAAAGTTTTAGTGAAGGATGATAGGCTTCGGTGGATGCAAAAACACTGAAACCACGGAGTTCTCGGGGCAGGCACTGAATCACTGGAAACCCTAAACCCTAATTACCTATACCCTAACCTGGACAAGCCAGAACCAAAAAGGAATAAAGTTATAACTTGCCT